>NZ_JAJDWC010000003.1 GCF_022825805.1 Phaeobacter sp.
GGAAACATTGTGGGAGTTTAGAAAGCCCCGCCCCAACGCGGGCGCTTTCCGATCAGATAGCGACCGAGATCATCGCTCATAAAACGGTAGCAGGCTTCCGTCCTCGTGAGCGGCATACAGCTGTCCGTCTTTTACTTCGGCTAACTTACCGTACCGAGAGGAAACGATTTCAAAATCTGCCAGGCTGACACCGCCATCTTCGTCCCATATCAAAACGTCTTCTTTTCCAATCCCGAAGCTACGTGCCAGGTCAGCAACAGCAACATTTACGTCCATTCTGGTGACAGCGATATCATGGGCTCTTTTTGTATGAGCCATCTGCTGCTCCTGTTCTGAAAGCTGCGACAATGCAACTTTCCCAGTTTCTTGAGTGTAGTTGTTCCAAGCATAGGCTGTTCCATATTGCGGGTTGCCTTCCCGCGGAACTGACACAAAATCCACAGTTAAGTTCCGTGCTCTCATGCTTGTGCGGATCGACGCCATACGGTTACTGAGTTGGCCCAGAGCGTCCTGGCGGGTGTCAAAAGCAGCCTCGCCAGGTTTCTGTCGAGAGGCCATTGAATCGGCTATCATAAGGCCTTTGTCCAGTCGGTGCTTGTACCCGTATTGAGCGTAAAATCTCAGGCCAGCGTCATGGCGCGCTTGTGACTCTGCCTGCAATTTGGCGCGACGTGCGGTGTCCGTGTAGCGCTCTGCTCTGTCCAGCATTTCGCGCTGTTCCGGAGACACGTCAGACTTGTTGTTGGGGGCCGTTTTTTCAACGGGCCTAGCCTCCGGAACCGTTATTTGGGCCATATCAGCGACCAGACGCATAGTTGTATTTGGCGCTGTCTGAGGTTTGTCCAAGAAAAGCGACAGCGTGTGTTGGCCTAAAGATTGATTTACAAGCATGCTTTCACCTTATCCCATTTCTTATAGGGTGCACTCTTGGGGTGAACTCAACCTTAACGATAGTCTGTTCTTGGCTACATTTTTAGACAATCGGGAAGGGGTCCACGGCCCTCAACGTCAGCTGCAACTGCAGGTCGATAAAGGCGATGCACGATCTGCGCTGGCGGGTTGAAGCAAGGCGATGGGGCTGCTCAACATACGTAATGCATGGAGCAGCCTGCAGCTAGAGACCAGATGTTTGAGCGCGCCGTTCGGACGTGGGCGCAGGGGTGAGACGAAAGGCGTCTATGCAAACACGTGGGTTGGAGAGGAGCGCAGGCCCTGGCCAAGACTGCAGCTCATACCAACGGATCGCTGGCAGGCCCCCCTGCCACAGGCTCAGCCTGAAACGATTGCGATATCGCGTGACAGCTCTGAGAGGATTTCAGCACCGTCTTGGCGCAGGATGACGATCTCCTCCAACCGCACGCCGAAATGACCGGGCAGGTAGATCCCGGGTTCGATGGAAAACACATTGCCCTCTTCCAGCACAACGTTGGAGGTTGCGGTGATATAAGGGGGTTCGTGGACGTCAACGCCAAGCCCATGGCCGGTGCGGTGCAGAAAGTGCTCGCCATAGCCCGCTGCGGTGATCACCTCGCGGGCTGCACGGTCGACATCGGCGGCGACTGCGCCGGGGCGTGCGGCGGCTAGGGCGGCTTGCACCGCTTGTTCCACCACCTGAGCGACATCAAGATAGGCCGGATCCGGCGCGCCGAACCAGCCGCAGCGTGTCATGTCGGAGGGATAGCCCTGCACCCGGCATCCGGTGTCGATCAGAACAGCCATTCCCGGCGACAGGGTGCTGTCTCCGGTGTGGTGGTGCGGGAAGGCCCCGTTGGCACCAAAGCCAACGATGGTGAATTCCGGCTTGGCCCCATTGGCTTTGTAGTGGCTGTGCAGGATCGCCTGTACGTCACGCTCGCTCATCCCGGTTTCGAGGCTGGCAAAAGCCTGTTTCACCGCCGCATCATTAAACAGATGTGCGGCTTTCAAGCTTTGATATTCGCTGTCTTCTTTCACGGCGCGCAGAGCGCCCACCGTGTCGTCGGTGAAGCGATGCTGTGGCGCGTCCAGAGCGCCGAGAAGGCGCAGCGCAAAATCGGCGCGCATGGTTTCATCCAAAACCACCTGCAGACCGGGGCGTTGGGCATCGCAGGCCGCCAGCAGATCTGACAGCGCCTGATCGGGGCCGACATCATCGGACCAGCAGTGGAAGGGCAGATTGGTAGCGCTGCGGGCAGAATCGGCATTCAATTTCGGCATCAGGAAGCCCGCATGGCTTTGGCTGATGATCAGCAATACCGGGCGTTCGTCGCCGTGTGGATTAACGCCGGTGAGCCACATCATATGGCTGGAGGGGCCAAGCACCACCAGATCGGTGTGGGACCGTGTCATCCTTTGGCGCAATCGGGTCAGGCGGGCGTCATAGGGGCTCGGGGATGCGGTCATCTGTTTGGTCCTCCTGATGCGGGTCTCTTGTCCCTTGGCCGAGCCTTGTGGGTCTGGCTGGAATCTATGGTACAGCCTGTGGATGTGCCGCCGACTGGTGCAGAGTTTGTGGCGGCTCCGCGGCGGGAGGTCAACCGTCTGGAAATGACTGCGGTTTTTCTGTCTGCCCCCGTTGGTGGGGCGCGCGTTGATCTGGCGTGCCACAGCTGGGTTTCGGGGGCATCTGCAGCCTGTGATTCATGAGTTGGAAACCATTTATTCACCCATGGGTTGTTTAAATGTGTTGGGTAGAGGAGGTTCTCTGCATGAAAACGGACCTGGGAATAGGCGATGTTTCTGGTCACGGGCGATTGCCTGCATCTGTGCCGGACCAAATGCGGCGCAGGTCACGGCGCGCGTGCGACCAACGGGCCCCGCGCGGTGAGAAGTCGGCAGGTGCAGTTACCTGCGCTGGGTGCCACTGCACTGACAGGCGCGGGTGTTGGTGCCTATGAGACCCTGCATCCAGATACTTGCCGCTGTCGGTGCCCCCCTTGGTCTGTTGCCCTTGTTCCTGCGTTTATGCGGTGCCCATGTCCGGGTGCAGCATGTGGGTTTTGCCGCCGGATCGATGCCTGCGGCACAGTCGGGCCCGTTGCTGCAGGATGTCGACGGGTTGATTGTTTGTGGCGACACCACGGCAGGGGCCTGCGAACCGGGCCGAGACCCCGACAGTTGGCTTGCGGCACTGCGAGAGGCTGCGAAGGGGCGGATGCCGGTTTTGGCGCTGGACGGCGGTGGCCAATGGTTGACGCTGGCGCGCGGTGGCACGCTTCATCCCGATGCGGCTGCCCACTATGGCGTTGATCCGCGCCAGCGCAGTCAGACGCGCGCAGCGGTGCAGAGATCGGGTCATGCGGTGAAAATCGCGGCGGATAGCGGGTTGCACCGGCTGACCGAGGTCGAGGAGCTGATGATCCGGGTGCGCAACAATCAGGCGATTGCCACACCCGGCGAGGGGTTACAGAGCGTTGCACAGGATTGGCGTGGCCGGATTTTTGCGGTTGAGGATCCGCATCATCCCTTTTGTTTGGGGGTGGACTGGGCGCCGCATCTGGCCCTGCATCAGCGATCGCAGCGCCGTCTCCTGCAGGCTTTTGTTCGGGCTGCATCAGCCGTGGATCCGGACGCCGATATAGCGATGCGCGAACGCGCCTGATCTGCGAGACAAATCCGGGGCTAAAACACACCAGCACAGGCGCAAAATGCAAAACGCCCGGGACTGCCCCGGGCGTTTTTTGTTGTCTGCTGGATCAAAGATCAGCCAATGATCGCGTTCAATGTGCTGCTGGGGCGCATGACAGCAGCGGTTTTGGCCGGATCCGTGTGGAAGTACCCTCCGAGATCCGCAGCCTGGCCTTGAACAGCGGCCAGTTCGGACAGGATCGCCTCTTCCTGCGCGGCCAGATCCGCTGCGATCGGGGCAAAATGTGCTGCCAATTCGGCATCATCACCCTGAGCAGCCAGCGCTTCGGCCCAGTAGCGCGCGAACCAGTAGTGGCTGGCACGGTTGTCGGGCTCACCCACTTTGCGCGAGGGGGAGCGGTTGTGGTCCAGAATGCCCTGTGTTGCGGCCTCTGCGGCGGCACCCAGAACGCCCGCTTTGGCGTTGCCCTTGCTGTCGGCGAGGAAGTTCAGCGATTCCCCCAGGGCGCAGAATTCACCCATGGAGTCCCAGCGCAGGTGGTTTTCTTCAACCAACTGCTGGACGTGCTTGGGCGCGGATCCACCGGCACCGGTTTCAAACAGACCACCGCCGTTCATCAGTTTCACAATCGACAACATCTTGGCCGAGGTGCCCAGTTCCAAGATAGGGAACAGGTCGGTCAGATAGTCGCGCAGCACGTTGCCGGTGATGGCGATGCTGTCCTTGCCTGCGGTGATGGTTTTCAGCGACTGGGCTGTTGCCTCACGCGGGGCCAGGATCTGGAACAGGTCGGCCTTGCGTGCCGCTTCCAGCGCTGGGGTTACATATTTGATCAGCTCGGCGTCATGGGCGCGGTTTGCATCCAGCCAGAAGATCGCCTCAGAGCCGGTCAGACGCTGACGGTCCATCGCCAGTTCGATCCAGTTTTCGATCGGGGCCTTCTTCACGGTGCAGGACCGCCAGATGTCACCTGCCTCGACCTCATGGGCGTGCAGCGTTTCGCCGTTGGCCAGCACGATGCGGATGGTGCCATCCGCAGGCGCCTCGAATGTGGTGGGGTGGGAGCCGTATTCCTCGGCCTTTTGTGCCATCAGGCCAACGTTTGCAACGGACCCTGCAGTGGTCACATCCAGCGCGCCGTTGGCTTTGAAGAAGTTGATGGTTTCGTCATAGACGGTGGAATAGCAGCGGTCGGGGATCACGCAGTTGGTGTCGCCCTTGGCGCCGGTTTCATCCCAGCCTTTGCCGCCCGCACGGATCACCGCAGGCATGGAGGCGTCGATGATCACATCGGATGGCACGTGCAGGTTGGTGATACCTTTGTCGCTGTCGACCATATACATGGACGGACGGTCCAGTGCAGCGATCTCTGCTTTGATGGCATCGGCGTTGTCCATGCCGTCAATGGTTGCCAGAACCGCACCCAGACCGGAGTTTGCCGAGCCGCCAGCCGCTTCGATGGCAGCGCCGTGCTGATCCCAGACTGGGCCCAGCCATGCCTTCACTGCGTGGCCAAAGATGATCGGGTCAGAGACCTTCATCATGGTGGCCTTCATGTGCAGCGAGAACATGGTGCCGTCTGCTTTGGTGTCTTCAATCGCAGCAGCAAGGAAGGCACCCAGCGCTTTGGCCGACATGAAGGTTGCATCGGCAACTGTGCCGTCTTCCAGCGGCCAGCTGTCTTTCAGAACGGTGACTGCGCCATCTTTGCCAACGAATTCGATCTTCGCGTTACCGGCCTGGGCTGCAGAAATGGTGGCAGAGACTTCATTGGCATAGAAATCATTGCCTGGCATCGACGACACTTTGGTTTTGCTGTCGGCAGACCATGCGCCCATCGAATGGGGATTGTTCTGGGCGAAGTTCTTCACCGCCTTGGCAGACCGACGGTCGGAGTTGCCTTCGCGCAGCACCGGGTTCACGGCGGACCCTTTGATGCCATCATACCGTGCGCGGATCTCTTTTTCCGCATCAGTTGCCGGATCTGCCGGATAGTCCGGAACCGCAAAACCCTGCGCCTGCAGCTCTGCAATCGCCGCGGTCAGCTGTGGCACAGAGGCGGAGATGTTTGGCAGTTTGATTACATTGGCTTCTGGGGTTTTCACCAGTTGCCCCAGCTCCGCCAGATCGTCGCTCTGCTGCTGCTCGGTGCTCAGCGCATCGGCAAAGGTCGCGAGGATGCGGCCCGCCAGCGAAATATCCTTGGTGCCGACAGACACACCAGCCGCCGATGCGAAGGAACGGATGATCGGCAGGAGCGAGGCGCTGGCCAGTTCTGGCGCTTCGTCTACAATGGTATACAAAATGTCTGGGGTCGAATTTTCTGCCATAGTTCACAACCTTTTTTCAGCGATATTGGAAACTGGGGTAAGCGGTCAAGCGCCGCACCGGATGGATGGGGGGCCGCATCCCGGCCCTGTCGGGCGACATGAACGAAACGCGCAGCAGATCCCGTGGGACAAACGCTGGCAGATCCGCAGGGAGCAGCCATGTGTATGGTCCCCCGTGTAAAACAGCTGACGCGCTGACGCAATTGGCTGCTGCGGCATATTGGGATGCATATTGCCGCGGTTTTGAGTTTTTTGGCGCATTTCCGTGCCGATTGGCTCCAATTGGCAGCTCTCACATGGTCATAACAGGCACATCGCAGCAGGAGACCACACGACTCAGTGCCCCGTTGCCAGTGTCCCGTTGCCAGTGTCTCGTGCCTGTGTGGCGCAGCCACCGCCGCAGGATACGTTGACGCCAATGGGCGGCTCTGTCACTTCTGCAACTCAATCCCTTGGTGTGGCCAGCCTGGCCGCACTCTGCGATCTTCCTGTGATGTTCAAAGGACGGCCTGTCATATGACTTTGCGTTTTCTTCATTGCTCTGATCTGCACCTTGGCAAAAGGTTCGGGCAGTTCGACGAAGACACCCGCGCCGCCCTGCAATTGGCGCGGCAGGCCAGCCTGGATCAGATTGCAAACATCGCACAGCGCGAAACGGTCAGCCATGTGCTGGTCGCAGGCGATACTTTTGACACTGAAACGCCGTCCTCTCGGGTGATCCGGCAGGCCCTGGCCAGCATGGCCAGTGTAGTGGACGTGCAGTGGTGGATCATTCCCGGCAATCACGACAGTGGCGCGGCAGAGCCGCTTTGGGCGGAAATGGCACGGCACAAATCAGCCAACGTACATCTGCTGTTATCGGCCGAGCCGGTGCATATGGCGGCAGGTGCCACGCTGCTGCCTGCGCCTTGCATGCGCCGCTTTGCTGGTCATGACAGGACCGCGTGGATGGATCAGGCGCCCAGCCCCGATGGGGATCTGCGCATTGGTCTGGCCCATGGAGCGGTGTTGGATTTTGATCGCGACCAGAGTGGTGCGGAAACCATTGCGTCGGACCGGGCCAAGACCGCGCGGCTCGACTATCTGGCGCTTGGCGACTGGCATGGGGAGTTCGAGCTTGATGCGCGCAGCCGCTATTGCGGCACGCCAGAACGCGACCGGTTCAAACACGCAGGTCGTGGGGGCTGTTTGCTGGTGGAACTGGACGCGCCAGGCCGGCCGCCACGGGTGCGTCGCATCGAAACGGGCCAGTTTGATTGGTGTGATCTGACGCTAGAGTTGACATCGCTTTCGGATGTCGCGGCAGAGGTGCAGCGGATCTTGCCTGCCGAGCGCGCCGAGTGGACCCGAACGCTGATCCGCCTGCAGGCCCGCGGTTGGGTCAGTGCGGCGCAGCATGCAGCCCTGATGGATCTGGCGGCAGAGGTTGCCCCGGCGTTTCACCATCTCAGCCTCGATACATCGGCCCTGCAGATCGAACACAGGGCCGAGGATCTGGACCAGATCGCCCGCAGCGGCGCCTTGCGGGTCGCGGCAGAGCAGCTGCTGGCCGACAGTCAGAACACTGTCGCCGCAGAGCCAGAACGGGCCGTGGCTGCAGCGGCTTTGAACCGGCTCTATGCCTTCGTGCGAAAGGACGCGGAATGAAGCTGACGTCGATCAGGCTGCAGAATGTCCGCCGGTTCAGCGACCCGGTTGAAATCGCGGGGATCAGCCCGGGGCTCAATCTGCTCAGTGCGCCGAACGAACAGGGCAAATCCACCATCTTTGATGCGCTGCATGCGCTGTTTTTCAAAGACGCCAAATCCTGGGACAAGGATATTCGCGCACTGGCGCCGCATGCCGGTGGTGACCCGGACATCTCGGTTACGCTCATGCATAATGAGGCAGAGTACCGGGTGGCGAAGACCTTTACCAAATCCGCAGGCAAAGGCAGCGCCAAGATCTGGCAGGATGGCACGTTGATCCATCAGGCCGACGCGGCAGAGGCCTGGCTGCGCGATCTCATCACCGCTCCCAAAGATGACGGTCCCGCCGCCATGCTGTGGGTGCGTCAGGGGTTGACCGATTTCGCCGATGCCAAAGACACGCTTGGCGCGCGGCGCGATTTGATGTCCTCGCTCAGCGGTGAAATCGGCACGATCACTGGCGGGCAGCAAATGGAACGGCTGCGGCGGCAGGTGAAAGCGGATCTGGATCGCCAGATCACCACCCGTGGCAGCGCGCGCAAAGGCGGCAGCCTGGCCGAGGCCGAGGCGCGTTTGGCGGACCTGGTCGATCAGGAAATGCAATTGGACCATCAGGTGCGGGATCTGCGCGATCTGCTGGATCAACGCAGCCGATTGCGCCGTGAACAGGCCGATTTGCAGGACCCTGACGAGATTGCGGCCCGCCGCCACCGCCTGCAGGAGGCCGAAGAGGCCCTCGCCACGGCCGAGCAGCATCGCGAGAGCTGCGATCGCGCCGCCCATGCGCTGGAGCTGGCACAATTGCGCGCCGATCAGCAAAAAGGCCAGATTGACACGCTGGCTGCGCAACTCACCGAACATCACCGCGCCCGCGCAGCGGTGGCCGAAACCGTGCAACTGCTCGCGACGGCTGACGCCAAGGCCAAGGACTGGGCTGACAAGCTGCAAACCGCAGAGCAGGCGGTGACGCAGACCCGGCAGGATGTGGCGATTGCCCGCCAAGCGGTGGCCGCCGCGATGCAATGGGAAACCGCCCGAATGGCTGCGGCGCGCCGGCGCGAACTAACCCAGCGACTGACAGAGTATGACCGGCAGCAGGCGGCGCTGACGACAGATCGCCAGCAGGCGGGGCAGGGGCCTGATGCGGCGACCATGGCACAGCTTGACGAACTGGCGTCCACCCTGCGCCTGGCGCGCCAGTCCCGCGATGCGGCGGCAGCGACCCTGTCGGTGCGCTATCATCCGGGTGCTGCGCTGCAATTGCAGCTGAACGGGGTGCCGCTGGCGGATGGGGCAGAGAGGGCGCTGGCAGATCGAGCCACGTTGGAAGTGCCGGGGATCGCCACCGTGACGCTGCAACCCGCGCGGTCCGCAGACGCTGATGCGGTGCCAGGTGCGGCGGCTGCACTGAATGCAGCCCTGTCCGACGCGGGATACGACAGTGTCGAGGCTGCGCGCGCCGCTCACCAGGACCGGCAGCAGGCTGCGCGACGATTGCAGGATGGCGAAACCACGCTTGCCCTCTTGGCCCCGAAGGGGCGTGAGGCGCTGCTGGCAGAGCGCGACGCGTTGCCCCTGCCACCCTCCGGGGGCGGTATGTCCGGGGCCGCTGCGCCCGATGTTGGTGACGCAGATAGCGTTGAGGCTGATAACGCCGAGGCTGATAGCGGTGGTGGACCTGGGCCCGACCGCTCCGCTCTGGAGGCGCAATTGGCGCAGACAGAACAGGCACAAAGCACGGCAGAGGCCACGCAACTCGCCACACGCAGCCAATATGACAGGGCCCGCGACGCGGGCCAAACCGCCCGCGCCAAAGCCGAAGCCGCCGCCGCCGACCTGACCCGTGCGGAGGCGGGCCTCCCTGATGTTGCAGCGGCAGAGCAGCAACTGGCCGATCTGCAGAACGAATTGCCCACGCGTCAGGCCGCTGTGGCTGCGGCAGATCAACAGCTGGCGGCATTGCGGGCTGCGGCACCGGACCTTGAGCAGGCGCAGGCCACCGCACAGCGGGCGCGCTCAATCCAGCAGTCGGCGCATCAGCGATTGCAGGCGCTGACCCAGGATCTGGCGGTTCTGGACACCAAAATCGAACATCACGCCAGCCATGCGGTGGAAGAACAACTGGCCGAAATCCGCGATCAGCGGGCGGCGCAGGAAACCGCTCTGGCCGCCATCCGGTTTGAGATTGCAACCCTGCAGCGTCTGGATCAGGCGTTGGATCAGGCGCAGGCCGGAGCCCAGGCGCAGTATCTTGGCCCGTTGATGCACGAGCTGAAACCCTTGGTGCGCAGGCTCTGGCCAGAGGCCGAGTTGCAGGTCAACGCCGACAGTGTTCTGCCGGAGCATCTGGGACGCGGTGTGGTGCAGGACAGCATCGACCAGCTGTCCGGTGGCACGCAGGAACAGCTGTCGCTGCTGGTGCGGCTGGCATTTGCGCGGCTGTTGGCAAAATCCGGGCAGGCCATTCCGGTGATCCTGGATGACGCTTTGGCCTATACCGATGACAGCCGGATCGAGGCGTTGTTTGATGCGCTCACCTTGCAGGCCGATGAGCTGCAGATCCTGGTGTTTTCTTGCCGGCAAAAGAGCTTTCGCAACCTTGGTGGCACCCATCTGGCCATTCGCGCGGCCGCATCAGAGTAGCGCTGCGAAAGACCGGCGGTTGCCGCGTTGCGCAGTGGTTCCCTGTGAAACGCGAACCTAAACACGGTCGCTGCTGCGGTCTTCAGTCGCGCAGCTCGTCCGGTTTGACGCCCCACAGTTTGCCTTTTGGCGCCCAACCGCGGTAGCCGCCTGCAGAAATCGAGCACCAGTCCCGCTCGCAGCTGCCAAGCCGGGCCACAACCCCCATTTCAAACGCCGCAGTGACCGGCGCGTTGGGGTTCGGGTGGGCATGCACTGTCAGCATGTCCTCTTCGACCAGCACAGTCCGGGCGCCGGACAACAGCGCATAGTGCACCCAGCCGCCTGCGCCATCACGGTCCCGCACGCGCCGCCAATGGCCGTATTCCGCGGTGATTTCCAGCGGCATGCCGCGCCGTTTGAACACCCAATCGATCTTGTGGGTCAAAGACGGCCCCCGACGCACATTGCCTTCGGCGGCTTTCATGGACACAAACCGTGGCAATGGCAGGTTGGTGACCTGTCCCCGCGCGCCTTTGGCGGCGACGGGCGCTGCCTGGCTCGCGGCGATCACAGCAATCACCATCGCACACACACCGGCCAGAATGGGCCGCCGGAAAAAGGGCGTTACAATTGTCACTGCCTGCTCGTTTCTTTCTGTCGCTCTTGTTTGCCTGTTTAAACCGGATCTCTGGCTGTTCGGGCCTGTCTTTGTAATGCGGCCCCTTGTCAGGCACCGACGGTGTGCCGATGCCCATGGTCTGTGCCCGGGTCAGCGGCAGCTGCAAAGAAAGCCCAATCCAGAGCGACCGGTGAGCGGGATGGTTCTTGTGCCCGCCCGCGTCCTGAGCCACGATGCCAAAAGGGACAAAAATTGCAATGGTGAGGGAGACCAGCAGTGGCAAGAGAACGTCTGAGTGTTGTTGTAACGCGACGGTTGCCGGAGCCAGTGGAAACCCGGTTGAGCGAATTGTTCGATGTGCGCCTGCGCGATGATGATCGCCCGATGACACGGGCAGAGCTGACGGCGGCGGTCAAAGAGGCTGATGTCCTGGTGCCCACGGTCACCGATACCATTGATGCAGGGCTTTTGGGGCAGGCAGGCGATCAGCTGCGATTGATTGCGAATTATGGCGCCGGGGTGGACCATATCGATGTGGCCACGGCCCGCCAGCGGGGCATTCTGGTGTCCAACACCCCTGGTGTGCTGACCGACGATACTGCGGATATGGCCATGGCGCTGATCATGGCGGTGGTGCGCCGCATCCCCGAGGGGCTTGCGATCATGCAAAAGGGCGAGTGGGACGGTTGGTCGCCGACGGCGTTGCTGGGCGGGCGTCTAGCTGGTCGGCGTCTTGGCATTCTGGGCATGGGGCGCATTGGTCAGGCCGTGGCCCGACGGGCCGCTGCGTTTGGAATGCAGGTGCATTATCACAACCGTCGCCGCCTGCGGCCAGAGATCGAAGACCGCTACGAGGCGACCTATTGGGAAAGCCTTGATCAGATGGTCGCGCGCATGGATGTGATGTCGATCAACTGCCCCTCGACGCCATCGACCTTTCATCTGATGAACGCGCGGCGGCTAAAGCTTATGAAACCAGACGCCGTGATCGTGAACACCTCCCGTGGTGAGGTGATCGACGAAAATGCGCTGACCCGGATGTTGCGCGCGGGTGAGATCGCGGGCGCTGGGCTGGATGTCTACGAACACGGCACCGACATCAATCCCCGCCTGCGGGAGTTGGACAATGTTGTGTTGCTGCCGCATATGGGGTCCGCCACCTGGGAAGGGCGTCTGGAAATGGGCGAAAAGGTCCTGCTGAACATCAAGACCTACGAGGACGGTCACCGTCCGCCCGATCAGGTCGTGCCCTCAATGCTCTGACAGGTTCAATACTCTGGCAGGGTGATGTTCCGGCGGGGTGATGCGTTCACAGGGTCGAAAATCCGCCGGTTTCACCCGTGTCTGCGGATTTTCCTGTTCACGCGCCTGCTTTCCCCTAAGTTGAGTGGCACCAATTTTGGTGCCATTTTACGATAAGGTAGAACAGGATGCGTTATTCAGCATTTCTATTAAGCGTTATTGCTGCCGGCGCGGTGCAGGCGCAGGAGGCCGCCGATGCCGTCGCGCCCGAAGGGGCTGCAGCCACAGTTGCTCAGAACTTTGCCGAGATCAGCCCGCAGGTCGCTGCCGCGCTTGAAGCCAAAGCCGCCGGTCGCCCGGTTTCTGCGGACAATTGGATGGTGGCAGCTGCCAATCCGCTTGCGGTGAATGCAGGCGCCAAGGTGCTGCGGGCCGGTGGTACCGCTGCGGATGCCATGGTTGCGGTGCAAAGCGTTCTGGGCCTGGTTGAACCACAATCCTCCGGTCTGGGCGGTGGCGCATTTCTGGTCTGGTATGATGCCGCAACCGGCGAAGTCACGACCCTGGATGGCCGCGAAACCGCGCCGTTGGCGGCCACGCCACGCCTGTTTCAGGATGAAAATGGCGAACCGATGAAATTCTTTGATGCGGTGGTTGGCGGCCGCTCTGTCGGCACGCCCGGCACGCCCGCCCTGCTGGAGGCGGCGCATCGCAAATGGGGACGCGCCAATTGGACCGGGCTCTTTGACGATGCCATCGCCTTGGCCGAGGGTGGCTTTGCGGTCTCGCCCCGCCTGGCCGGGCTGATCGCCCGCGACGCAGAGCGCCTGTCGCGCTGGCCTGACACAGCAGCCTATTTCCTGCCCGGTGGCGCGCCACTGGCAGAAGGCAGCACATTGACCAATCCCGCCTACGCCGAAACTCTGCGCCATCTCGCGACAAACGGTGCGCAAGGTTTCTACACCGGACCGGTGGCCGAAGCGATCACCCAGGCGGTGCGCGGTGCTGAAGGCAACCCAGGGCTGTTGTCGGCCATGGATTTGGCGCTTTACGAGGTGAAAGAACGCCCAGCGGTCTGTGTCACCTACCGCGCCTTCGAAGCCTGCGGCATGGGCCCACCTTCCTCGGGTGCGCTGACAGTGGGGCAAATCCTGGGCACGCTCGGTGGCTATGATCTTGCAGCGCTGGGCGCAGACAGCACCGAGGCCTGGCGCTTGATCGGCGACGCCTCGCGCCTCGCTTTTGCGGATCGGGGTCGCTACATGGCGGACAGCGATTTTGTGCCTGTGCCAACCAAGGGTCTAGTTGAGCCTACCTATCTGGCGGAACGCGCAACCCTGCTGTCCGGCAGCACCGCACTGGACGAGGTGGCCCCGGGCAATCCAACCTTTGATCACGCGCTGAACCTGGCCGATGACGAATCCATCGAGTTCCCGTCGACGTCGCATATCTCCATCGTGGATCAATACGGCAATGTGCTGTCGATGACGACCACCATTGAAAACGGCTTTGGCTCGCGGGTGATGGCGGCGGGGTTCCTGCTCAACAACGAATTGACCGATTTCTCCTTCCGCACCCATCGTGACGGCGTTCCGATTGCCAACCGGCTGGAGCCGGGCAAACGGCCGCGCTCGTCGATGGCACCGACAATCGTGCTGAAAGATGGCAAACCGGCGCTGGCCGTTGGCTCTCCCGGCGGCAGCCGTATTATCGGCTATGTGGCCAAAACCATTATCGCCTGGGCCGATTGGGGCATGGACGTGCAGCAGGCGGTGAACCTGCCACATCTGGTCAACCGGTTTGGTACCTATGATCTGGAAGCGGGCACCGAGGCGACCGCCTTTGAACAGCCGCTGGCCGCATTGGGGTTCGAGGTGAACACCCGCGATCTGACCTCGGGTCTGCATGTCATCGAAATCGGTGACGGTCTCAAAGGCGCAGCAGATCCGCGTCGCGAAGGCATCGCACTTGGTGAATAAGAACTGGGCGAACAAACACCGCGCATAAACGTGGCCAATAAAACAGATGACGCCTGCCTGAGAGGGTGGGCGTTTTCTTTCTGACGGACCTTGATCGCGGTTTGGTGTGAGTGCGGTTTGGTGTTTCCGGTGCTCGCTGCCGTGGCCTTGTATCACCATCGACCGGCCAGCCTGTCTCGCGCAGATACCATCAACTGGGTATTGCTGCCCTGTCCGACTGGGGCATAGGATGCGGGCCAATGGCTGGGTCTGCTGCCCGGTTCTGGCTGGGGAGACAACACCATGGTGCAAGCCACGACACTGCCGCGCAACGAGGCTGGAATCAAAACCGTGATTGCCGCGCTGCAGGCCCAATTCGGCGATCGGCTGCAAACCGGGCAGGCCATCCGCGACCAGCATGGCCACACCACCACTTGGATCCACAATCAGGCGCCGGATGCGGTGGTGTTCCCAACCTCCAGCGCCGAAGTTGCCGACATCATGCGCTGCTGCGCCCAACATGCTGTGCCGGTCATCGCCTTTGGCACCGGTACCTCGCTCGAGGGGCATGTGAACGCGCCCGCCGGTGGCATCTGCATCGACATGATGCGCATGGACAAAATCCTCGCGGTGCATCCCGAAGATCTCGATGTGGTGGTGCAGCCCGGGGTGACGCGCGAACAGCTGAACATCTATCTGCGCGACCAGGGGCTGTTTTTCCCGATTGATCCCGGTGCCAATGCCTCGCTCGGCGGCATGGCCGCGACCCGCGCCTCCGGCACCAATGCGGTGCGCTATGGCACGATGAAAGACAACGTGCTGGCGCTCGAAGCGGTGATGGCCGATGGCGGCATCATTCGCACCGCTCAGCGGGCCAAGAAATCCTCAGCCGGTTATGACATGACGCGGCTCTTGGTCGGCAGCGAAGGCACCCTGGGCCTGATCACCGAACTGACCCTGCGCCTGCAAGGCATTCCGGAGGCCATCCGCTCGGCGCGCTGTGCCTTCAACACCGTCGACGAAGCCTGCCAGGCGGTGATGACGACGATCCAATATGGCATCCCCGTCGCCCGGATCGAACTGTTGGATCAGCTCAGCGTGCGCGCAGCCAATGCTTATTCGGGTCTGGACCTGCCAGAAGTGCCACTGCTGCTTCTGGAGTTCCACGGCTCCGAAGCGGGTGTGGTCGAACAAAGCAACATGTTCGCAGCCATCGCAGAGGAGTTTGGTGGTTTTGACACGGTGGCCACCTCCACCGCAGAGGAACGCACCAAGCTATGGCAGGCCCGCCACGACATGTATTGGGCGTGCCTGCAGCTGCGCCCGGGTGCGAAGGGCATTTCCACGGATGTCTGCGTGCCGATCTCCCGCCTGGCGGAGTGCGTCAGTGCGGCCCGCGCCAAGGCGGAGGATCTGGGCTTGCTTGCGCCGATGGTGGGCCATGTGGGCGATGGGAATTTTCACGCGCTGCTGCTGATCGATATGGATAGTGCCGAGGAACGCGCCAAGGCGGACGAATATGTCGGCTGGCTCAATGAACTGGCGATCTCCATGGAGGGCACCTGCACCGGGGAACACGGGATCGGCCAGGGCAAACGACCCTATCTGACCCAGGAGCTGGGAGAGACCACCCGCTATATGGCCGTAATCAAGGCAGCGCTGGACCCCGACAATATCCTTAACCCCGGTAAGATACTGGAGCTGTAAGCGGCTGTTCCTTGGCGCATCTTTGTTCAAGGTCTTGTAGCCAAGCATCGTTGGAGTTGCGCGCGATGGTCATGCCTCAAAATTGCCCGAATGGCGGTTTATTCAATCTTTAATTGTTTTGCCTGTGTCGAGATTTCGTATGGGACTGAAGACACTTACAGGATTCGCGCTGGTCTGCGGGCTGGTGCTTGTCGGCGTGGATTACGACCGCCAACTCCGTCTGCGCGGAGCCGAATGGGGTGGGCTGTCGCTGCAGGGCTATGCCGCTTTGTTGCAGCAGCGCGTAACCGGTGGAGCGCAGGCCTCGGCGGCAGAGGATCCGACGGCGCCCCGATTGGTTTCAGCAAACCCAGACAGATCCGTCGCAGAAGACCGCATCGCCCGGCACCTGCCACAGATCGAAACAGCGTCGGGTGAAAACCGCGGCACCTTGCTGCAAAGCATGGTGAACGGTGTGGCCAGCGGCGTGTCGCGCAATCTGCCCGGAAGCGATTTGTTCGGAACCGTTGGTGCGCTTCTGGACGCCGAGGGACCGACCACATTGGGTGCAGAGATTGACCCAGAGACGGGCGCAGACCTTGGCCCCAATGCGCAACCAGGCCTGAGTGCGCAACCAGGCCTCAATGCGCAGCCTCGCCCAGCTGCGGTGACCGTGCGCCGTGGGGGCGAAGCCTTCGTGGGGCGCACCGTGACGGGTGCTGGCAAAATCTGTGTCCGCCGGGCCGGATCGCTGATGTGCGATTGAGGTCTGCTGCGTCATAGCGGCGGTTACACTGGCGCCGCGCGGCTGCGTGGGGCATGACCCAGCCCACACCAAACCCCGCATAGGTCACCAAACACCCCAGCGGTCCGAAGGATCGCAAGAATTGTCTCTTTCCTCGCGCAAGGGACGTGCTTAGCTCTGCCTCAACACCAAGACACGGAGGCACCACCATGGCAGTTGGACATTTTATCTGGACGGATCTGTCCACCTTTGATCTGCCCCAGGCCCGGCGGTTTTACAGCGCGCTGTTTGATTGGTCCTTCGGCGGGGCGGACGACTATGATTTTGCCGTCTCCGCTGATCAGCCGCGGGCGGCGATCTTCCCGATGCCAGCGGCTTTGGTGAAGATCAACATGCCGTCGTTTTGGATGTCCTATGTCGAAGTGGCAGACCTCGACGCCAGCGTTGCCATTGCCCGCGCCCATGATGGGGTCATCATCGAGATCGAGCCGCAAGCGTTTGACGCGCAAACACGGATCGCCCTGGTGCGTGATCCGGCAGGCGCGGGGTTCACCATGGTCGAAGGTCCGGGTCTACGCCCGCCAACAGGCATGATTCAGGGGGAGGCAGTTCAACTGGGTGATGTGTTGCGGCGCTATCATCATCTGCCGGATATTGCGCAAATATCTGGCTTTTATGGCGATCTCTTTGGCTGGCGGTTCGACAAGATCAGCAACAGCCCGTGGCCCGTCTATGACATCCGTCACCCTGACGGCAGTCTTGTGGCCCAGGCCGAAGAGGTGCCCGAAGACATCCGCGGCAAGTTCCGGTACTGGATGCCGTGTTTTGCCGTGCCCTCCCTGGGGCTGAGCCAGCAGATCGTGGCGGCGCAGCAGGGCGAGGTGACTGTGGATCTCGCCGATGGCCGCTTGATGGTCGCGGACGAGCAGGGGGCGACCTTCATGGTGCAGGCTGATGCGGGTGCGGCGGCGCGGCCCAATCGACCTGCGCAAACCGGCGGTGGCAGCGCAGGCGCAAACGCAACGGGGGCATCCGCAACGGGGTCTGTTCCATGGCGCGCTGCCCTTGGCTTGCTGTGCATCTGGCTGGCGGTGGTTTTTGACCTGCCGTTGTTCTGGGGGCTTTTGTTTTTGATGTGGAGCTGGTCCGCCCTGCGTGCGGGGCGTGCGGATTTCATCGACCCGGTGGACCGCCATCGCAATCCGATCCTGTTCTGGGGCTTATCTGCCACTTGGATCGGTCTGAGCCTCTGGATGATTGGCCAATCGCTGCTGCCTTTGCTGGCGGCGCATTAGCCGGGCGCGCAGGACGCACAGAGCGCAAAGGCCAGCCTAACCAGCGCTATATTTGCAGGGTGTTGCAGGGCAGCGTACGCACGCTTTGGGGATCGCTCAGATTTATCTGCCATAGTGGTGGCTGATCATGATCACGGGTCGGGGTTTGGCACCCCCGGCCACAGGAAACGGGCCCATTGGCACGGGCACGCATCAACCGACGTTCAGCGTACGGCCCGGATCGGGTCGGCCAAATCCGCTTCTGGCGGCCGCCATTTTGCTCTTTATCCCTGCCGCGCAGGGCTGATTGCCCAGACTACCCCAAACGACCAAAGTGGTCCTGGCGTATCGGATCCCACTGAACCGCATACCAGTTGACCAAACCCAGTTAACCAAACCCGGTGACCTGTCCTCCCAGAGGCCACAGGGCCCATGGCTCTGCCGTGGCGCTGGGCCACTGTTCGTGTCATGCCTGTGCCACTGTCTGTGCAACTGCCTGCGCCACGGCCTGTGCAACTGCCTGCCATGTTGGCCCGCGCGATCAGCCGAACCAACTGGTCCGCCAACCGGGGAATCCCCCAGCAGGCTCATCCCGCTTCAAACAAAGGCGAAATACGGCCCACGGATCAGAGAATCCGCCAAATGGGTCCAGAAACCGACAATCAGGCACGCCCTAGGTCGGTTTTGTCATGTTTTGGGTCGGATGGCTTTGGAGCAAAATCGCCAGCCAAGGCATAACACCGGGCAACGAGTCATCATTTCGGGAGAGTGGGCCCATGAAAACCCAAGTCAAAGCATTGGTCGTCGGCGGCGGTGCCGTCGGAACATCCATTGCCTATCACCTGGCCAAGGCGGGATGGGACGATGTGATGCTGATTGAACGGGACGAGCTGACATCCGGCTCCACCTGGCACGCGGCCGGCCTGCTGCCGCTGTTCAACATGTCCTATGCGACCACCCACATCCACCAATACTCCGTCGACTTCTACAAGACTTTGGAAGAAGAAACCGGCCTGAACGCTGGTTTTGCGGTGGTGGGCAACCTGCGCATGGCGCAGACCCAGGAGCGTATGGATGAATATATGCTCTACGCCTCCACAGCGGAAACCTGTGGCGTCAAATACGAATGGCTCACCCCAGATGAGATCAAGGCCCGCTGGCCGCTGATCAACACCGAGGATCTGAAGGGCGCGATCTATCACACCGAAGATGGCTACATCAATCCAGCCGACGTGACCCAGGCGATGGCCAAAGGTGCGCGTCAGCGCGGTGTCGAAATCGTGCGCAAACTGCAGGCCGACGAATACCACTGGACCGGCACCCATTGGGAAGTCACCTGCACGCAGATGGTCGAAAAAGGTGGCAACCTGGTGGAAAGCGACGAGAAAGTCGTGATCACTGCCGAGCACGTCGTCACCGCTTCGGGCAACCACGCACAGCGCACCGCGAAGAAACTGGGCATCAAGATCCCGGCCATTCCGGTGGAACACCAGTTCATCGTCACCGATGTGGACCCAAGCCTGCAGAAATGGCGCGAAGAGGGCAACCCCGAGCACCCCGTTATCCGTGACGCCGATGCGCAATCCTATGTGCGCGAAGAGCGCGGCGGCTGGATCCTGGGCGTCTATGAGAAAAACGCACCGGCCTGCTTTGAACATGGCGTGCCAGACAGCTTCCGTGCCGATCTCTTCCCGCTCGATCTGGAGCGGATCGAAGACCAGTACATGGCGATGATCCACCGGATGCCGTCCTGTGAGGAAAGCGGTCTGAAGGATGATTTCAACGGCCCGATCTGCTACACGCCTGATGGCAACCCGCTGGTTGGTCCTGCACCGGGCCTGCGCAACATGTGGCTGGCGGAAGGCTTCTCCTTCGGCATCACCGCTGCGGGTGGCACCGGCTACTATCTGGCACAGATGATGGTCGACGGCGAAGCCGAGATCGACATGGCCTCGCTGGACCCGAAACGGTATTCCTCCAACTGGATGACCACCGAGTTCGCGGCGCGCAAGAACGAAGAGTGCTACGACCACGTCTACATTCTGCACCACCCCGACGAAGAGCGCCCTGCCGCCCGTCCGCTGCGCACAGCGCCAGCGTTTGATCGCCAAAAAGCCCGCGGTGCCCAGTTCGGTTGGGTCAACGGCTGGGAGCGTCCCAACTACTACGGTCCGCTGGATGCGGCTGAAAACTTCGACGAAGAGAGCCGGTCGTTCCGTCGCGGCAAATGGTGGCAGTATGCCGTCGAAGAGGCCAAGTCGATCCGCGAAGGTGTTGGCCTCATCGACGCAACCGCCTTCACCAAACATGTCGTCAAAGGCCCCGGTGCCACCCAGTTCCTCGACTGGTTCACCTGCAACAAGCTGCCGAAGGTTGGTCGCATCAACCTGACCTACGCTCTGACCGCTTTTGGCACCACCCGCACCGAATACACCATCGTGCGCAACGGCGAGAACAACTACTATCTGGTCTCCGCCGGTGCCTGGTCCGAATATGACGCCGACTTCCTGCGCAAGGCGGCTGAGGACAAGATGGAAGAGTTCGGCTACATCGAAATCCAGGACGTCACCACCCAATGGGGCGTGTTCGCCATCGCAGGACCAAAATCCCGCGATGTGCTGAAAGAGGTGATCGTGGATGCCGATCCGGAAACCGCGCTGTCCAACAAGCGGTTCCCCTGGCTGTCGGCCCGTCAGATCGAACTGGGGATGTGCCCGGTCAATGCGATCCGCGTGGCCTACACCGGTGAGCTGGGCTGGGAGCTGCACCACCCGATCGAGATGCAGAACTACCTGTTCGATCTGCTCGAAAAAGCGGGCGAAAAGCACGGTATGAAGCTGGTCGGTGCGCGGGCTCAGAACTGGCTGCGTCAGGAAAAATCCTACCGTGCCTTCGGCAACGAACTGGGCCGTGACGCCACCCCGCTCGAGGCGGATCTGCCACGCTTTGTCGATCTGGAGAAAGACTTCAACGGCAAGGACAAAATGGTCGAAACCGGTGTGCGCTTCAAATGCTGCACCCTGCTGATCGACGGTCCAAGCGATGCAGACCCCTGGGGTCGCGAAGCGCTCTACACCGAAGATGGCACCCGCGTGGGCCGTCTGACCTCCGGTGGCTACTCCGTGGCCTTCGAGAAGTCGATCGGCATGGGCTATGTGCGTCCCGAGGATGCGGTTGAAGGCACCAAGCTGAAGGTGAAGATCCAGGACAAACTGTGGGATGCGGTCGTCACCTGCGACAGCCCCTATGATCCGAAGAACGAAACCATCCGCGTCAACGGATAATTACCCGGCTCAACTGGCAGTGCGGGGGCTGATGTTCCCGCAATGACCTGATGAAAAAGCCCCGGCCAGATTGGTCGGGGCTTTGTTTATTGGGGCTTTGGTTCCGGTGCGATCAATGTACCGCGGCCGGGGGCAGGCCGTGGGGCGGCGGTGCCGTGGGCGTCCAGAAATCGGCGGTATCCTGTGGCTCTGTCGTATCCTGTGACAGCGCTGCATCCTGCTCATGTGCAGGCACGCTCCACTGCGGCGCAAGCCAGACCGCGCCGGGTTCTGCCAGTCCGGGCTGTGCTGGCAGGGCTGCCTCTGCAGTGGTCTCTGCGGGGGCGGGTGCGATGGTCAGGCTCAGTTCTGCGGCATCATGCTGCGCCAGAACCGCAAGCTCTGCGCCCGGTGTGACCCTGCGGGGGCTGTCCAGCAAAAAGGCCGTCCGCCCCCAATGCCCATCCGAGGCGATGGAATTGTTGACCGAAATGCCCGGTGCCAGCTGCATGTCAAAGGTCACCAGAACCGCATGGGCCGTGCCCGGCATGTTGCAGGTCAATGTGGCGGCCTTGGCCGCAGGCTCAATGCTGGGGCGGGTGAAGTCGAAGGTGAACAAGGGCTGCCCCAGTCCCAGAGAGCGCGGCGGGCTGGCCTCGAACTCGCCGGGCGTCAGCTGCGCCACATTGGCAAAGCGGTGGAAGGCCCGCAGATCAAACCCTTCGGCCACGGGGGGCTGCCATTGTTGCGCCAGATGCGGGGCCTCAATCGGCTGGGCCAGCAGGCGCCCGGATTCGGGGATTGCGCGGGCCGCAGGTTTTGCCAGAGCGGCCATCGCATGGGTCAATGTGGCCAACGCCCCTTCGCCCAACAGCACGGTGTCAACGATTTCGGAAATCACCACATCGGCGGGTCCGGGCATATCCTGGCCCAGCACGATGTCATGCGACCACTTGTTGATCACTGTGATCCGGTCACTCAGCCCGTTGTCGGCGATCACCTGTCGCGCGGCCTGCGCAATCAGCGGCTGTTGCTCGCAGGTATAAACATGGCGCGCTCCGGCCCGCGCCGCCAGCATGGCGGTCAGCCCGGCACCACAGCCGATGTCCAGCACGATGTCACCGGGACGGACCTTGGCCGCGATGGCGGCGGCATAGGCCTCATTGCGGGCCTGATCGGCGAGCATCGGAAAATGCCAGCGCGGCACAAAGGTCTGATAGAGCCGTTCCCGCAGGATCTGCGCTTCGTGGTGGAGCGGATCCTGTGCCAGCGCCGCCTCCAACAGCTCGGAGGTCTGCAGCCCGCCATCAGCGAGAGAGGCGGATTTCGCGCGCGCCACCAGCTGATCGGCTGTTTCGCTCGGCGGTGTGGCCCCGGCGATCAGGGCGTTGGTGGCATCGGTGACAGGCGATTGGGTCTCAAGCAACTTTCAATTTTCCCTTCATTTGAGGCAAATGCGTTGAGGGAACTATCGAAGGGATGCTTCTAATTTTCGGTAAAAGGATGCGGTCTGCGCACAAAGATTTTTGCCGCAGCATGCAGCGGTCATTTCCCGGCGCTCATGGCCCGGTGCGCATGGCCCGCTGCTCATGGCCTGGCGCTCAGTCTCCCTGGCCAGCCGCGGGTGCGACGGCGACCAGCGCCAGATTGTTGGCAGGCAGTTCCAGCGTCTGTTCCAGCTGCAGACCGTGCTGCGTCAGCCAATCGGCGACAGTGCTGACATCCTTGTAGCCAACCTCCGGATCATGGGCGACCAGCGCATTGTGGAACGTCTGATCCCCCTCTGATGTCAGCTGCCCGTCGCGCATGAAAGGCCCATAGATCATGAACCGGCCCTGCGGTGCGAGATGGGCCGCGGCATTGCGGATCACCATCTCGGCCTCTGCTGCGCTGATCAAATGCAGAAGGTTGCACAGGGTGATCAGATCATAGCGGCCAAAATCAGCGGGCCAGGTGGGATCGGTCGCATCCAGATGCAGGGCAGGGGCGATGTCAAATGTGCTCTCTGCGGCGAAGGCATCAATGCTGGCCCGGCGCCGGGGGTCGATTTCGCTGGGCTGCCAGCGCAGATGTGGGCAGCGCGCGGCAAAGCCTACGATATGCTGCCCGGTGCCACTGGCAATTTCCAGCGCGATGGGGCGGGGGTCGCCTGCGGGCGGGGCAATGCTGGCGATCACATCGGCAATCGGCGCCAGATTGCGCGCGGCAGAAGGCGAAAACAGCTTGTCAGGCTCGTCCGCCGCAGCCGGGGCCGCAACGGATGCCGTGTCGGGAACAGAGCGCAAAACCATCAGGCAGAGGCCTCCAAATCAGGTCGATGCAGCCGGGCAGGGCTGAGCGCGGCAACAGTGGCAGCGTCGATCTCGGGGGGCTGACCCGTGATCAAGGCTGCGATCAACCGTCCCGCCGCTGGTGAGGATTGCACGCCATAGCCGCCCTGGCCTGCGCACCAGACAAACGATGGGTCCACGGGATCGGGGCCCAGCACGGGCACCCCATCGGCAACGAAGCTGCGCAGCCCCGCCCAATTGTGTTCCACCCGCGTCACCGGCGTGCGCATCACCGCCTCATAGCGCGCCAGCCCCTCGGCCAGGACCATGTCATCGGCATAGGCGTCTTGTGGCGGCATCGGATCTGCATCTGCGGGGGACACCAACAGCTTGCCCGCGTCGGGTTTGGCATACCAGCGCTCGCTCACGCCCATGATCATCGGCCAGTCCCTGACGTCATGGCCTGCCGGGGCAGGCAACCGCGCCATCGAACGTCGTTTGGGTTGCAGCCCAATGGGGGCGATCCCTGCCAGTCGGGCGATGTCATCGGCCCAGGCACCTGCGGCGTTCACCACATAGGTCGCGCGCAGCTGTTCCTGTCCGGATCGGGTCGCAATCGTGACCTCCCATCCCACATGAGCCCCAGCCTGGCCAGATTGCAAATCGTCGGATTTTAACTCGCCAGATTGCAACTCATCTGGCCCAAGTCGGCGCATCGCGGTCACCTGTGCGCCGGTGCGCAGGGTGCCGCCCTTGCGGCGCAGCTCCTTGGCAAAATCCTGCAGCAGGCGATCCGCATCCAGATCCTCTGCGGTGTCGTGATAGGCGGCAAACCCGATCTTCTCTGGGTCGAGATCCGGCACCATCTGCACCGCCTGTTCCACGGGAATCACGGTCATCGACAGGGTGGCGCAATCCGCAGCAAACTCGTCTGCCTGCGCGGGGCTGCCCACCAGCATCATGCCACGCGGGCTGAGATAGCCATTGTTTCGGTGATGGGCTTCGCTCGCGCGCGACAGCACCCGCACCGGGGCAGGGCCATACTCCGCCTCAAACATCGCAGCAGAGCGTCCCGAGGCGTGATAGCCGGGGGCGGTTTCCATCTCGATCACCTGCACTGACATGGTATCAGGCAGGGCCGCCGCGGCGCTGAGCCCAGCCAGCCCCCCGCCAATCACCAGCACATCTATGTGCTGTTGCGTCATGTCTGCTCTTCCAGACGGTCGGTTGCCGGGGCCGGGCGCGGCGACAGGGCCGACATCCGGGCATAAAGCTCTGGCGTCAGATCAATCTGCAACGCCGCCAGCGATGGGCGCAGCTGCTCCAGCGAACGGGCAGAGATGATCGGCGTAACATGCGCCCCGCCATCCCCGGCCCCCTCTTGGGTCCCGTATGCCCCATAGCCTGCGGCCCAGGCCACGGCGAGGCTGGCCGGCGCGACGCCCAGTTCGGCCGCCAGTTCCGCCAGGGCTGTGGCGCTCTCCATCATCCAGCCCTGGCCATAGCGCTCGCGGTAACGCGGGTCCTCGTCCAGACGGCCGCGGTTGCCGCCTTCCAGCGGGCGGCTGGCATATTTCCCGGTGAGCAACCCGCCACCCAGCGGCGAATAGGGCGCAACCGTCAGGCCTTGGTCGGCACACATCGGCAGGATTTCCACCTCGACCTGACGTTTCAGCAGGGAATACATCGGCTGCAGGATCGTCGGGCGCAGATCAAATTCCTGTCCGATCAGGATCGTTTTCATCACCTGCCAGGCGGCGAAATTCGACAGGCCGAGATAGCGAAACTGCCCAGCGGCGCGCAGTTCGGCCAGACAGGCCAGTGTCTCGCGCAGATCTGTTTCGGGATCATGGCGGTGGAGATAGAGGATATCGACCATATCTTGCCCCAGCCGCGCCCGCGATTGATCCAACTGGCTGCGGATATTGGCCGCGCCCGCACCGCCGGTGTAGGCGACTTTGGTGGCGATCAGCAGGCTGTCGCGTTCCTCCCGGATCAGCTGGCCCAGGATCTCTTCGCTGTGGCCATCGGTATAGATCCAGGCCGTGTCAAAATGGGTGAGGCCCGCAGCGCGGCAAGCGGCAAACATCTGCGCGGATTGCTGGGCATCGGCGCGGCCGCCAAATTGCATAGTGCCAAAGGCCAAAGCGCTGGCGGGGGTGCCGTCGAGGCTGATCAAATCGCTGTTCATACCCGGCAGCGTGGCACGGGACCGGCGGGAGAAAAAGCCCCAAAATGCACCCAAGGTTGCAGGCAGGCAAAGACCCGTGCCGCGCTGCGCCGTGGCGCAAATGTGAGTGGTCAAGACGCCGGTCAGGGGGTAGGCACAGGTATGTTTGACAAAAAGATACGCCCGCTCATCGATCCGGTTCTAAACGCCCAGGGCCGGATGCTCGCCCGCTCCGGGATCACCGCCAATCAGGTGACCCTTCTGGGTCTTGGTCTGGGGTTGCTGGCGGCGGTATTGATTGCGTTTGGCCAATTTGGTCTGGCGCTGCTGCCCCTGTTGCTGTCGCGTCTGGCGGATGGTCTGGATGGGGCTGTGGCGCGCGCCAGTGAGCCCAGTGATTTTGGCGGCTACCTCGATATTACCTGTGATTTCCTGTTCTACGGCGCTGTGCCCTTTGGCTTTGTGCTGGCGGATCCGGCGCAAAACGGGCTGGCGGGGGCCTTTCTGCTTTTGACCTTCTATGTGAATGGCACCAGTTTTCTGGGCTACGCGGTGCTGGCGGAAAAACACCAGATGCAAAGCGCGGAACGCGGTGTGAAAACGCTCTATTTCACTGGCGGTCTGTTGGAGGGCGCAGAGACCATCGGCTTTTTTGTGCTGCTGTGCCTGCTTCCTGGCTGGTTTGCCCCGCTGGCCTGGGTGTTTGGGGCGCTCTGCCTCGTCACAGCCACCTCGCGCGTGTTGCTGGCGCTACAGGTGTTTCACCGCAGCTGAAGTGCAGCGGGGCGAGCGCCGTGTTTTGAGTATTTTTGGAAAGATGACGGGCAGGGCACCGCGCGCTTTGAGATCCGGCCCATGAGGGGACATGGGAGTGCCCCCGATATCAGCGGCAGCCGTCTGCGGCGGGGGTGAAACGACCCAGAACAATCGCCCGATAGAAAAAGGCCCACCAATGTGGCGGGCCTTTTTGCTGATGTTCAGGATGTCAATCCGCGCGGTTTACTGCGGGATGTCGCCGTCCAGGCCTTCGACATAGAAATTCATGCCAGCCAGAGTGCCGTCATCCGCGGTTTCACCCGCTGCCAGCCAGTCGGAGCCGTCCTGCTTTTTGATCGGGCCGGTGAAAGCATGGTAGGAGCCATCGGCCAGCGAGGCCTTCAGCGCCAGGGCAGAGGCTTTGATCTCTGCGGGAACGGCGTCGGAAATCTCGCCGATTTTCACCATGCCAGCGCCGATGCCATTCCAGGTGTCGCTGGTGGACCAGGTGCCATCCATCACCGCCTGAGTACGGGCGATATAGTAAGGCGCCCAGTCATCGATGATGGAGGAAACCCGCGGTTTGGGGCCGTATTCCGCCATATCCGATGCCTGACCAAAGGTGATCACGTCGCCTGCAGCCTGCGCGGCGGCCTGTGGCGCGGTGGAATCGGTGTGCTGCAGGATCACGTCAGCGCCCTGTTCGATCAGCACTTTGGCCGCATCGGCCTCTTTGGCGGGATCAAACCAGGTGAAGGCCCAGACGATTTTGAACTCGACGTCAGGGTTCACTTCTTTGGCGTGCAGATAAGCGGAGTTGATGCCGCGGATCACTTCGGGGATCGGGTAGGAGCCGATGTAGCCGATGATGTTGCTCTCGGTCATCTGGCCTGCGATGTGGCCCTGCACCGCGCGGCCTTCGTAGAAGCGGGCGGAGTAGGTGGAGACGTTGTCAGCGCGTTTATAGCCCGTGGCGTGTTCGAATTTCACGTTGGGGAATTTCTTGGCAACATTGATGGTGGGATCCATGTAACCAAAAGAGGTGGTGAAGATGAGATCCGCGCCTTCCAGCGCCATCTGGGTCATGACGCGTTCGGCGTCTGGGCCTTCTGCCACGTTTTCGACGTAGACGGTTTCGACCTTATCGCCGAACTCCGCAACCACGGCCTTGCGGCCCTGATCGTGTTCATATGTCCAGCCACCGTCGCCGACCGGACCCACATAGACAAAGCCCACTTTGGTCTTGTCTTCTGCGGCCAGTGCACCGGTTGCCAGGCCAAGCGCGACAGCGGCGCTTGTCAGCAGTGTGTTCAATTTCATCTTTACGGACTCCCCGTTTTGGTAGTGACGCCCAGGAGAGGGCCCTGGACGATGAGCGCCCCCCGCCCTATCAGCGGGAGGCGTGGAAATTGCGGCCAAGCGCGGCAGGTGCGCTGCTCTTGTCCGCAGAAAGGATAACAAGCACGACGATTGTGATGACGTAGGGCGACATTGCCAGATACTCTACCGGGATGGCAACGCCTGCGGCCTGCAGGTTCAGCTGAACCACCGTCACCCCGCCAAAGAGATAGGCCCCGAGCAGCGCGCGCCAGGGTTTCCAGCTGGCAAAGACCACCAGCGCCAGCGCGATCCAGCCCACGCCTGCAGTCATGCCTTCGGTCCATTGCGGCACCCGGATCAGGCTGATGTAGGCACCGCCAATGCCCGCACAGGCGCCGCCAAACAGGATCGCCATCAGGCGGATGCGGACCACTTTGTAACCCAGCGCATGGGCGGCATCGTGGTTTTCCCCGACCGCGCGCAACACCAGCCCCGCGCGGGAGAATTTCAGCAGGGCCCAGACCGCAGCGGTCAGCGCCAGGCCGAAATAGAGAATGATGTCATGGCCAAAGAGGATCGGGCCAATCACCGGCAAATCGCTCAGGACGGGGATGTGGATATCGCTCATCTGCGGCGGTTTCACCCCCACATAGGATTGCCCCATCAAGGCCGACAGCCCCAGCCCAAACAGCGTCAGCGCCAGACCGGAGGCGACCTGATTGGCCTGGGCCACTTGGGTCAGAAAGCCAAACAGCACTGACAGTGCCGCTCCGGCAAAGGCGGCCGCAAAAAAGCCCAAGAGCGGCGAGCCGGTTTCCACCGCGGTGGCAAAACCCGCGATGGCGCCGACGATCATCATGCCTTCGACGCCCAGGTTCAGAACGCCGGATTTCTCCACGACCAACTCACCGATCGCGGCGATCAGGATCGGGGTTGCGGCCACCATCAGCGAGGCAATGAGCAGGACGGGGTTGATTGCAGACAGATCCATGTCACGCCACCTCCGGTTGGCCAATGCGGATGCGGAAGTTGGTCAGCAGGTCCAGCGCCAGCAGGAAGAACAGCAGCATCCCCTGGAACACCTGGATCGCTGCCGAAGGCAGGCCCATGTTGGACTGGGCGATATCCCCGCCAATATAAGTCAGCGCCATCAACCCGCCTGCCAGCAGGATGCCAAAGGCATGCAGCCGGCCGAGGAAGGCCACGATAATGGCGGTAAAGCCATAGCCCACGTTGAAATCGATCGAGATCTGACCCGAGGGGCCAGAGACCTCGAACATGCCTGCCAGCCCGGCCAGCGCGCCCGACAGGCCCAAGCAGAACAACACCAGACGGTTGGGGTTTACCCCGGCAAACCGCGCAGCGCGCGGTGCTTCACCGCTGAGCCGGATGTGATAGCCCAGCATATGCCGGTTCAGCAGCACATAGGCAAAGATCACCGCAATCAGCGCAGCCACAACGCCCCAGTGGAGGCCGCTGCCCGCGATCAGCTCCGCGTTATGGGCGCTGTCCCAGGATTGCAGGTTGCGCGATCCCGGAAAGCCGAAGCCTTCGGGGTTTTTCAACAGACCCAGAGAGACGGAGGCCAGAAACTGCTCCGCCACATAGACCAGCATCAGTGAGACCAGGATTTCATTGGTGCCAAAGCGGGTTTTCAACACCGCCGGGATCATTGCCCAGGCCCAGCCGCCCAGGCCGCCCGCCAGCACCATCAAAGGAAAGATCAACACAGATTCGGTGGGATAGAACGCAAGCCCTGCACCGGCGCCACAGATCGCCCCCATGATGTACTGACCCTCGGCGCCAATGTTCCAGACACCAGCACGAAAGCCCAGCGACAGGCCAATCGCGATCAGCACCAGCGGCGCGCCCTTCACCAAGAGCTGTGGCCGGTAGTAAAAGGCAAACTCCCCAAACAACGGATCCCAGAAAATGGTGCGGATCGCCTCGACCGGGTTCTTGCCCAGAGCCGCAAACAACAGCCCACCTGCAATCATCGTGGCCAGCACCGCCACCAAAGGCGTCGCCATCGACCAGATCGGTGAGGGCTGTGGTCTTCTTTCTAACCGGATCATCCCTGGTATTCCCCCTGGGCGCAGATCTGCGTCTGCCTGCCTGTCATCTTTCCAAAAATACTCATTGCCCCGACCGGACGGCACGCGCTGCCACTTGCGAGGATCCGGAGGGCTGCAGCGCTAGACATGCGCGACCTCCATCCCATGGGCACCGCCCATCATCAGGCCGATTTCATCCACGCTCAGACCCGCAGTCGGGCGTGGCGCGGTCAGTCGGCCCTCGTTCAGGGCCGCAAATCGGTCGGCAATTTCCATCAACTCGTCCAAATCCTGGCTGATGCAAACAATTGCCGCCCCGGCTGCGGCGAGATCCAGCAGCGACTGGCGGATTGCGGCAGCGGCAGCAGCATCCACGCCCCAGGTCGGCTGGTTCACCACCAAGACATCAGGCTGCTGCAGCACTTCCCGGCCGATCACGAATTTCTGCAGGTTGCCGCCAGACAACGAGCGCGCGGCATTCTGGGGCCCGGGCGTGCGCACATCAAAGCTGGCGATCACCTTTTCTGCAAACTCTGTCGCCAGCCCCCATTTCAGAAAGCCCTTCTGCACCAGCCCTTTGCGGGCGGCGGCGGTCAGCATGGCGTTTTCCGTCAGGCTCATATCGGGGGCTGCGGCATGGCCCAGCCGTTCCTCCGGTGCCGCCAGCAGACCCAGGTGCCGCCGTGCTACCGGGCCCAGATGGCCGATGGCCTCGCCATGCATCTGCACGGCGGCAGCCGCTGTGGGTGTCTCGCCCGACAGAACCGACAGCAGCTCGTCCTGCCCGTTGCCTGCAACGCCGCCAATGCCGAGGATCTCGCCTTTGCGCACCGACAGGTTCACCGCCTTCAACGCGGTGCCAAAGGCCGATGGGGCGGGGACGGACAAATCGGAAATTTCAAGCGCGACGGGCCCCAGATCGCGATCCGCGCGCGCCGGGGTCTGCAAAGCGGTCCCGACCATCATTTCCGCCATGTCCCGCGCCGAGGTCTCGGCTGGGATACATTCGCCTACATTGCGGCCCAGCCGCAGGATGGTGGCGTGATCACAGAGCGTGCGGATCTCTTCCAGCTTGTGCGAAATATAAAGGATCGAGGTGCCCTCGGCCCGCAGCTTCTGCAGGGTCTGAAACAGGATATCCACCTCTTGCGGGGTCAGAACGGATGTCGGCTCGTCCATGATCAGCAGTTTGGGATCCTGCAGCAGGCAGCGGATGATCTCCACTCGCTGGCGTTCCCCCGCAGACAGATCGCCAACCGTGCGAAATGGATCCAGCGGCAACCCGTAGGTTTCCGACACCGCGCGAATACGCTCTGCCAGATCGCGCATCGGCGGCGGGTTTTCCATGCCAAGGGCGATGTTTTCCGACACATTCAGCGCATCAAACAGCGAAAAATGCTGGAACACCATGGCGATGCCATCTGCGCGCGCCTGGCGGGGTTCGCTGGGGGCATAGGCCTGTCCGCGCAACACCATGCGGCCGCTGTCAGGTTTGACCAGCCCATAGATCATCTTGACCAATGTGGATTTGCCGGCGCCGTTTTCGCCCAGCAATGCGTGAACCTCTCCTGCGCCGATATCAAAGGAAACCGCGTCATTGGCGACCACCCCGGGGTAGGCCTTGGTCAGGCCCTGGAGGCTCAGGAGAGGCTGTGTCACGCGCGTCTGTCCTTCTTTAACTCATCGGTGGCCGTTTGGCGCAAGAGAGCGCTCGCCACCCCAACCGCAATCATCTGGGGGTGTTTGCCAAGGCCTGGGTCGCCAATCGGGCAGGTGATCCTTGCGATTTGATCGGGCCGGTGGCCCAAATTGGCCAACCGCGACCTGAACCGCGCCCATTTGGTGGCTGACCCGATCAACCCGGCAAAGGCAAAGCCCCGCTGCAATATCGCGTGGCATAGCGCCAGATCCAGCTCATGGGAATAGGTAAGCACCAAATGATGTGCATTTTCAGGGCAATGGCCTACTAAACGGGCAGGGTCGGCTGCTGGCAGTTGCGTCACCCGGTCGGGGATATGGTCCGGGAAGCGTGCGGCAGCGGTGTCCACCCAGGTGATATCCAGGTCCGGCAAAGGCGCCATCACATCGACCAGCGCCTGCCCAACATGGCCCGCGCCCCAGATCCACAGCGGGGTTTCGGCCCGATGCACCGGCTCCAGAAACCACCCGGAACAAAGCTGCGGTTCGGGGCGTTGGCCCTGGCTGCGGGCCAACCCCATCTGACGGCGCAGGCTTAGGGGCGGGCCGTCCAGTGTTGGGGTCAGTGGCCGCAGAAACACAGTTTTGTTGATGTCTGGCTCGATGGTGTTTGGCTCGGTGGTGTTTGGCGCGTCAATGTCCGCGAGGCGTTGCTCATCGAAAAGCTCGCTCCACAATGTCACGGAACCGCCACAGCATTGGCCCAGATCCGGTCCCAACGCGTGGGTGGTCTGCAGACGCTCTGCGCCCGATCGCAGCTGCATCCGGGCCGCCTCTGCCGCCGCAAATTCCAAGGCTCCGCCACCGATGGTGCCGGATTGGCCGCCCTCCCAGACCAGCATGGCCGCGCCCACTTCGCGCGGGGAGGAGCCGCGCAGGGCGGCGATCACAACCCGCACCACTGGCCCGTGGCGGGCAATGGCAGCGCGCAGATCGGTGACATCAATCCCCATCGCTTGTGGCTCCGGTTTGATCTGTTTTATGATCTGCGGTCACGCGACGGCAGGCGCGCCAGATTTCTTCGGCCGTGGCGGGTGCGTTCAGCGCCGGATAAGCGGGGCCAACCGCGCGCAACGCATCGCTGAGCGCAAGCCAGGCAGAGATCCCCAGCATGAACGGCGGCTCACCCACCGCTTTGGAACGATAAATGCTGTCTTCGCGGTTTTCACCCTTCCAAAGTGCCACGTTGAACACATCGGGCCGGTCGGAACAGGCCGGGATCTTATAGGTCGCGGGCGCATGGGTGCGCAGCGTGCCCTGTTGGTCCCAGACCAGTTCTTCGGTGGTCAGCCAGCCCGCCCCTTGCACATAGGCGCCTTCGACCTGGCCGATGTCCAGCGCCGGGTTTAGCGAGGCCCCGGCATCATGCAGCATATCAGCCCGCAGGATGCGATTTTCCCCGGTCAGCCGATCAATCACCACTTCGGTGATGGCCGCACCATAGGCAAAGTAGAAAAACGGCCGGCCCTTGCCCTGGATCCGGTCCCATTCCAGTTTCGGGGTTTTGTAGAACCCGGTAGACGACAGGCTGATGCGGCCCGTGTAGCAGGCCATCGCTGCCTCCTCGAAGCTGAGCGTTTCGGCCCCGATCTGCACCTGATCATCGACAAAGCGCACAGCCGATAGGGGCTGCTGGTACTGCTCTGCCAGATGCTGCGCCATGCGGTCGCGAATGGTGTCACAGGCGGCTTTCACCGCCATCCCGTTCAGGTCCGACCCGGAGGAGGCGGCAGTGGCGGAGGTGTTGGGCACTTTGGCAGTGTCTGTGGCGGTGATCTTCACCTTGTCGAGCGAGATGCCAAAGCGGCTGGCCGCCACCTGCGCCACCTTCTGGAACAGGCCCTGTCCCATTTCGGTGCCGCCGTGGTTCAGGTGGACGGACCCATCCTGATAGACATGGACCAGCGCGCCTGCCTGGTTGAGATGGGTGAGCGTGAAGGAGATGCCGAATTTGACCGGTGAAAAGGCAATGCCGCGTTTCAGCCGGTCATGGCGGGCGTTCCAATCGGCGATATCGGCCTTGCGGGCTGCGTAATCCGCGCTTTGCAGCAATTGCTCGGTCAGCCCGTGCAGCTCGAAATCCTCTACCAGCTGGCCATAGGGGGTGGTGTTGTCTGTGTGGCTGTTTGGCTGCCTGTTTGCCTGCGCCTCTGTCTGGGCGCGGGGTGGCGTATCAATGTGCTCATCGGTGCCGCCAGCAATCTCCGCAGCCGAAGCATAGTAATTGCGCTGCCGTAGCACCACCGGATCCAGCCCGAGGTGATGGGCGGCGTGGTCCATCATCCGCTCGATGCCCAACATGCCCTGCGGGCCGCCAAAACCGCGATAGGCAGTGGCGCTCTGACGGTTGGTTTTCAGCCGGTGGCTTTCGATGCGGATCGCCGGGATCAGATAGGCGTTGTCACTGTGCAGCATGGCGCGGTCGGCCACCGGCAGCGACAGATCCTGCGCCCAGCCGCAATCCACCAGATGAGTGAATTCAACACCCAGCAGATGCCCGTCATCATCAAACCCCGCGCGATAGGAAATCCGGAAGGCATGGCGCTTGCCCGTGATGGTCATATCATCATCGCGGTCATAGCGCATTTTGCAGGTTTGGCCGGTGGCGCGGGCCGCGATGGCGCAGGCAACGGCCAAGGCATTGCCTTGGCTTTCCTTGCCACCAAAACCACCGCCCATACGGCGTGTCTCTACCCGCACTGCATGCATCGGCAGGCCAATCGCCTCGGCCACTTTGTGCTGGATTTCGGTCGGGTGCTGGGTGGAGGAATTGACCAGCATGCCGCCGTCTTCCTGCGGCTGGGCGAGAGCGGCCTGACCTTCGAGGTAGAAATGCTCCTGCCCGCCGATCTCGAAGCTGTCTTCGACCACATGGGCGGCTGCAGCCAAAGCGGCTGCAGCATCGCCTTTCTGGTAGATGCGCGGGCCGTCTTCAAAGCGGCTGTCTGCGGCCAGTGCGGCCTCCAGCGTCAATAAGGCAGGCCGCGGGGCATAGGTGATCTGGGCCCTGCGAGCCGCAACCCGTGCCGCGCGATGGGAATGTGCAACCACCAGAAACACGGGCTGGCCCACATAATGGACCGTTCCGGTCGCCAGCAGCGGCTCGTCATGGGCCGCGGGCGAGACATCATTGTCAAACGGCAGATCCTGCGCCGTCAGCACCGCGACCACATCTGGACTGGCGCGCACCGCGCTCAGATCCATAGCGGTGATTTCGCCGTGGGCCTCGCTGGAAAGACCAAAGGCCAGATGCAGGGTGCCGCGCGGGGTGGGGATGTCATCGACATAACGGGCCTGGCCGGTCACATGCAGATGCGCCGCATCATGCGGCAGCGGTTTTGCAACGGCCATCACCGGACCTCCAGCACATGGGTGGGCGTCTGCGTCTGGCCCAGATCGTCATAGTAGCGTGCGAGCATATTTGCCGCCGCCGCCAGCCGGTAGTCGGCAGAGGCGCGCATGTCGCTCATCGGGGTGAAGTCGCGTGCAAATGCGCCCTGTGCGGCGCTTATTGTGGCCTGCGACCAGGGCTGACCGATCAGCGCGGCCTCTACATGGGGCGCCCGTTTGGGTACGCCCGCCATGCCGCCAAAGGCGATGCGGGCCGTGGCAATCCGCCCATCATCGAGGGTGATGTTGAATGCCCCAAGCACGGCCGAGATGTCCTGATCAAACCGTTTGGACAGCTTGTAGATACGCAGCTGGTCTGGTTGCGTATCTGGCGGTGCGTCTGGTTGCATTTGGGGCTGCGGGGGCAGGGTGATGGCCTCAACAAATTCACCGGGGTTGCGATCCTGTTTGCCGTAGTCGAGGAATAACTCCTCCAGTGGCAGGCTGCGGCGGCTGTCGCCCTGGCGCAGGTGAACGCGGGCGTCGAGCGCGATCAGCGCAGGCGGGTTGTCCCCGATGGGGGAGCCATTGGCGATATTGCCGCCGATGGTGGCCGCGGCGCGCACCTGCTGGCTGGCAAAGCGGCGCAGCATCTCGCCATAAGACGGGTGGCGCGTGGCGAGCGCGTCGCGCAGGCGGTTCATATCCACCATCGCGCCAAAGCGCAGAGAGCCGTCGGGCAGGGTGTCGATGGTTTTGAGATCATCGCAGCCATCGAGGAAGATCACGTCGTCCAGGTCGCGCAGCTGTTTGGTCACCCAGAGCCCCACATCCGTGGCGCCAGCGATCAGCGTCGCATCGGGGCGGGCGGCATAGGCGGCGGCCAGCTGGTCGCTGGATTGCGGGCGCAGAGAGGGATTGTCGCTTGCGAGTGTTTCTGCCCGCATGTTGATCTTTGGGGGCTCTGCCCGATTGTCCATAATTGGGGGCTCTGCCCGCATGTCTGTATTTGGGGGCTCCGCCCCCGGGCCCTCGGCCCTCCCCCGGGATATTTCCGGCAAGAGGAAGTTGCGCGGCTCGTTGAGCCAGTCGGGCACAGGCGCGGCCTCGGCGGCCTCCGCGGCGCGGATGATGGGCGCATACCCGGTACAGCGGCACAGATTGCCCGCCAGCTGGTCGTCATAATCCTGCGCGCCATTGGTATGGGCCGTCACCATCGACATGACAAAACCCGGGGTGCAAAAGCCACATTGGCTGCCGTGATGGGTGATCATCGCGCTCTGGACCGGATGCAGCTGACCATCAGGGCCTGCCACACCTTCGACCGTGCGAATGGATTTGCCATGCAGCTGGGGCAGAAACAGAATGCAGGCGTTCAGCGGTTTGGCCCCCTGCGCATCGGTCACCATCACGGTGCAGGCACCGCAATCGCCCTCGTTGCAGCCTTCTTTGGTGCCAGTGAGCCCGCGCTCTTCGCGCAGCCAGTCGAGGAGCGTGGCCGTCGGAGCATAATCCGCCAGCGAAATCGTTTCACCGTTCAGCCGAAAGGTGATTGTCATTTTTGTAGCCCGTCGCCTTACCTTGGTTTTCCCTGGGTGCCATGCCTTCGATGCGACGTAGAAGAGATGGCGGGTGTCTTTGGTTGGATATCCCGGTTCTTGCCCTAGCCTAAGAAGCGCAGCGCCGGTCTGGCAAGCAAAACTGTCGCAGGTATCAGCGCTGCCTTTGGGCGCAACAAAATGTCTGAAATGCGCGGTTTCGTGTTATTTTTAACCGTTTTGTGGCGTTTTGGCGGGTGGTGTCTGCGCGCTGGGCCGGGTTTTGGAAAGAGCTTCAAACAAAGCGAGACAATCTCAGGCCCGCCGATACTGACCTGACCGGCTATGGCGGTTTCGGTCCGTGGTGTCATTGGGTCGCTATGGGCATTAGCGCGCTGTCGCTGCGGTTCCAGCCTTTCTTCCCGGTCGTTGCGGCGGTAGCTTGCGGACCATGACTGATACGCCCCGATTCATCCACCTGCGCACCCATACCGAATACTCGCTTCTGGAGGGGGCGGTGCGGCTGAAAAAGCTGCCAACCCTCTGCGTCCAGCACCAGATGCCCGCGATTGCGGTCACCGACAGCAACAACCTGTTTGCAGCGCTGGAATTTTCCGTTGCGGCCAGCGGCGCCGGGGTGCAGCCGATCATGGGCTGTCAGGTCGATCTGCGCTACAGCGATCCGGCCCCCGGCGAGCGGCCGAAACCGCCCGCACCGCTGGTGCTGCTGGCGCAGAGCGAACGGGGTTATGAACATCTGATGAAGCTGAACTCCTGCCTCTATCTGCGGCAGGGCAGTGAATTGCCCCATGTCACCCTGCAGGAGCTGGCCGAACACACAGAGGATGTGATCTGTCTGAGTGGTGGGCCGGATGGGCCGGTGGGTCGACTGCTGCAGCTGGGTCAGCGCCCGGCGGCCGAGGCGTTGATGCAGCGGCTGAAGGCGATGTTTCCGGACCGGCTGTATGTCGAATTGCAGCGCCATCCGGGCGAAATGGGCCAGCCAGAAGCCGAACAGCTGAGCGAGCGGGGCCATATCGAGATGGCCTATGCGATGGATCTGCCGCTGGTGGCCACCAATGACGTCTATTTCCCCAACACGGAAATGTATGAGGCCCATGATGCGATGATCTGTATCGCCGAAGGGGCCTATGTTGATCAGGTGGAGCCGCGCCGGCGCCTGACTGCGCAGCATTACTTCAAGAGCCAGGAAGAGATGGTCGCGCTCTTTGCTGATCTGCCTGAAGCCATTGAAAATACAGTGGAGATCGCCAAGCGCTGCGCCTTCATGGCCTATCGTCGCGATCCGATCCTGCCGAAATTCGCCGATGACGAGGTGGCCGAGCTGCGCCGCATCGCCAATGAAGGCCTGCAAAAACGGCTCGCCGTGATCCCCCATGCGGTCAGCGTCGAGGAGTATCAGGAACGGCTCGATTTCGAGCTGGGTATCATCGAAGGGATGGGGTTTCCCGGCTACTTCCTGATCGTCGCGGACTTCATCCAATGGGCCAAGGACCACGACATTCCGGTGGGGCCGGGGCGGGGGTCTGGTGCGGGCTCGCTGGTGGCCTATGCGCTGACCATCACCGACCTTGATCCGCTGCGCTATTCGCTGCTGTTTGAACGCTTTCTGAACCCGGAACGGGTGTCGATGCCGGACTTCGACATCGATTTCTGCATGGACCGCCGCGAAGAGGTGATCCGCTATGTGCAGGAGAAATATGGCCGGGACAAAGTGGGGCAGATCATCACCTTTGGTGCGCTGTTGTCCAAGGCGGCGGTGCGCGACATGGGGCGGGTTTTGCAGATGCCCTATGGGCAGGTGGACCGCCTGTCCAAACTGATCCCGGTGGAGGGCGTGAAGCCCATGTCCATCGTCGACAGTCTGAAAGAAGAGCCACGGCTGCGCGAAGAGGCGGAGAACGAAGAGGTTGTTGACCGGCTGTTGAAATACGGCATGCAGGTCGAGGGTCTGCTGCGTTCGGCGGGCACCCACGCGGCGGGCGTGGTGATCGGCGACAGGCCACTGGATGCGCTGGTGCCGCTCTACCGCGATCCGCGCTCGGATATGCCTGCCACCCAGTTCAACATGAAATGGGTGGAGCAGGCGGGGCTGGTGAAATTCGACTTCCTCGGCCTGAAGACGCTGACCGTTATTCAGAACGCAATGGATCTGATTTTCCAGTCGGGCCGCGATCTGCATATCGCCGCTGATGGCACCGAGCTCTATGATCCGCCCGAGGGGGCAGCGAACCAGATCAACGCCATCCCACTGGATGATGCGGTCACATATGACCTGTATTCGCGGGCCAAGACCGTGGCGGTGTTCCAGGTGGAATCCACCGGCATGATGGATGCGCTGAAGCGGATGAAACCGACCTGCATCGAGGACATCGTGGCGCTTGTGGCGCTTTATCGTCCGGGTCCGATGGAGAATATCCCGACCTATTGTGAGGTGAAGAACGGCCAGCGTGAGATCACATCCGTGCATCCGCTAATCGACCACATCCTGGAGGAAACCCAGGGCATCATCGTCTATCAGGAACAGGTGATGCAGATCGCGCAGGTCATGGCGAATTACACGCTGGGCGGTGCGGACCTGTTGCGCCGGGCCATGGGTAAGAAGATCAAGGAGGCGATGGACGCCGAACGCCCGAAGTTTGAAAAGGGCGCGGCGGAAAATGGTGTGCCTGCCAAAAAGGCATCAGAGGTTTTCGACCTTCTGGAGAAATTCGCCAACTACGGTTTCAACAAATCCCACGCGGCCGCCTATGCGGTGGTCAGCTACCAGACAGGGTGGCTGAAGGCGAACCATCCGGTGGAGTTCATGGCCGGTGTCATGAACTGCGATATCCATCTGACGGATAAGCTGGCGATTTACTTCGAAGAGGTCCGCAAGGGGCTGAGCCTGCCCTATGTGCCGCCATGCATCAACCGCTCTGAGGCGACGTTCAATGTAGTGAAGGGAGAGCTGGTCTATGCGCTGGGCGCGCTGAAAAACGTGGGCGTGGAGGCGATGCGGCTCGTCACCACCGCACGTCGCAGCGCCCCGGACGGCAGTGCCGCGCCTGACAAGCCCTTTGTGACCCTGTTTGATTTCGCGCGCCGGGTGGATCTGAAAAAAGTGGGCAAACGCCCGTTGGAAATGCTGGCTCGGGCCGGGGCCTTTGACCAGCTGGATCGCAACCGACGCCGGGTGTTCGACAGTCTCGGGGCCTTGGTGGATTATTCCTCTGCGGTGCATGATCAGCGCAATTCCAGCCAGGTGTCGCTGTTTGGCGAAGCAGGCGATGACCTGCCTGAACCACGGCTGCCCAATGTGCCCGATTGGCTGCCTGCGGAGCGTTTGAGCGAGGAGTTCAAGGCCATCGGTTTCTACCTGTCTGGCCATCCGCTGGACGACTATATGCCCGCATTGAAACGCAAGGATGTGCTGACCCTTGATGAGGTCACCGCCAAGGCCGAGCGCGGGCCATTCATGGCGAAGATGGCGGGTGTCGTGGCCGGGCGGCAGGAGCGCAAATCCGCCCGCGGCAACCGGTTTGCCTTTGCCCAGCTGTCGGATACCTCGGGCGCCTATGAGGTCACGCTGTTTTCCGAGGTGCTGGAAAAATCGCGCGAGTTTTTGGACACCGGCGCCAAAGTGGTGATCACCGCGGAGGCGACAATGGAAAGCGACCAGCTGAAGCTGTTGGTGCGCTCTGTCGGGCCTGTGGATGCGGCGATTGCCGATGCAGGCCGGTCCTCCCTGCGGGTCTATGTCTCGGACGCCAAGGCGGTGGCGACGGTTGCACAAGTGCTTGAAGATGCGAAGAAAGCCGCCCGCAATGCCTCGCGGGGGGAGGTCTATATGTATCTTCAGGACCCCGGCTTGCCCGGCGATGTTGAGATGGACCTGGGCCAGCCCTTCCCGATCAACCCCCAGATCAAAGGCGCGCTGAAATCGCTCGACGGGGTGGCGGATGTGGAGGAGATTTGACCGCACAGCACGCAGGGTGGCCCGGCTGAGAGGCCACGCTGTCAGCGGCTGTTGTTCAACAGCGCGCCCTGGTGGTTGCAGACGAAGGATCCAATCACATGGGTGACCATCCAGATCTTCGCTTGCGCGCGGCCTGCGGCGCGGATGCCGCAGCTTTGGCGGCGCTGTCTGTCGAGGTTTGGGTGGCGACTTATCTGCGCGAGGGCGTTGGCACGCCGTTTGCGGACTATGTGCTGGAAGAATACACACCTGCGCGGATGCGCGCGGTGATCGCCGCGCCAACCAGTCATATTATCGTATCGCAAAACCGGATGGGAATTGACGGCTATATTCGGGTTGAGACAGGTGTGCCTGCGCCCCTGTCGGAGGGCCCGGATATTGAAATTCGCACGCTTTACGTGCAGCCCCGTCACCACGGGCGTGGCATCGGTGCGGCCTTGCTGCGGGCGGGTTTGGCCCATTGTGCGAGCCAAGGTGCCTCGGCCGTGTGGCTGGCGTCCAACGCCGAAAACCTGCCTGCCAAGGCGTTCTATGAGCGTCAGGGGTTCGAACGCGCAGGCGACACCGCCTTCGAACTAGATGTGGAGCCTCAATAGGTTGTTCCGATTTAATCGTAACCGGCTGATTGGTGGTTTTGATTTTAGGGCCGCGTGTGGTCTGTGCCAATTGTAGAGATGTGTCCAGACGGGCAGATCGGCGGCGCGGTCGTCTGAGG
>NZ_JAJDWC010000151.1 GCF_022825805.1 Phaeobacter sp.
GAGATTCTTCCGCGAAACCATCCCCAAAGAGTGGAAAACATTCCGAGATCAGGTCTCAGACAACTTCAGGGTCATAACACACGAAAAATTTCGGGTTTTGGGGTGAGTGCGGTATAACGACCAAAATCTCGGGCTGATCGCCTATGGGCACCGCCGCAAAGGCGATTGTGGTGATATCGAAACCCTGGTTCCCTTGAATGTCGGCAACAGCGCCAGAATTACCGAACAATTGCGCATTCTGCGGCCAAAAGGAAAAACCCCCATATCAGACGCAGTCCGATTGGCGGCTGAAGAGATGCGGTTCACCGAGGAGACTGCAACCGTTGTCCTAATTTCCGATGGAGTTGAAACCTGTGCCGCCGATCCTTGCGCCACCGCGCGAACATTGGAGGAGGCCGGCATTGATTTTACGGCCCACGTCATCGGGTTTGACATCAAAGATGCTGCCGCCAACGCCCAACTTGCCTGCATCGCGGAGGAAACCGGTGGCTCCTTTCTGAGTGCACAGAACGCCGCAGACCTGTCCCTTGCTGTGACGACGGTGGTTGAGGATGTTCAGAATACCCAAAACCAAACTGTGTCAGAACCTCGCCCGATTGTGGCGCGGGATGATACCCTGGATGCCGCATTCGTCGCATGTGTTCGCGCCCGCGCACAGGCTCATCCAGACCCCTTGGTGCAGTCCTTTTCAACAGCTGCAGATCTGACGGATGTCTCTGCGGTCACGGCACTGCAATCCTTCACCGTTGCCATGTTCTTGCAGTCCCTTTTTGCTTCATGCGGAAACCCTTAACGTGATGTTCAAACGTAATTCCTTTGTTTTTCTTGCAACAATCGCACTCAGCTCTGGTGCTTTTGACGTGCATGCTCAGTCGTTTTTTCCAGGTTTCTTTGGTGGCACAACTCCTGCCGAGTGCGCGCAGAAGTGCAAAGACGTCAAGAGCAGTTGCCAGAAGGATATCGATCGCCTCAAATCGCTCTGCAAATCAACGGGTCGGACCCTGCTCTGCGATCAAGCCAAGAAGCTTGGATGTGAAGCAAGTGAGACATATTGCAAAGAAATGGAGTTGGTCAGCTTTCAGGATTCAAAATGCGATCCGCCCATACCGCCTGAAGATGACCCAAGCCCCGAAGGCGGGCTGTTCGGTGAACCACATTTCATTACCTTCGACGGCTTGCTTTACGATCTGCAAAGTGTTGGCGACATGCGATTGGTTGAAACCGATGATGCCCGCTTTGCTGCCCATGTGCGGCTGTCGCCGTTTACAAATAACACAAGCGTTCAATCGGCAATTGGATTGCGGTTTGATGAACTTATCCTCAACTACGACACGCGTGACGAGGTTTGGCGCGCAACCCATTTCGATGACGCGATTGATATTTTCCGATTTGATATGGGTCCCGTTGCTGGCGTGCTCATTTCGCGGCCGCGTCAGGGAGTCGTGCGGCTGGTTCACCCGGAAATTGCCACCGTCACAATCGACATCCATCAATCGTATCTGAACTCAAGCATTGATTTGCGAATGGATCAGAAAACCACTGGTCTGTTGGGGAATAATGACGGCAATCCAGACAACGACGTTCAGCTGCCTGAAGGCTCGGATTATTGGGCCTGGATCCATGGGCCATATGCGGAAGCCTATCGATTGAAAGAGAACTCCCCGTTATTGCCTTACCGCATCGGTGAGACAGCAGACACGTTTGCAATCGATCAGCACCCCAATATGCCGACAGCGCTGAAGCTGGCTGATCTAGAATCCGCCGCAGCCGTCTGCGCACAAAAAGAATTGGTTCATCCCTGGCACTCGATCTGTGTTCACGACGTGGCCATAACCGACGATCTACGTTTTGCAGAGGGCCTCTATCGCAGGGAGCTTCCAAATGTGCGCACTTTGCCCGTCCTGGAAGGTGGCCTGATCGCAAAAGTGAGTGCCTGGATCGAAACAGGATCGCTCCTGCAAGCCAGTCTTTCGGCACCCGAGACTGCAGCAGCTGGGGAAACCATTCCGATCGACTGGCAAGGCCCCAATGGGGCCGGAGACTATGTGTCTGTCTCGCGCGTTGAGGATAATAATGCCTCTAGCTACATCAACCTGCGCTACACGCGAGAAGAACAACCGCTTGCGTTAGAAATGCCAGGAGAGCCCGGCCGTTACGAGCTGCGCTACGTTTTTGCGGGGAAAAATACCAAAGAAGATGATTTGGTTTTGGCGCGGCAGGTGATTTCTGTTGAAGAGAATGCCGTCGGCCTGCGCGCTCTGGGGAGTGCTCTCATCGGAGAAACCATTTCAATTGACTGGCAAGGTCCAGACCAAGCGGGCGACTATATTTCTATTGCAGCGCTTGGTGACAAGCCGTTCAAGCACATCACGCGTGAGTTCACTCGAAAAGGCTCTCCTATCTCACTGACGGTCCCCGGTGAACCGGGCAGCTATGAGCTGCGCTATGTACTGGCAGTCACTAACGCCAACGGTGATGACGTGGTGGTCGGACAGAGAGAGATTTCCGTCGCGCCAACCACAGCCACACTGACAGCCCCATCCGCGATTATCGCAGGTCAACCCTTCACGTTTGACTGGAGCGGTCCGGGTTTCCGAAGAGACTACATCGCGATTTCAGAAGTGGGATCCAAGCCATGGAAAACGCTCGATAGAGCAGCGGCCACGTCCAGCGATCCCATGACCCTCTCCGCGCCCAAAATACCAGGCACTTATGAGCTGCGTTACGTCTTGGGCGTGACGAATGCAAACGGTGACGACGTAGTTTTGACCACACAGACTATCGAGGTCGTCGAATGAAACCCCACCAATTTTCTTACCTCAAACATTTTGTATTCGCCGTCGTTGCTTCAACGACTTTGGTGGCCTGCGTTGGATCAGATCACATGACGGAACAAGAGGCCAGAGACACGTTGCTGACCTGTGAACAGATGTTTGGTCCTGAAAAATGTCAGTAGTTGAACAGTGTAGAAAAAGGCAATTAACGATGAGACAAACCCTTCCAAGATCTGCTCTGTTTTTCGCTCTTTTCTCGGTAATCAGCGTGCCCGCTCAGGCACAAAGCAATGCTGATTTCATATTGAATATACCCGTGCGTATTGCGGGTGATGCCACGAAAGTCACAGACGGGATTTGGATCGGCTGCACGGTGACGCGTGGTTCGTATGCGCCTTTGACGCAATCCTATACAGTCGCTCTGCCAGGTGACGTGATGCAACCGACCGAGCCTGACGGCACACATGTGGCGCGCCTTCCTTGGACGGTTCCGGACTACATGAAAGGGGCCGCTGTTTCTCAACAAAATGGGTTCAATTGGTTCTGCACCATCTATCAGGGCAGCCCCCAAACAGACCTAAGCCTCGCCAAGAGATTTGCCGAGAATGACAGGCCTATTGACCCCGCCGACTATGGGTCATGCACCCATATCAGAGGCGCGCTAAACGCAGATTTTTCCCAGACTATCGAGCCTGGACGCTTCTGCTTGGGCGATTATTGAGCGCTGCGCCATGACGTCCCTGTTTGCTTGCTGCACCGCTGCCTTAACGTCGCTTGTGATGGTAACTGCGCTAGCTAGCGCAGCCAGTTCGCAAGCGGTGGTGCCAGCCAAGCCCGACACCCTTCGCTTGATTGATCCAGGCAGCAGCAGCCCACTGCGTGACGTCCCTATGCCCGAGGCGGGAGAGAGGTTCACACCTCAACTTGCGACGCGGGTTGTTCATGCACCATCACTGTCGATCCTTGTGCGAGAGCCTGTGGAAATTGCTGCGCCCGACCTTGTTATTGTTGTAACAGAACCCACTGAGGTATCTACACCTGAGCTCGTTATTGCTCTGCGGGAGCCGGTGGAGATCGCAGCACCTGAGCTCATTATTGTGGTCAAAAAGCCAGTCGATCTATCCTCCCCTCCGCTGTTGATCGTCGTCCAGAAAGATGAGGACCCGGACAACGAAGGGAAACCTGAAGTCGATGGAAACGGCAGTTCATCGCCGCTCGGCAGCAAGACTGTGTCAGGCCACCCCATTTGTGTTGGTGAGTACACCATTCATTCCACAGGGGCAGCTAGCGGTGGCATAGGTCCTGACGGCGTGGCTGTACCAGACATGCCGGTCGGAACGCCTGTTATGGCCAAGGCAACCCTTAGCACAGACAGCTGCGGGGCAGTCCTGACCATGAAATCGCAAGGCCAAAGCATCCAGTTGGTACGCCAGGACGGCAGCGACAATGCCTACATCGGCGAGCTGCAAATGCCGGACGGCGTATCGCGCACCCTACACCTCACCTGCGAAAGCAACCTCAATATGCGCGGCATGCTTCACGCGCGCGACGGCCGTATCAAAGTGCGCCGCCCGATGTGGCTGCGCCCTGCGGACACAACCACAACAACACTCGCCGCCTGCGCGAAATAGGAGACATAGAACATGATCTTTAAACGCCTCTCTATCGCTGCCCTTTGTGCAGTCTATCTGGCTGCACCCGCATTTGCGGATGTCGAAACCTATTTGAACGGGTTTTGTGATGCTCAGGATTTCGACACCCATCAATGTGCCTGCGCCAAGACCACTTTCACAACCGAAACAGCGCAGCGCGAGTTGACACCCGAACAACGTGCGATGGCGGCACTTTTTCTGGGGCAACCAGGTCTCGATGTGATGGTTTTTGCCGAAGCGATGCAGACCATAGATCGCAGCGTCATGCCATCGGTGATCCCCGTGGTTGGGCAGCTGCAAGCACCCATCTACCAAACATGTGTCGAAGTGGATGCCAACACATTCACTGTTGAAGAGACGAAAACCAAAGAACGCTACTTGCAAGCGTGCATCTTCATGTCGGGCCAAGACGCAGAGGAGAAAGCCCTGTGCTCTTGTCAGGCGGATGCGTTTGCTCAGCAATATGATGACGAGACCTTTTTGTTGATCACAGAAACTCTTGAGGTCGAGGCCAGTGGAGAATCTGGCGACATGGACCCGTTGGAATACCTGATGCTGAACAAACGTGGCATGTCACAAGCCCAAGCGATGGACTTCATGATGGTCAACCAAGGACTGTTTATGGAGGCCCCCATGATCCTGATGAGCTGCGCCCAGGATGTGACAGGAACCGATATGAACCTCAAAGCCTTGATGCAGGGCGTGATACAACACGATACGCAATAACGTTGAGATAGACGTATTCGTATCATTGAGTGGTAGCGAAAACCTGACAAATCAGGTTTTCGTTTGGCGGAGGTTGGGTCTCCGCACAATAAAGACCCAAGATGAGCCTGGCAATCCAAGCACTGCCAGTCGCATAAGACGCCAGTTTCACGCATAAGCCTTCGGCCTGAGCCGCTTAAAATCTTCCAAAGGTCCAATTTTCCTGAGGGCGTTTGCCCCGATGTGGAGGCAACCGCAACGATGCAGTGGCAACAGTCATTGGAAGAAAAAAAAGGCCAAATTCAGCAAATCTGTCCTGCTTGCAACGTTTTCCCTCCCCGGCGCAGTGCTGGCGCAAATCAACGTTGGCGATTAGCTTGGGTCTTCTGAGGTCGCGATCCCAACTGCGTTGTAGGTGCAGAAATACGGGCAGGCAGCCCTGGAAACGGTATGGCCTTTCCACGCGGCATGTGGCAAACGGAGACAGCCAGTGGCATGCAATTGCATGTCGCAAGCCGAACTCTTTCCTAACCGCTGAGATTCCGAGAGGCTTGCTATGGTTTTCCGAACACTTGCTTATGCTGCGACCTTATTCATTGCCGGACCGCTACTGGCCGAAGACCTGACTGTTGGTACGGCCCGCGGACCCAAAGAGGTCCCGCTGTCACCGGAAACCGTCGCGGTATTTGATGTGGCTGCGGTGGACACACTGTCTGCACTGGAGGTGCCTGTGGCCGGCACCTTGAATTCGCTCTACGTGGACTATCTGGGCGAAACCGAAGCCAGCGCGGTGGATCTGGGCACCTTCTGGGAACCGGATCTCGAGGCGTTGCATGCGCTGGCGCCGGATCTGATTGTGGTGGGCACGCGCAGTGCCGATCAGGTAAAGCTGCTGTCACGGATTGCGCCGGCAATCGACATGACGGTGGGCTATGATACAGTTACCGAGGGGCTTGCGCGGCTGGAAGCCTATGGAGAGATTTTCGGACGTCAAAACAGGGCTGCCAGCCTGAAGGCAAACTTCGAGGCCCGCCTTGCACAGGCCAAAGCCGCTGCAGAAGGCAAGGGCACCGCGCTGGTGATCATGACAAACGGGCCTAAGATTTCGGCCTTCGGCACAGGCGGGCGGTTCGGTTGGCTGCATACATCTGTGGGGCTACCGGAAGCGGCACCGGAGATCGGTGCTTCGATCCATGGCGAAAGCGTGTCTTTCGAGTTCATTCGCGACAAGAACCCTGATTGGCTGATCGTGGTGGATCGCCTTGCCGCCATCGGCCGCCCTGGTGAGAGTGCGGCGGCAACGCTGGACAGTGTTCTGGTGCAGGGCACCAAGGCCTGGGGGGCGGGGCAAGTTATCTACCTTAACCCGGCGGACATCTACATTGCGGGCGGCGGGATACAGTCTATGAACCGGACACTGGATCAATTGATTGCGGGCTTTATAGGCAGCTGATCGGCTATGCGAGCTGCTATCTTGGCATTGCTGGCGCTTTTGGCGTTGTGCTGCGCTTCGCTGTTTGTGGGCGCAACTGGCATTGACGCCCAAAGCCTGGCCACCGGCGAAGCTTTGCGGCTGATTTTCGACAGCCGTCTGCCGCGTACCCTCGCAGCGCTGTTGACCGGAGCTTCGCTGGCGATCGCCGGGCAGATCATGCAGCTGCTTTCGCGCAACCGCTTTGTCGAGCCGATGACGGCAGGAACAGGTCAGAGCGCGATTTTGGGTATCTTGCTGGTGTCGTTGCTACTTCCGGAGGCATCCGTTGCAGTGAAGATGATGCTTGCTTCTACTGCAGCGCTGGCCGGTAGCCTGGGGCTCTTTGCAATCACGCGTCGGCTGCCGCCTGCGCAGCCGCTGCTGGTACCGCTAGTCGGGTTGGTTTATGGCGGGGTGATCGGTGCAGTGGCTGTTTTTGCGGCGATCCAGGCCGATTTGCTGCAGTATCTGGAAATCTGGATCAGCGGCGAGTTCTCGGGCACCATGCGCGGCCGCTATGAGCTTTTGTGGCTGGCCGGGTTGGCGGTTGTGTTCAGTTATCTGGTGGCTGATCAATTCTCGATCCTTGGGTTGGGGCAGGAGGTGAGCCTGAACTTGGGCCTCAACTACCGGCAGGTTGTTATGAGTGGGCTGGCAGTAATTTCCATTGTGACCGGCCTTACTGTGGTGACGGTCGGGATGATCCCATTTGTTGGGCTGGTGGTGCCGAACCTTGTGAGCCGGGTAATGGGAGACAACCTACGCAGCAGCCTGCCTGCGACCGCGCTGGCCGGTGCAGCCTTGGTGCTGGCCGCAGATTTGGCGGGGCGGCTGTTGATCCACCCGTTTGAGATCCCGGCGGCCACGGTGATCGGCGTCATTGGGGCAGCAGTGTTCCTTTGGATGCTCTATGGCAGGGGTTCAGTCCATGCTGCGTAACAGGATGATCCTGTTGACGCTGTTGCTGGTCCTGTGCTGTGCCGGATACTTGTTCACCGGTATCCGGGGCAGTTGGGCCTTTGCGCTGGAGTTCCGCGGTCTGAAGCTGGCGGCGCTGCTCTTGGTGGGGGCAACGCAGGCGGTGGCGGCGATGATGTTTCAAACCATCACGGGCAACCGGATTTTGACGCCGTCGATCATGGGGTTTGATGCGCTTTATGTGCTGCTGCTCAGCGGCATGGTTTTCTTCCTTGGCGCTCAGGTCTATCAGCAAATCGATGCGCGGCTGATGATGGCAGGGAACGCTGTGCTGCTCAGCGGAGCAGCGGTTGCCCTGTTTGGCGCGGTGCTGCGCAAGGGGCGAAACGATCTGATGCGGATGGTGCTGATGTAAATGCCGTTTCAAAAATCCCCAAAAGTGGCGAAGTAAAATTCCCCACTTTCTGGTCTCGGTGATCAGCCGGTTGTTGCGATCAGTTTCTCCTTTTTTGGTGGTCGGCCGCGTCGCTTTGGTGCGGGCGGTGGTGT
>NZ_JAJDWC010000036.1 GCF_022825805.1 Phaeobacter sp.
CCCGCTTCGACGCGTGCGAACGCAGCAGCCCAAATCTCCAGTCGCCTACGGCTCGTTCCGATTTGGGCTGCTGCGGTACTAACTGAAGCGGACAATTGGCATGTTACCTACACCGGACAATTCAGAATGTTCTCGACATGCCAAGACAGGCGCAACCGAGTGTTAGTATCTGCACAGATGCGATAAAAGATATGGAAAAAGGCAGCCCGATGGACCGCCTTTGAACGCTTGTAGCCTGCCTGCACGTGCCCTGCCTGGATGCGCCCTGCCCGGATAAATCCTACATGACGCGCCAAACAGGGCAGCGCCGCACCTGATTATGCTTCGCCAGTCAGCCCTGCGGCCGCGAGCCCGGCCAGTGCGGCTTCGGCGTCATTGTCCGACGTGTCACCCGTCACACCTACGGCACCGATCACACGGTTTGCCTCGTCGCGCACCAGCACGCCGCCCGGCACCGGCACCACTTGGCCGCCGTAGACACCGTTCACGGCCGCCATGAAATAGGCCTGCTGCTCTGCCCGCGCCATCTGCGCCGATCCGGCCATGCCGAGCATGACCGCGCCGTAGGCCTTGCCCTGCGCGATGGCAAAACGGCCCGGTGCGGCGCCGTCTTCGCGTTCAAAAGCAAGCACATGGCCGCCTGCATCCAGCACCACGACAGACAAAGGTTTCAGATCCATGTCCCGGCCCTTGGCGCGGGTGGCCTCGATGATGGTTTTGGCCTGATCCAGTGAAATGCTCATATTGGGTCCCCCCGTTTGATGTCCTGAGGTGAACCGCAGGCGCGATTTGCGCCCGGGCTCTTTGGTCATATTGGTCCGCGCGCGGCGGCGTTCAGCCCTGCGCTTTGCGCTCCAGCCGACGGGCATGCAGCACCGGTTCGGTGTAGCCAGAGGGCTGCACACGACCGCGGAACACCAGATCGCAAGCCGCTTGGAACGCCACGCCGTCAAAGCCTGGCGCCATCGGGCTATATTCGGGATCACCAGCGTTCTGCCCATCGACGACTGCGGCCATTTTCTGCATCGCAGCCATCACCTGATCCTGGCTGACCACCCCGTGGTGCATCCAATTGGCCAGAGCCTGCGAGGAAATCCGGCAGGTCGCGCGATCCTCCATCAGACCGACATTGTGGATATCAGGCACTTTGGAGCAGCCAACGCCCTGATCAACCCAACGCACCACATAGCCCAGGATGCCCTGCGCGTTGTTTTCCAACTCCTCGGTGATTTCGGCATCGGACAGGTTTTCACCCTGCATCACCGGAATGGTCATCAGATCCGCCAAGCTGCCGCGTGGCCCATTTGCCCGCAGCGCATCCTGCACAGCGTGAACATCAACCTGATGATAATGCGTTGCATGCAGCGTCGCGGCGGTGGGTGATGGCACCCAGGCACAGGTTGCGCCGGATTTCGGATGACCGATCTTCGCATCCAGCATTTCACCCATACGGTCAGGCATGGCCCACATGCCTTTGCCGATCTGCGCCCGGCCTTTCAGACCGCAGGCCAGACCAATGTCGACGTTGCGATCTTCATAGGAGGCAATCCAAGGCGTCGCCTTCATCTCCCCCTTGCGCAGCATCGGTCCCGCCTCCATCGAGGTGTGGATTTCATCGCCTGTGCGATCCAGGAAACCGGTGTTGATAAAGGCGACACGCGATTTCGCTGCCCGGATGCATTCCTTCAGGTTGGCAGAGGTGCGCCGCTCCTCATCCATGATCCCGATCTTGACCGTGTGACGCGGCAGGCCCAAAGCGTCTTCGACATGGTCAAAAATCCGGTCAGTGAAGGCCACTTCTTCGGGACCATGCATTTTGGGCTTCACCACATAGACCGAACCATGGACCGAATTGCCACCCTCAGCCTGCAAATCATGCATCGCGCAGAGCACAGTGATCATCGCATCCAGGAACCCCTCTCCGGCCTCCTGACCCGCGCTGTCGAGCACGGCGGGATTGGTCATCAGATGGCCCACATTGCGCACCAGAAGCAGCGAACGCCCCTTCAACGTGCGGGCTTCACCTGCCGGTGTGGTGTAGCTGAGATCATCGTTCAACACGCGGGTGAAAGTCTTGCCGCCTTTGGTGACCTCTTCCGCCAGATCGCGTTTCATCAGGCCCAGCCAGTTGGAATAGGCGGTGACCTTGTCCTCACCATCCACACACGCCACGGAATCTTCGCAATCCATGATTGTGGACAGCGCGGATTCCAGAATGATGTCGTTGATGTGGGCCTGATCGCCTTGACCGATGTTGCCAGCAGCATCGATCACCAGGATCACATGCAGGCCGTTTTTCTTCAGCAGGATTTTGGACGGTGACGCGGCATCACCCTCATAGCCTGCGAATTGCGTGGCGTCTTTCAGTGCGGGCACCAAGGCGCCGTCAACAACGGACAAACCAGCACATTGCGCCCAGGATCCCTCAGCCAGAGGGGTCGATTGATCCAGGAATGTCCGCCCCCAGGCGATCACACGGTCGCCGCGCGCCTTGTCATAGCCTTTGCCGGCAGGCAGATCACCCATGGCGTCCGTGCCATAAAGCGCGTCATACAGGCTGCCCCAACGGGCGTTGGCCGCGTTCAGCGCGAACCGTGCATTGGTGATGGGCACAACCAGCTGCGGACCAGGCACTGCCGCGATCTCCGCATCGACATTCTGGGTCTCGATCTCGAAATCCGCGCCTTCGGGCAGCAGATAGCCGATCTCGCGCAGGAAGGCATCATAGGCCTCAGCATCATGCGCAGCGCCCCGGTTGGCCTTGTGCCAGTCATCGATCTGCGCCTGAATATCTGCCCGTTTTTGCAGCAGAGCCCGGTTTTCCGGCCCCATACCGTTGACGAGGCCAGACAGCCCAGCCCAAAATGCATCTGCGGTGACACCTGTGCCCGGCAGCGCCCTCTCCTCCACAAAGGAAACAAGCGTTTCGGCAACCTTCATGTCATGACGTTCCTGCATCCCGCTCATGGGACAGCCCTCCTCTCTTGCGCGTTCGAGTTTCCGGATACACCAAATGTTTCCTATCGGCAACGGCGTTGGTAAAATTAGTTTACCAATCATCCCGAAGCAGTTTCAAATTTGTGCGATAGATGTTGACCAATTGCTCAGCTCTTGGCGCTAGACCCCAGAAAGACGAACAGAAAAAAACCCAGCGCTGTCGTCACCGGGTCCAGTTGGGGAGTGTGCAGTTTATTGACCAATGTCTGCAGCCCGCAGAGGCCGGGAAAAAGGAGGGAAACAAAAGAAAATCCCGGATACGCCAGTATCAGTCTGCTGGCACGGCAGGGTCGGCACTGCTATTTTATCTGTAAACTAGACGCATGAACCTGCCCTCAGGTTCCATCAGACAGGAAAAAAAATGAACGATGCATCTCAGGTCGGCCAGTCCGAGACGGTTTATCTCAAGGACTACACCCCCTTTGGTTTTGATGTCGAAAAGGTCGAGCTGAGCTTTCATCTTGCGCCCAGCGCCACGCGGGTGCGCAGCACGATCCGGTTTATCCCCAAACCCGACGCACAGGACCGCCGGTTTTTCCTGCATGGCGAACAGCTGACGCTGCTGTCTGCGGCCATTGACGGCACTCCAGTCACGCCGACAATGGTGAAGGGCGGTCTGGAATGCAGCGTCCCCGATCAGGCCTTCACTTGGGAAGCGGAGGTGGAGATTGATCCCGCCGCCAACACCGCGCTCGAGGGGCTTTATATGTCTAACGGCATGTATTGCACCCAATGCGAGGCCGAGGGCTTTCGCAAGATCACCTTCTACCCTGACCGACCGGACGTGATGTCGGTCTTCACCGTGCGGATCGAAGGCGACGACCCTGTTCTCTTGTCCAATGGCAACCCCACCGGCTCTGGCCCCGGCTGGGCCGAATGGCATGACCCCTGGCCCAAACCGGCCTATCTGTTTGCCCTTGTCGCCGGTGATCTCGTCAATCATCCCGGTTTGTTCACCACCAAATCAGGGCGCGACGTGGAGCTGAACATCTGGGTGCGCCCAGGTGACGAGACCAAATGCGCCTTTGGCATGGAAGCCCTCAAGAAATCCATGAAGTGGGACGAAGACGTCTATGGGCTCGAATACGATCTTGATCTGTTCAACATCGTTGCGGTTGATGATTTCAACATGGGTGCGATGGAAAACAAGGGCCTGAATATCTTCAACTCCTCTTGTGTGCTGGCCTCTCCCGAGACCTCAACCGATGCCAATTTTGAACGCATCGAAGCCATCATCGCGCATGAATATTTTCACAACTGGACCGGCAACCGGATCACCTGCCGCGACTGGTTCCAGCTGTGCCTCAAAGAGGGGCTGACCGTGTTCCGCGACGCGCAATTCACTGCCGATATGCGCTCGGAACCGGTGAAGCGCATCGAGGATGTCATCGCCCTGCGCGCCCGCCAGTTCATGGAGGACAACGGCCCCCTCGCGCATCCGCCTCGACCCGAAGAGTTCCAGGAGATCAACAACTTCTATACTGCGACCGTCTACGAAAAAGGCGCTGAAGTGATCGGCATGCTGTATCGCCTCTTGGGTCGCGACGACTACTACAAGGCGCTGAAGCTGTATTTTGACCGCCATGATGGGCAGGCCTGCACCATCGAGGACTGGTTGCAGGTGTTCGAGGATGCGACCGGCCGCGATCTGCAGCAATTCAAACTCTGGTACAGTCAGGCAGGCACGCCCCGGGTGAAGGTCGAGGAGACCTTTGATGAGGGCACTTATACGCTGACGTTGAGCCAGGAGACGCCTGCAACCCCAGGCCAACCCGACAAAGCGCCCCGTGTGATCCCTGTTGCTGTTGGTCTTTTGTCTGCTGAGGGCAAGGAAACCCACCCGACACAGGTGCTGGAGCTCACCGAGGCGCGGCAAAGCTTTACTTTTGAAGGGCTACAGGCGCGGCCCGTGCCCTCCATCCTGCGCGAGTTCTCCGCGCCAGTGATCCTGCAACGTGAGACCACAGACGCAGAGCGCGCGTTCCTGCTGGCCCATGACACCGACCCCTTCAATCGGTGGGAGGCTGGCAATGCCCTGGCGAAAGAAACGCGCGTGGCCATGGTGCTTGACGGCAGCGCCCCGGACGGCGCCTATCTCGACGCTCTGGAAACACTGGTGCGCGATGAAACACTGGATCCTGCCTTCCGCGCGCTGGTGCTTTCGCCGCCCAGCCAGGCAGATATTGCCCAGACCCTGCATGATCGGGGCCACACCCCGGACCCGCAGCGGATCCACGATGCAGCGGAGACATTTGCCCAAACGTTGGCGCAGCAATTGTCGACCAGCCTGCCCCGGCTCTATGCAGCCAGCACCGTCGATGGCCCCTACCGCCCGGATGCCCATGGCGCGGGCCTGCGGGCATTGAACGGACGTATCCTGGCCCTGCTCACCCGTTTGGATGGTGGCGAACAGGCAGCCCGCCAGTATGACGCGGCGGACAACATGACCCAGCAGTACACTGCCCTTGCGGCATTGATGCGCGCAGAAAAAGGCGAGGCGCAAAGCCAGCACTTCTTCGAGCAATGGCGCGATGACCGGCTGGTGATGGACAAATGGTTCGCATTGCAGATTGGCTGCGCCCGTCCAGAGACCGCCGCACAAACCGCCGCGGATCTCACCGGCCATGCGCTGTTTGACAGCAAGAACCCAAACCGGTTCCGCGCAGTCTTTGGCGCGCTTGCCGGTCATCACGCCGGGTTCCACCACGCCAGCGGTGCGGGCTATCGCCTGCTCGCCGAACATTTGATCGCGCTGGATCCGCTCAATCCGCAAACCACTGCGCGCATGTGTGCGGCATTCCAGACCTGGCCCCGCTATGACGCGGATCGACAGGCGCAGATCAAAGAGGCGCTCGAGCGCATTCTGGCCACCGAGGGTCTGAGCCGCGACACCAACGAAATGGTCAGCCGCATCCTGGCGGGCTAATCACCGCCCAAAGATAACACGCAAGACTTCACCCGCCCTGTTCAGCGTCCGATTTGGCAACAGTCTGAACCGGGCGGGTGATTTTGTTTCCAAGGCCATAAATCTGGGCGGCAAATGCCTTGGGAAAATCTTAATACATGACGCATTGGCCCCGTCCACGCCATGATTGCGCCCCAAATCTTGAGCACCCTGTGACCAACAACAAACTGCTGCCAGCCCTGTGGGACACTTCATGCTCAAACGTCTTTCACCCGCGCGCAATCTGCTGCGTTCTGCCGTTTCCACCCTATCCTCGGCCCTGCCTGGCACTGCGATAGAGGGCGGCAAATCACGCGCAGGCAGACCTGCAGACAAAGGGGCGTTTGCAGGCGCAGAACCACCCCCCCCCTGCGACGCCTACCGACCGTGCAGCCCAGCTGGTCATCCCTGTCTGCAGCCAAAGCGAAACAGACGCCGATCATGCGCCCTGGCAGGACAAAGGGCAGTTCCTCGCCCGTCAGGACAATTGGGAAGAGCTATCACAGCAGATCCGTGCCGCAGACACGGCCCGCCGCAACACGCCACATGGCGCGCCGATTGCCGAACTCCTCGCCCTCGGGGCGCGCAGTGATGTGGTCAATGCGGTAGAGCACAAACTGAGCCTGTCGAGAACATTCTGAATTGTCCGGTGTAGGTAACATGCCAATTGTCCGCTTCAGTTAGTACCGCAGCAGCCCAAATCGGAACGAGCCGTAGGCGACTGGAGATTTGGGCTGCTGCGTTCGCACGCGTCGAA
>NZ_JAJDWC010000146.1 GCF_022825805.1 Phaeobacter sp.
CGCTGTATGGCGCTGTCTTTGACAGCACGCGCTGTTGCGGCGCCTTCCACTGTGACCGTGGGATCAAATGGTTCACCGCGGCCGATGGACAGACCCAATTGATAGTTGCGTGACAGGTCAGAACTGCAGGTCAGGGCCAGATCGCCAAATCCGGAAAGCCCGGCCAAAGTGTCTGATCGGGCGCCACAGGCTAGGGCCATCCGCTGCATTTCAGCATATCCACGGGTCATCAATGCGGCACGAGCGCTGTCGCCCAAGCCTGCCCCGATTACGGCGCCACAGGCGATGGCCATCACGTTCTTCAGCGCGCCACCGATTTCGGCGCCGGTGACATCTGTGGTGCGGTAAATGCGGATGTTTGCGGTGGTCAGACGGTGTTGCAAGTTTTGGCCAACATCATCGTCGCCGCAGGCCAGGGTCAATGCGGTTGGCAGGCCGCGGGCAATATCAGCAGCAAAACTCGGCCCAGTGAGCAGCGCCGCCCGCGCAGTTGGTGCGCATTCCCCAAGCACGGCAATTGGGCCCAGACCGCTTGTCAGTTCAATCCCTTTGCAGCAGGCGACAAGCGTTTTGCCCTCAAACAGTGTGCGGTTTTCCTCCAGGATCTGGCGCAGCTTTTGCATCGGAACCGCAAGCAGCAGAACGTCTGTGTCAGAAGCGCTGGCCAGATCGGAGACGACGTGCAGGTCATCTGGAAAAACAGGTCCGGGCAAACGCTGTGCATTTTGGCGCTGGCGCTGCATGTCGTCTGCCCATTTGGGGTTCCTGGCCCATAGGGTCACGGGGGTCTGCCGCGCCAGTGAAATCGCCAAAGCCGTGCCAAATGCACCTGCACCAAGGACGGCAATTGTCATGCTTTCGCCCCTTTTTTTCCGCTGCCCAGCATCGCGGGGCTGCTCTGATCCAATGGCCAACGGGGCCGCGCGCTCAGATCCATGCCGTCGCGTGCACCTGCCTCAAACCGTTCCATGCCCGCATAGGCGATCATCGCAGCATTGTCGGTGCACAGCGCCAGGGGCGGCGCGGTGAATGCTGCACCGAAATCGGCACAGATCGTCTCTAACCTGTGTCGAATGGCCGTATTCGCAGCAACGCCGCCAGCAACTGCAACGGTTGGAACGGCCGGGTTTTCCTGCAGGTATATCTGCAAGGCGCGCTTGGTCTTTTCGCCAAGCACATCGACAACGGCAGCTTGAAAACCTGCGCAAAGATCGGCGCGGTCCTGCCGGGTCAGCCCACCTTTTTCGGCAATCAGCTGGTCGCGCAGGCGCATCAAGGCGGTTTTTAATCCGGAAAAAGACAGGTTGCAGTCGTCTCGGTCCAGCAGTGGGCGAGGGAACCGGAAACGGCGCGCGTCACCTGACGCGGCTTCTTGTTGAACTGCGGGCCCACCCGGCTGCGGCAGCCCCAATAGTCTGGCTGTTTTGTCGAAGGCTTCGCCAGGGGCATCATCGATGGTGCCGCCGAGACGGGAGAAATCTTCGGCGCCACGCGCAATCAGATATTGGCAATGACCGCCTGAGACCAACAACATCAGATAAGGGTAAGCAATCGCATCTGTGAGCCGCGGAGTCAGTGCATGACCTGCCAGGTGGTTCACGCCGATCAGTGGCAGCCCTGTTGCTGCGGCAAGGCCCTTGGCGCACATGACACCGGAAATGACACCGCCGATGAGCCCGGGGCCAGCAGTGACAGCAATCGCATCCAGATCGCCCAAACCCAGATCCGCGTGCTGCAGCGCGTCTCGCACGCAGTGATCCAGTTTTTCCGCATGAGCCCGAGCCGCGATTTCTGGTACCACACCGCCATAGGCTCTGTGCAGGTCCGCTTGGTCAAAGACGATGGAGGACAGGATCCGCACAGAGCCGTCCGCTTCCCGCCGAACCACGGCTGCGGCTGTATCATCACAGCTGCTTTCCAGTCCCAAAATCGTTAGGCTCTGTGTCATGGTATCACCGTTGCATCTCATCGGGCTCGGGGCTACCACCTATGGAACTGGCGAACAATCCCGGGGGATCGATGGTCGGCCTATTAATGACACGACCCAAAGCAGCCGGAGAGCGCTTTGTCGCCTCTCTGGGCGCGGCCTGTTTGAAACATCTCACGGTGATTTCAGCGCCTCTGATCCAACCCGAACCTCTGGCGATTGAGACGGATGTGATCCACGGCAGTGATGTCATTTTCACATCTGCACAGGCGGTTGAATTTGTGCCATCTCCGTCAAAGACCAAGGCGCAGCGTGCCTATTGTGTTGGTGAACATACCACAGATCGGGCCCAGGCCTCGGGGTGGTTGGCAGAGTGCCGCGGTCAGGACGCTGACGCATTGGTTGCCTCATTGATCCAGACACCTCCACCTTCTGGGCTTCTGCACCTGCGGGGACGCTTTGGGCGGGGTGATATCGCAAACCGACTGACCGCAGCGGGTATCGCGACGCGGGAGTGCATTGTCTATGAACAACGCTTGCAAGGTTATGATCACGTGAAACGAGCAGAAATTGACGCGCAACGCTCTTTGATCGTGCCGCTTTTTTCACCTCGGACGGCAGAACAATTTGTAAACTTGGCCCCATATTCGGCGGATCTTCACCTATTGGCCTTTAGCAACGCGGTTGCCGAACCACTGATGGGTATGAAAGCCGCCGACCTGAAGATATGCACGGCGCCAACGGCTCCGGTTATGCGCGACATGGTGCGCGATGCCGCATTGTGTTTGGCCCGGGTTGAGGGTGGCGCAGAGGCGCAGTAACCTTGGGCGTGAGTTGGTGGAATGACATTTGAGAATCGAGGGGGGCGTCGGCGTGGCTGACAAAAAGCAATCGGAAGAGAGTTCTGTTCAGGACACTCAGGCAGAAAACGCCCCGGCCGACATCGACACCTCCATAGCAAACGCTGAGGATGACGTTTCTGCACCTGAACAGCAGGAACAGGCGTCTGATCAAGACACGCTGAGCGATGCGAAGGCCACCGATACGTCCGCTGAACACTCCGACCCACAGGATGATCCAGCCGTCGCTGAGGAGACTGTTTCTGACCCTGGCTCTGATACAGATCAGGATGTCGCCTCAACGGTGGCTCCGGGTCCGGCCACTCCCCCGCAGACCGAGCGGGTGATCGAGCGGCGGGGGGGCTTCTTTACGGCATTCCTTGGCGGGCTGGTTGCTGCTGGGTTTGGTTTTGTCGCGGGGCAAAGCACCCTACTTGATGGAGTGCTGCCATCCGCTCTGCGATCTGCGCCAACCGTTGATCTACAGACTTTTGAAGCGGCGCAAGATCAGTTTCAGTCCAAACTCGCTGAACTGGAAAGCCGCCTGGCTGATCAGACGCCTTCCTCTCTGTCCTCACTGGAAGAGCGGATTGATGCGGTTGAAGGTGCTGTGAATGACCTACCAAGCGGTGGTTCCGACGCGCCGGGCGTTGAGGTCACAGATCGCTTGCAGGCGCTTTCTGCGCGGTTGGATGCACTGGAAAGCCGCCCAACTGTCCCTGGCGCTGATCCCGAGGCTATCGCAGCCTTCGAAGCGGAGCTGGCCAAGCTGCAGGACGGATTTGCCGCGCAACGTGCAGAAGTGGAACAGATGTTGGCGGATGCCCAACAGCTTGAGCAGGCCAGCGCAGAAGCAGCGCGGGTTGCCGCGGCACAGACCGCTCTCGCCCGCTTGCGCGCGTCTGTAGATCTGGGCCAGGGCTTCGCTGCGATTGCGACAGAGTTGGAACAACTGGGGGTTTCGGTGCCAAATGCTGTCAGCGGCGCAGCTGAATCCGGTGTCAGCACGCTCGCGGCTTTGCAGGATGGCTTTGCCCCCGCGGCGCGTTCTGCGCTTTCGCTGGCGCGGACGAACAATACCGAAACGGCCAGTCTGGCAGATTATGTGCGCCGTCAATTGGGGGCCAGATCGGTTGCCCCCAAAGACGGCGATGACCCGGACGCCATTCTTTCGCGGGCCGAAGCCGCTGTGAAATCAGGCGATCTGCGTCTCGCTCTTGACGAACTATCTGCTTTTCCAGAATCCGCCCGCGCTCCACTGGCGGATTGGGAAAGTGCTGCGCAGGCCCGCTTAGCTGCTGTTTTGGCAGTTGATGAATTGGCCCAAAGCCTGAACGCCAAATAAGGAAGCTGCCATGCTCTGGTCATTGTTGAAAATTCTGGTCTTTGTTGCCATCGTTGCGCTTCTGGCTTTTGGGGCCTCGTTGTTGACCGAAACAGCCGGCGGCATCCAAATTACCGTTGCGGATACGGAATACACGCTCAGCGCGTTGCAATCGGTTATTGCCCTTGTTGTGTTGGTCGCTGCGGTTTGGGTTTTCTTTAAACTGGTGGCTTTGTTGGTGGCGACTTTGCGCTTCCTGAACGGTGATGAAACCGCGCTTTCACGGTATTGGGACAAAGGTCGTCAGCAAAAAGGCTATCAAGCACTGTCAGATGGGTTGATGGCGCTGGCATCGGGCGAAGGTCGTCTGGCGATGGCAAAAGCCGCGCGGGCTGAGAAATATCTGGCCAAACCGGAATTGACAGATTTGCTAACGGCGCAGGCGGCGGAGCTGGCCGGCGATACACAGAAGGCCGCCGAAGCCTACAAGCGTTTGGTCGGCAACCAAACGACCCGATTTGTCGGTGTGCGCGGGATTATGAAGCAAAAGCTGTCCGAAGGAGATACGGATACGGCCCGCCAATTGGCGGAGAAAGCTCTGGCTCTGCGCCCCAAGCATGAAGAGGTTCAGGATACGCTCCTGACCTTGCAGGCCCGTTCGAAAGATTGGGTTGGTGCGCGCAAAACACTGACCACCAAGCTGAAAACAGGCACCATGCCGCGGGATGTCTTCAAGCGTCGGGATGCTGTTTTGGCGTTGTCGGCATCCAAATCCATCCTTGATGACGGGATGACTGTGGACCAGCAGGAGCAGGCCATCGAAGCCAATCGGCTATCGCCGGATCTGGTGCCTGCGGCGGCCATGGCAGCACGCGCCTATAGCCAGCGTGGCAAGAACCGTAACGCGATCCGTATCCTGAAGAAAGCGTGGGAGGCACAGCCTCATCCCGATTTGGCCCAGGCTTTCGCAGAGTTGGAGCCGGATGAAACACCGCAGCAGCGTGTGAAACGGTTTGTGCAGCTGTCTCGCTTGGCGCCGACACATTCTGAAACGCGACTGTTGATGGCAGAGTTGCACATCGTTGCCGAAGAGTTTCCAGAAGCGCGTCGGGCGCTGGGCGACCTGGTCGAGCAGGCTCCGGATATGCGGGCCTTGACGCTGATGGCTGCCATCGAAAAAGGCGAAGGTGCCAGCGACGCGATTGTGCAGGGCTGGCTCACACGGGCGCTGACAGCACCGCGGGGGCCGCAATGGCTCTGCAACAACTGCAATCACATCCATGCCGAATGGGCCCCGGTTTGCGAGAACTGTTCGAGCTTTGATACGCTCAGCTGGAAACGGCCAGAAACAGCCGAAGTTCTGGGTGCGACCAGCGCGCAGGTGTTGCCTTTGCTGACACCTGATGCTGCCGGGGCCGCAGCGTCGGCTGAGCCGATGGCGGATATGGAATTGCTGGATACTGCGGAACAGCCAACGGACCCTGACCAGGCGGAAAAGAAAGATGATGATGTCTTTGAAATGAAAGACGCCAAATAGATCTTTTCTGTTTGATTTTCGACTGCTAGTGCCGGTCACAGGTGGTTCTGGCCACGCTCTGTGGTGTGATCACAGGGATGTGCCGCTGTAGCTCAGATGGTAGAGCACGTCATTCGTAATGATGGGGCCGGGGGTTCGAGTCCCTTCAGCGGCACCAGCACCAAGATCTGGCCCGATATGTTGATAAGAGAGGCCAGAGCCAGAGGGTCAAAAGCTGACAGGGCTTGCGGCTGCGCGCCTCAGAACGGGGAGATTTGCTTGCAGCAGCAGTTGAGTTTGAGCTGACTTCACCCTATTTCGGGTCCGAACCTCGCCAAAACGACAGACACAAAGGATCGCAGCTTGGCTAACTTTCTGTATCAAAACGACCTTCCGGACGGGCTTGATCTGGGACCAATTGTTGCAATCGATTGCGAGACCATGGGGCTTAATCCGCATCGGGATCGGCTGTGTGTGATCCAAATGTCTGGTGGCGACGGAAACGCCCATATCGTGCAGGTGTCGATTGGACAGACCGAGGCACCAAACCTGTGCCGCATGCTGGAAGACCCCAAGGTTTTGAAGCTTTTCCATTTTGGCCGGTTCGACATTGCAGCGATGTACAACGCGTTTGGTGCGTTGGCGGCGCCGGTCTATTGCACAAAAATTGCCAGCCGTTTGGTGCGGACATATACGGACCGCCATGGGCTCAAGAATCTGACCCAGGAACTGCTGTCTGTTGATATCTCTAAACAGCAACAAATGAGCGACTGGGGTGCGGCTCAGCTGACTGACGCGCAGTTGGACTATGCCGCATCGGATGTATTGTATCTGCACCGCTTGCGGGAAGCCCTGAACAAACGCCTGGAGCGCGAGGGGCGCAGCGAGATGGCGCAGGCTTGCTTTGATTTCTTACCGATGCGTGCCAAACTGGACCTCGCTGGCTGGCCTGAAACAGATATCTTTGCTCACTCATGACCGACGCTGAAACATTTCTGACAACCGCCCGCCAGGTCATCCTGGACGAGGCGAAAGCGCTGCAAACGCTGGCGGCGGATCTGGATCCAAGGTTTGCCGAAGCGGTGGAATTGATCCTGAAGGCAAAGGGCCGTGTCATTGTCAGCGGCATTGGCAAGTCCGGGCATATTGGGCACAAAATCGCGGCGACCCTGGCATCAACCGGGACGCCTGCTTATTTTGTCCATCCGGCCGAAGCCAGCCATGGTGATCTGGGCATGTTGTCCACGGAAGATGTGGTTCTGGCGATTTCAAATTCGGGCGAAGCCCCGGAACTGGCCAATCTCCTCGCGTTCACCCGGCGTTTTGGCATTCCGCTGATTGGCCTGTCCAGCCGTATGGAAAGCACGCTGATGCAGGAAGCAGATGTCCATCTGCAAATCCCGGCCATCGGTGAGGCCTGCGGTTTTGGCATGGTGCCGTCAATCTCAACCACTCTGACGCTTGCGATGGGGGATGCGCTTGCCATTGCGTTGATGAAGCATCGCGATTTCCGACCAGAGAACTTTCGGGCGTTCCACCCTGGTGGCAAGCTGGGTGCCCAGTTGTCGCGCGTGCGGGATCTGATGCATGGTGTTGAGGCATTGCCTCTGGTGACCAGCGACACCCCCATGTCGGATGCATTGATTGAAATCAGTCAAAAGGGGTTTGGCGTCGCCGGTGTGGTTGATGATGCCGATACCTTGGTTGGGATCATCACAGATGGTGACCTGCGTCGCCACATGGATGGCCTGCTTGATAAAACCGCGGCAGATGTCATGACAGCCGATCCAACGACGATCATCGCAGATACAATGGCCGAAGAAGCGGTCGCTGTGATGAACGACCGCAAAATCACCTGTCTGTTCGTGGTCCAAGAGACCTCTGCAGCGAAATCCGCGATTGGTCTGTTGCATATCCATGACTGCCTGCGGGTTGGCCTGGGATAACGGGGCGGGGGCGGCATGGACGGATATTCCCGCCTTGTGGCCTATCTGAAGGTCTTGTTGCCACTGATGGCGCTTGCGCTGATGTCGACCGTGTTTTTGTTGTCGCGGGGTGTCGAAACCGAAGCCGTCATACCGTTTGCGGAGCAGGATTTGGCGGATCGCACCCAAGGCCAGCAGATCACCGCACCGTTTTTTTCTGGAACGACCGCGCAGGGCGACGAGATCATGCTCAGCGCGCAATCTGCTTTGCCCGGCAACGCAGATACTCCGGCGACAGCGATTGATTTGCAGGCGGAGATCCGGGTTGAAAGCGGCGGGTCCTTTTCGTTGCGATCTGACACCGGTCGTCTTCGCCCGGATCGCCAGATCGCAAGTTTTACTGGCAATGTTGCGCTTTCCACTGCGGACGGTCTTCAAGTCGTCACAGATCACCTGAACGCGGCTTTGGATGGTATCCAGGTCGACAGTCCAGGCCCGGTGGAAGCCACGGGTGTTTTTGGATCTCTGCAGGCCGGTGCTATGCGGATCGACACAAAAACCGAAGGCGGGCCGGCACATATGGTTTTCAACAAAGGGGTCAAGCTGATATACGATCCCCAACAATCGGAAAGATAGCTTGTGTCTTATTTGCGCGTATTGATGTTCTGCTTGCCTTTGGCGCTGTGGTCAGCGGCGGCCTATGCTCAGGCGACATCTATTGCATTTGGCGCGCTGAAAGCGGATCCATCCGACCCTGTTGAGGTCACGGCTGACAGTCTGGACGTCAATCAAGCCGATGGGTCGGCCCGGTTTGTTGGCAATGTTCTGATCATTCAGGGTGTCATGCGGCTGTCTGCGAATGACGTGCTGGTTGTCTACAAACAGGATGAAACCGGTCGCACGGGCATTGATCGCCTGTCAGCCTCTGGCCGTGTCCTGCTGGTGAATGGCCCAGATGCGGCCGAGGCGGATCAGGCGGAGTATTCCATTGATTCCGGCACCATTGTGATGACCGGAAATGTCCTACTGAGTCAAGGGACAGGCACGCTCACCTCCAATCGGCTGGTTGTTAACCTGACCAACGGGACCGCCAGCTTGTCTGGGCGGGTGAAGACCATTTTGAACGGCGGCAGCGATTGATGGCCAAACCTTCTCTGACAGTGACCGAAGGCAGTTCTGGGCTGCGGATTGATCGTCTCCGTAAATCTTACAGCAAAAAGGTGGTGATCCGGGATGTCTCCATGACATTGGAGCGCGGTGAAGTCGTTGCCCTTCTTGGTCCAAACGGGTCTGGCAAAACCACCAGCTTTTACGCGATTGCTGGGTTGGTTTTCCCCGAAGCGGGCACCGTCACGATTGACGGGCAAAATGTGACCTCACTGCCGATGTATCGCCGTGCGCGGATGGGCATCGGCTATCTGCCGCAGGAGATGTCGATCTTCCGTGGTCTGTCGGTTGAGGACAACATTTCCTCGGTGCTCGATATTGCCGTGAAACATGCGCACAAACGGCGGGAAAGGCTCGAAGAGCTGCTGTCTGATTTTTCTATCGAACATTTGCGCCGGGCGCCTGCCTTGGCTCTGTCTGGTGGTGAAAGACGCCGGGTTGAAATTGCCCGTTGTCTGGCTGCCGATCCGAAATATTTGTTGTTGGATGAACCCTTTGCCGGGGTCGACCCGATTTCTGTCGGTGACATTCGGCATCTCGTGGCGGATCTGAAAAAACGCGGGATCGGTGTTTTGATCACCGACCATAATGTCCGTGAAACACTCGAGATTGTGGACCGCGCCTATATCTTGCATGACGGTCAGGTTCTGATGTCTGGCTCACCGGCCGAAGTGGTCGAGAATGAAAATGTGCGCCGGGTCTATCTGGGCGACAATTTCCGCATTTCCTGATTACATCCGGATACTGGTCGCGCGCGGCGAGAAACCCGACCAACTCAGCCCAGAATCGATGACTTGGCTGTAGGCAGCGATCTGTCGGCGTAACTCTGCCGATAGCGCAAACATAATCCACGTCCTAGTCACAAATGGGTAACCGTCCCACAGTGATTTGCATGTCGAGAACATTCTGAATTGTCCGGTGTAGGTAACATGCCAATTGTCCGCTTCAGTTAGTACCGCAGCAGCCCAAATCGGAACGAGCCGTAGGCGACTGGAGATTTGGGCTGCTGCGTTCGCACGCGTCGAAGCGGG
>NZ_JAJDWC010000125.1 GCF_022825805.1 Phaeobacter sp.
AAAGCAATTCGCCGATGCGATCCTGAGATTCTTCCGCGAAACCATCCCCAAAGAGTGGAAAACATTCCGAGATCAGGTCTCAGACAACTTCAGGGTCATAACACACGAAAAATTTCGGGTTTTGGGGTGAGTGCGGTATAAGACAAAGAGCTTTCCATTTGATTTATAGGCAGCGGGGATAGGCGGAGCCGGAGTTTTCTATGTAGAGCAATTGGTTAGGGAAAAGCGGCCAAGTCTTGCTATGCGCTTCGCGCCGAATCACATCTGCCGACGGTGACACCTATCTACGGTTGTCCAATTTCCCGCTGCAGTCTTTGCCGCGCGATATCCGCATTTCGCTCCGCGCGCTGCTGGTCAATCAACGCCTGCTTCACATAGTCAAGATGAGCTTCAACCGCGGCTCTGGCGGCGTCCGGATCACGTGCCTGCAATGCTGCGTTGATCGCGCAATGCTGGGACAGCAGCGCATCCCGTGTTGTGTGTTGCTGGAACATGATCCGACGATTGTAAAAAACGCCTTCCCGAAGCAGGTCAAACATCGACCGCATCATATGCAGCATGATCACATTGTGGCTGGCGTCCATAATGGCAGAATGAAATTTGGCATCCAATGCAGCAGCTTCTTCGGATGTGGCCGGATCACCGGCTTTTTCCATCTTGTCGTAAATGGCTTGGATGACTTGCAGATCATAGTCGGAGCCAAACCGCGCGGCGCGCTCTGCAGCTAGCCCTTCCATGTCGCGCCGGAAGCTCAGATAGTCGAATACAGCTTCGTCGTGGCTGGCAAACAGCTGCACCAGAGCCGGTGAGAAGGCTGATCCCAAGACATCCGCAACAAAAACGCCTGCGCCAGCGCGAGAGATCAACAGGCCGCGTTGTTGCAACTCCGCCAGAGCATCGCGCAAAGACGGGCGCGAAACGCCGAGCCGTTCGGCCAATTCCCGTTCCGCTGGCAACCGTTCACCTGGATTGAGCACACCCCTGAGGATGAATTGTTCAATCTGCCGAACAACGGAGGCGGAGAGTTTCTCTGGTTGGACTTTGTGAAAGGGCATGAAGACGCAGATCTGGCTGGGAAGTATTGGTCAAAACATATGACCACGCTGTGGCAGCGGCTGCAAGTGTTCACGTAGCACGCGGGGGTATATGCGCGGCTTCTGTTTTGGACGGCGAACAGAATGCGCTACAGTTTTAAGATGAATATGATCCTTGATCATTCCGGAGCGAACACGATGGCCTCTCTGGGTTTGCGGCAGTATGCGAAAGTTGTGGTTTCTGCGCTTGCACTGACCGCTTGCAGTTCTGCCAGTGGCTATTTTCATGCCTCACCGCATGTGGTGGTCGAGGTCGAAACCAGCCGGTTTGAGGTGCGTCGTCGCGGTGATCTTGCGGAGGCGGTGCGGATCACGCCCCAATATGCTCCACGCTTGGCCCGATCAAAGATCGAGCGAAACGCGCCGTCGAAATCGCGACAGGTTGCAAGGTGAGCCGCGTTCTGGGTGATCAGGCCGTACTACTGGCGGAATTGTCATGCCGGGGCAGATAAGGTTGGAAAACGGGTTTTATCCACAGGATATGCTCCAAATCCCGCTGATTGTAGGCTGATTTGGGAGGCAGCCGAATTGACAGTCATGTACCAACCCCGCGAAACTAGACTGCTAAAGACAGACGGGGCAGACGATTGCGCTTTTCGAAACTCAGATTGAACGGCTTCAAGAGCTTTGTAGACCCAACCGATCTGCTGATTGCAGACGGTTTGACTGGCGTCGTGGGCCCGAACGGTTGTGGTAAATCGAACCTGTTGGAGGCATTGCGTTGGGTGATGGGGGAAAATCGGCCCAAGGCCATGCGTGGCGGCGGGATGGAGGATGTGATCTTTGCAGGCACAAACTCCCGTCCAGCCCGTAACTTTGCCGAAGTCAGCCTGCTCTTGGACAACAGCGAACGTCTTGCGCCGTCTGGGTTCAACGAAAGCGACAACCTCGAGATCATGCGCCGCATCACTCGCGATGTGGGCAGCGCCTATAAAACCAACGGCAAGGACGTTCGCGCCCGTGATGTGCAGATGTTGTTTGCTGATGCCTCCACCGGGGCGCATTCACCGGCATTGGTGCGCCAGGGGCAAATTGCCGAGCTGATCAATGCAAAGCCGAAGGCGCGTCGCCGTATCCTGGAGGAGGCAGCTGGTATCTCCGGGCTTTATCAGCGGCGCCATGAGGCAGAGCTGAAACTGAAGAACACTGAGGCCAATCTGTTGCGGGTCGATGATGTGATCGAGCAGTTGGCCGCGCAACTGGCACAGCTGTCGCGGCAAGCCCGGCAGGCACAGCGCTATCGCGATATCGGGGAACAGCTGCGTAAGGCAGAGGGCATGTTGCTCTATCGCCGCTGGCGTGATGCGGATGACGCGCGACTGGAGGCCGAAGATATCCTGCGCTTGCGGGAAACCCAGGCGGCAAAGGCGGATGCGCTGACCCGCGCTGCCGAAGCCAAACGCCTGGAGGAGGAAGCAAAACTGCCTCCCATGCGCGAAGAAGAAGCCATCGCCGCAGCGGTGTTACAGCGTTTGATTGTGCAACGCGACGCGTTGCGCGATCAGGAGCAGCAAGCGCAGACAACGATTGAGACCTTGACCAACCGAGTGGCTCAGCTAGGCTGCGACATTGAACGGGAAAGCGGCCTGAACCGGGATGCGGGCGAAACCATCGAGCGGTTGGAATGGGAGCAACGGGAACTGTCCCGTGCAGGCGAAGGTCATGATGACCGGTTGGCCGAGGCCGCGGAACGCGCCCGTGAAGCTGGCAGTATCTTGCAGGCCCGTGAGGAACATCTGACCGGATTGACCGAAGATGTTGCGCGTTTGTCTGCGCGCCATCAGACCGCTCAGCGGCAGGTCGAAGATGGGCAACGCGCGTTGCAACGCGCCGATGAAGAGGGCCGCGCCTCGCGTGAGGCGACGCGACAGGCGCGAGAAACGCTGCATCAAGCGGAACATGATCTGGAAACCGCAATCTCTGCTGAAGAAGAGCTGCGCGAGGCCGCTGAACACGCCGAAGAGGCACTGGCAGCCGCAGAAGAACACCGCAGCGAACTGCAGGCCCGCGAAGCCACCGCCCGCGCGCAAAGGTCTGAAGCCGAAGGTGAATTGGGTGCTTTGCGCGCAGAGGTGTCTGCCTTGGCCAAACTGGTGGAGCGCGACACCGCAGAGAGCGGCCATGTCTTGGACGAAATGCGGGTTGCGCCGGGGTTTGAAAAGGCGTTGGGCGCAGCACTGATGGATGATCTGCGCGCACCTTTGGCAGCGGCTGATGGGCCAAGCGGTTGGGTGACACTTCCCCCTTATGAAGCAGACGCAGCTCTGCCTGATGGGGTCACGTCTTTGGCAGATCATGTGGATTGCCCGCCCGCGTTGATGCGGCGTATGTCGCAGGTTGGTCTGGTTGATGGTGATGTGGCTCTGGCGTTGCACTCGCAATTGCGACCAGGCCAGCGATTGGTCACCCAAGAAGGCGACTTGTGGCGCTGGGATGGCTATCGCGCCTGGGCTGAGGACGCCCCGAGCGCCGCCGCGCTGCGGTTGGAACAGATGAACCGGTTGGAGGGCTTGAAACAGGATCTGGCCCATGCAACCGCTCGCGCAGAGGGGGCGCAGGCTGCGCATGACCTTCTTGTGCGTCACTTGTCTGATGCCACAGCCAAGGATCAGGCCGCGCGAGAAGCGCGGCGGGTTGCGGATCAACGGGTCGCAGATGCGGCCAGAGCCCTAAGTCGCGCCGAGAATCATCGCAACCTGTCAGAGGGGAAGCTGGAGACTCTGGCCATCGCGGTCGCGCGCCATGACGAGGATGCTGCCGCAGCGCGCGATCAACTGGAAAGCGCCCGCAGTGCCCAGGCTGAGTTGGGCGATTTGGATGCCGCGCGTGCCGCGGTTGAAGATGTCAAGCAAACTGTCGAAGCGGCACGCATCACCATGCTGACCCATCGCTCCAGTCATGATGAGCTGCGCCGCGAAGGCGAGGCGCGCCTGGCCCGTGGTCAGCAAGTCACAACCGAGCTGTCTGGCTGGCGCCACCGGTTGGAGAGTGCCGATCGTCGCATTGCTGAGCTGAGCGACCGCCGTGAGGCCACACAGGAAGATCTGGAAGAAGCGCTGGAAGCCCCTGATCAGATCGCGGAAACCCGACAGGAGTTGCAGAGCGCCATCGAAGAGGCCGAGGCGCGCAAGGCCGAGGCTGCCGATGCGCTGGTCGGGGCCGAGACCACGTTGCGCGACGCTGTTCATGCCGAGCGTGAATGCGCGCGGCTCGCTTCCGAAGCGCGCGAAGCGCGTGCGCGTTCCGAAGCGCGTTGTGATGCAGCACGCGAAACAGTCGCTCTGGCCGAGGGCCGGATCAGAGACGAGCAGCAATCGGTGCCGGAGGATCTGGCCCGCCAATTGGACGTCGATCCGGACGATATGCTCAGCGCAGAAGAGCTGGAGGCGGAGGTCAATCGTCATAAGCGCCAGCGCGATGCGCTTGGGGCGGTAAACCTTCGGGCAGAAGAGGATGCGCGCGTCGTGCAGGAGGAGCACGACCAACTGGTGGGCGAGAAATCCGACCTGGAAGAGGCGATCAAAACCCTGAGGGCTGGCATCGCAAACTTCAACCGGGAAGGACGGGAGCGATTGCTCACCGCGTTTGAGGAAGTGAACACCAATTTCGCGATGTTGTTCACCCATCTTTTTGGCGGTGGCGAAGCAAACTTGGTTATGGTCGAAAGTGACGATCCGCTGGATGCGGGCCTTGAAATCATGTGCCAGCCGCCGGGCAAGAAGCTGTCCACCCTGTCGTTGTTGTCGGGTGGTGAGCAGACGTTGACGGCCATGGCCCTGATCTTTGCGGTGTTCTTGTCTAACCCCGCGCCGATTTGTGTTCTGGACGAGGTTGACGCGCCTCTGGATGATGCAAATGTGACCCGCTTTTGCGACCTTCTGGACGAAATGTGCCGACAGACCGACACCCGGTTCCTCATCATCACCCATCACGCGGTGACGATGGCACGCATGGACCGGTTGTTTGGCGTTACCATGCAGGAAAAAGGTGTCAGCCAGTTGGTGTCAGTGGACTTGAAAAAGGCCGAAGCCCTGGTTGCATGATTGGTCGCAAGAGTGCAGGACACTCCGCGAATTTGGTGAAGAAATAGTAGGAATTGGCATGAAGTATTTTTCAATTGTTGTTGCCGTATTGGCCTTGGCGCTCCCGACATTTGCGGAGGCAAAAGACATCGTCGCGAAAGACCCGCAGACCATTGCGCAGTTTTTTGACGAAGAGGGCGTGGCCTACGATGTGACAACGGATGATGTCGGTGATCCGAATATTTCAGTCAATTACTATGGCAATGAGTTCTCAATTTACTTCTACGGTTGCACGGACAACACCCGCTGTGACGCGATCCAGTTTTTCTCGGGCTATCAAACTGATGGCAGCGTTCGGCTGTCGAAAATCAATGATTGGAACACCGAAAACAGATTTGGACGCGCTTATGTTTCAGACGAGGGTTCCGCGCGCATCGAGCTGGATGTGTTCCTCGGCAACGATGGGATGAGCGCGGATGATTTTGCCGAGCTTCTGGGGATTTGGTCTCGACTGGTGCAGGATTTCGAAACCCTGATCGATTGGTGAGGGTGGCGCAGTTTGTAGTGTGGCGGTTTGGTCAGAAGGGGCTCAGCCTTGCTGCCGTGTCTGACTGAAACGTGACATGCCAGACCGGCAATTCCTGCTAGATTTGGGATATGCGTCTGATAGCCTTTCTCACAGCTTTAATTTCTTTGCCGGTCGCGTCTGCGGCGCAGACCACTGCGCCGCCCGACAACGTAAACTGGTCTCTCAGGGATAGTGACGCGCCCTATAGTGCTGATGCGCTGTCAGGGTTGCCAGGGCAGGCGTTTGTCTTTTTCGACGACGGAGAGGCGCGCTTTGGCTCTGATGGCGCCTATTCATACACATATTCCGCAGTGAACGGGGGAGGCACCGCATGGGGCACCTATCACATCGCCGCGGACGGCAGTGTCTGTGTGACCTTCGTCAATGGCGCTTCACGTTGTGATCTGTTTGTCGTCAGCGGCGGCCGGACGGTGGTGATCACCGAAACGGGGGAACGGTTTCCCGTCCGGTAGCCTCGCTGAGTTTAGAGCTTTGCAAGCAGGGCAGGGGTGGGCCAGGCATCAGCAGGGAACCCCAACCGTTCCTGTTCTTTTTGGACTGCGCGGCGGGTGCGCGCCCCCAGGATCCCGTCGATATCACCGACATCATATCCTTTTGCCTGCAGCTTGCGTTGCAGTTGCTTCATCTGCGCGCCATTCAGCCCCGGATCGGGTGAGCCTACGTCCAATCGCTCAGCACCAGACAGCCGGGTTGCGAAATAGGCTGCGGTCAAAACATAGGTAAAACTCTGGTTCCATTCGAAATACACATCGAAGTTCGGGTAGGCCAAGAAAGCCGGGCCTTTGTGGCCTTGTGGCAGGATCAGCGCAGCTTTCACACCTGGGGCGGCCAGGCGCCCGCTGCGTGGCGTGATGCCCATGGCCTTCCAGTCTGAGACATTCAGCTTCCGATACGCGCCGGTCTTGCGCAAATCCAGATCAGCCGGAATGGTCACTTCCTGTAGCCAAGGGGCGTCAGCGGTCCAACCAAGACTGGACAGCATTTTTGCCCCTGACATCAACGCATCCGGGGCGGATGTCTTCAGTCGGACATGACCATCGCCATCCGCATCAACGCCGTTTTCCAGAATGTCCTTCGGCAGCATCTGCACCATGCCAATTTCACCAGCCCATGCACCCGTTGTTTTGCGCGGGTCGAAGTCACCATCGGCATAGAGTTCCAGCGCGGCAAAAATCTGCGGGCGAAACAGATCCGGTCGGCGGCAATCATGGGCTAGCGTGATCAGAGCGTTCAATGTGTTGAAATTGCCTTGCACCGCGCCATAGTCCGTTTCAAAGGCCCAGAAGGCAAGCAGCACGCCGCGATCAATGCCGTAGGTGTTTTCGATCCGACGAAAAATCGCATCATATTTCTGAGACATTGCCTTGCCCCGGTCGATGCGGTTTTGGGAAATCAGGCGACGGGAGAATTCCACAAAGGGTTTTTGAAACACACCCTGCGCCCTGTCCGCTTTTAACACGGCGGCGTCTTTCTGAACCCCTTTGAAAAAGCGGTTCACTGTTGCGCGATCATACCCGCCTGTCAGCGCCTCTTCTTTCAGTGACGTCACAAAGGATGTGAAATTGCCGCCACACTGCGCCTGGGCAGAAATGGGCAGAGCAATAAGAGCGAGAAAAGCAATGAGACTGTTACGCAACACGAAAACGGATCCTTTTGGGTGCAACTGCGCCTAGTTAGCTAGAACAGCAGTACAATGGCAACCAAGAGAAACAGCCCGACGGCCCAGGCCTGCCACAATACTGAAACGGCACGTTCAATGCTGTGGGCGTTGCTGCTTTTGGAACCGCCTTCATTGACCCACGGAAAGCTCTGCATTTCACCATCATATGATCGAGGTCCCGCGAGCGAGACATCGATGCTCCGGGCCATGGCGGCCTCTGGCCAGCCGGCATTCGGAGAGCGGTGTTTGCGCGCATCAGCCGCAATTGCTCTCCAATGTCGCAGTTGTCCACCGACGAGTGCAATCAACACAGCTGAGAGCCGAGCAGGTATGAGGTTGAGAAGATCGTCAAACCTCGCAGCCGCCCAGCCAAAGTCCTGGTGCCGCGGAGTTTTGTAGCCGATCATGCTGTCGGCGGTGTTGGTAATCTTGTAGATAAGGATACCCGGCAGACCGGCCAGAATGAACCAAAAGGCGGGTGCAACGAGCCCGTCGGAAAAATTCTCTGCACCACTTTCAATTGCGGAACGGGCAACTTGCGGGCCCGTCATCGTTGCGGTGTCGCGACTGACGATCATGGAAACGGCGAACCGCCCGTCCGCAAGGCTTTGGCGAAGGCCTTGTGCAACAGCTGATACATGATCGCACAAAGACCGCTGCGCCAGCAAAATTGCCGCTATCAGGATTTCGACAAAGGGTCCGAAGAACGAAAGAACCCATCCCAGCAGCGCGGCCCCTGAAACCAAAGCAACAAGCGCGCCAACCCCTTTGATTTTTTTGGATGTGCCGTGATTGAGCCGTCGATCAAGATAGCCAACAGCTTTGCCCATCAAAACTGCCGGATGTGGCAGGCGCGACCAAAGCCAGTTCGGCTCCCCAAAAATGGCATCCAGAATGAGCGCGGGAACCAGCAAAGCGGGGGTAGTCACAAAGCGTTCTCCAGTCTTTCCCAGTCTTGGTCTGCGGGCAGCCCCAATCTCAGAAGTGTTTTTGAATACGGAAAGATCCTGCTCCAGATCTGGGAGTGCGCCAAGCGTTTTTGCCAGTCTTCGGCGTTATCCACCTCGTAGAGCCGAAACAGATCGGTCCCCCCAACGAGGTCGGCCTTATGAGCTGTCATCAGTTGATCGAGGCGCTGCGCCGCAGCGTGCAGTGACCTGCGGGTTTCGTTGGCCCATGTTTTATCGCGCAGGGCCCGGGTGCCGATCCTCAGGCCCGGGCCAGACACAGCCCAGGGACCCTGCATGCGGCCAAGCTCTTCGATCAATGCGGGATCACCAATGGCAAAGCCGAGGCGCAGTCCCGCGAGGCCCCAGAACTTGCCAAAGCTCTTCAGAACGATCACGCCGGGCCGCCGCGCCATTTCGATCAAGCTTTGGTCCGGGCAGACATCGCAAAAGCTCTCGTCAATGATCACAAGCGGCGAAAACGCGGCGTCATGTGCGGACCACAGGCGACCGTCGGGATTGTTGGGATGGACCAATACACGGGCCTCGGCCGGGCCGCGCGCCGTGATCTGCCAGTTGTGATTGGTAAATGCGGCGGCGTGTTCATTGTATGTCGGCGTCGTGATTTCGACCCAACGTGGCTCGGCCAATGCCGGGATCGCAGCGATCAACGCAGAGGCGCCGGGGGCTGGCAGGATCGCCGCACTGGCCGGGACACTCCAGAAGTCGCGTGCAGCCTCGATCAGATCCTGGCGCGCGGCGTCGTCCGGTAGCGCGCCCCAATCAGCGGCGGTTATGGTCCCGACCGGGTAGGGTGTTGGATTAATGCCTGTGGACAGGTCCATCCACTGATCCAGCGCGCCGCCGTACTGTGCAGCAGCAGCGCTGAGGTTTCCGCCGTGATCTCGTTTCGGGAGAGGCTTGAGTTCGGATGTGCCTGTCATCGTGCGCCTTGGACAATAGGGGCCACAACCCCGGGTCAGGCACAATGCCGACTTAGGGTCGAGGTATGGGGTAACAAGAGCGGAAAAGCAACCATAGCGCTGCGCCGTCAGCAACTCCCCAGAAAAGGGGAGAGCTTTAGTTCAGCGGGTTGCCCTCCCAGATCCTTTTGTCCAACCAGATCTTTTTGCACGAGGCAGCCTGGTTACCTGCGCCCGTGTGGTTCCATCCAATCCAAAACGGGGTTGGTGGGAATGATGCGGTGCGGATTTATCGTTTCATGGCTATAGTGGTAGTGCCGCACGATGTGCTGCATCCCCACCGTGTCCGTCACACCGGGATGTTGATAAAGCGCGCGTGCATAGGCCCAGAGATTTGGATAATCGATCAGACGACGGCGATTGCATTTGAAATGCAGATGATAGACCGGATCAAACCGCACCAATGTTGTGAACAGACGCCAATCCGCCTCGGTCAGGCGCTCGCCGAGCAGGAAGCGATGCTCAGACAGGATGTCTTCGAGCCAATCCATGGTGTCAAACAGCGGATCCACAGCCGCATCATAAGCTGCCTGTGTCGTGGCAAAACCGCATTTGTAGACGCCGTTGTTCAGCGTTGAATATATGCGGGAATTGACGGCTTCGATGGGCTCGCGCAGCTCTTCGGGCCAGAAATCGGTGGTGTTCCCAGTGAGTGTGTCGAATACGCTGTTGAACATCCGAATGATGTCGGCGCTTTCGTTTGAGACAATCGTGTTGGTTTGTTTGTCCCAGAGGATGGGAACGGTCACGCGACCGGAATAGCTGGGATCTGCGCGGGTGTAGATCTGATGCGCAAAAGCGCTGCCGAAGAGAGTGTCACCGGTTGCGCCGTCATCATCGGTTTCAAATGTCCATCCTTTGTCCAGCATGTCTGGATGAACCACAGACACAGAGATATGGTCTGTCAGATCTTTCAATTGGCGAAAAATCAATGTCCGATGTGCCCAGGGGCAGGCGAGCGACACATAGAGGTGATAGCGGCCACTCTCGGCGGCAAAGCCGCTTTTGCCAGTGGGCCCGGCCGCCCCATCGGCGGTGATCCAATTGCGAAACTGCGCAGCAGAACGTTTGAAGGCGCCACCACTGGCGGCCGTGTCGTACCACTGATCGTGCCAAACTCCGTCAATCAATAGGCCCATGGTGATCTCCTTTCACTGATGGGGGTAACCTAGAATTTCGTGGCGCTATCGCCCAGCATCACCAGCGCGCAGCCTCCCTGCACAGATGCACAGTTTCAGAGCGCCCCCTGACACGGGGGGCTGTGTTGCCGGAACAACCGATTGACCTGTTTCAAAAAGTTCACTTGATTTTAGCGATTTGCGAGGCACCCTTGGGATAGGAGCGAAGCTTCAACCGCAGCGTTGATGGCCAGAAATGCATGGCCCAGACCGCGACGCGGGTCAAAGTAGGGAAGGTCAGTCCGATGACGACATATGTGCCTAAAGCTGTGCAGGATGCACTGGATGCCGCCCGCCTTGACGGGCTGAAAAAAAAGAGCCGCCTTCGGGTTGCTGTGGATGAGGAGACCATTCCTGTCCTGCGCATGTGGAAGGATGGGTTTTCTGTTGAGGCAGAGAATGCGCCACAGCTGCGCGGCCTTGTTGATCTATATGACGGCGCGCGCCACCTGTCCCAATGTCTGATCGTTGCTGCGAATTTTGAAGGCGATGAGATTCTTTATGAATTCAAACGCGCGACACCGGCAGCGGATTCTGCTCCGCTCGACTTTTATCGCAAACCCGATGCGCCCATCGGTCTGATCGGTCGGGAAGACATCTCGTTCTGATTTTTCCCGCCGGATGGCCCACGAGACGCCCACCCAAAGGGCGTCCCGATCTGTTTCGCAATGCTGGTATAGAGGCCGCGCCTATTGAAGGTCGGCGAATGCGTCGCGCAATCTGTTGCAAGCATCCTCGATGCGCGACCGTTGTGTGCCGAGGTTGAAGCGCAAGAAGGATTCGCCCCCAGTGCCAAAGGTGGTGCCATGGTTGGCAGCAATCTTCGCCGCCTGTTCAACCCGCGCCGTGAACTCTGCCTGCTCCATACCGGTCCCAGAAAAATCCACCCACGCCAGATATGTCGCCTGCAGCTCAACGGATCGCAAACCGGGGATCGCATTCACGGCTGCATCAAACAACTTCCTGTTGCCGTCTAGGTAGGCCACCAAGTCATCGACCCATGCTGCACCTTCTGGCGAGTATGCACAGGCGGTTGCCCATTGCCCGGGAGAGTTGGGCGCCAGCGCCAATGCCATCATCCGGCGGGAAAATTGAGCGCGCAGATCAGGATCCGGGATGATGACCTGCCCGGTATGCATGCCGGCAAAGTTGAATGTCTTTGAGGGGGCAGTCAGCATCAGCAGCCGATCGGTGATGTCGGGGGCTGCGTTCTGCATTGGGATATGCGTCGCATCACCATAGACCAGATCGTGGTGGATCTCATCTGACAGCAGGATCAGATCATGGCGTTTGGCGAAATCAGCGACAGCGCGCAGCTCTTCTTGTGTCCAAACGCGCCCTCCCGGATTATGCGGTGAGCAAAGGATGACCATTTTCTCCTGCCCGGTCATCTGCGCGTCATAGGCGTCGAAATCCATTTCGTATCGCCCGTTGGTCTGGGTCATCTGACATTCCACGACCTGGCGTCCCGCATTGCGGATCACCTTGGCAAAGGCGTGGTAGACCGGCGTAAACAATACGATCCCATCCCCTGGCTTGGTAAACGTGTCGAGACACATGCCCACACCATTAACCAGACCCGTTGTGGTGAAAATCGCATCGGCGTCGACCTCCCAGCCGTGCCGGGTTTGCATCCACCAACGGATCGCGTCTTTGTAGGGGCCATCGCAATTGACATAGCCATAGACACCATGATCAGCCATCTCGCGCATTTTGTTGGTCACGACGTCTGGAACTGCGAAATCCATATCCGCGACCCACATCGCCAGCCCGTCATCCTGCGGCACGTTGTAGAGGTCGCTCATCATATCCCATTTTGCGCAGTGGGTGCCGCGCCGATCGATGACTGTATCAAAATCCATGGTGAAAACTCCGTTGGTGCCCGCAGAAGCTAACGCCGCCAGCGCTGGGCGCAAGGGGGGCGTTGCAGGGCGGGCTGCAATGGCCTAAATCAGCCTCATGAAACGTCCGATCCTGATCCACCCCGATCCCCGTCTGAAAAAAGTCTGCGCGCCGGTGCCAGATATGTCCGATGCGCTGCGCAGTCTCGCGGATGATATGTTGGAAACCATGTATGCCGCGCCGGGTATCGGGCTGGCCGCGCCGCAGATTGGTGTGATGGATCGTCTGATTGTGTTGGACTGCGCGAAAGAGGGTGATGAAAACCCGCGCCCTCTGGTCATGTTCAACCCGCAGATCACGGCGTCGTCGGATGAAACAAACGTCTACGAAGAAGGGTGTTTGTCGATCCCTGATCAATACGCCGAGGTCACCCGCCCCAAGGTGGTCGATGTGGAATGGATGGATCGCGATGGAAACGCCTGCAGCGAAACGTTTGATGGTCTTTGGGCGACCTGTGTTCAGCATGAACTCGATCACTTGGACGGCAAGTTGTTCATCGACTATCTCAAGCCGCTGAAACGCCAGATGATCACCCGCAAGATGCAGAAGCTGAAGCGCGAGCGTGCAAGGGGCTAACGCCTTTCGCGCGTCCATGGACGGTTTGGGACGCGCACCTGCCGAGGAAAGGGCCATCTGATGGCTGTTTTGCAAATTGTTGCCTGGCCCGATCCTGTGCTGTCAGCAGTGGCTGAACCGGCTACCGATGTGTCAGAAATCGCGGATCTGGCCGCTGATATGTTGGAGACAATGTATTCGGCGCCCGGTCGTGGTCTTGCGGCTCCTCAGGTGGGCCACTCCCTGCGCTTGTTCGTCATGGACACCACCTGGAAAGACGAGGAACGCACGCCTATGGTGTTCATCAACCCAGAGATCTTGGACCGATCATCCATGATGACTGTCGGGCCCGAAGGATGTCTGTCCATCAAGGGCGTAAGCCTGGATGTGGAACGATCCGATTGGGTCGATGTTGCATGGACCACACTGCAGGGCGAACGGCGGACGCAACGGTTCGATGGGTTTGATGCGATCTGCATCCAGCATGAAAACGACCACCTTGATGGTCTTGTGACGTTTGACCGTGTGTCCGCTGCGGTGCGCAAAGAGGTCGAAGCGGCCTATCATTTACTTTTGGAGACCACAAAATGACCGTTCGTACCTGTTTGCCCTGGCCTGACAAACATCTGCGCAGCCGTGCGGCAGAGGTGTCGTCCATCACTGAAGAAACGCTTCAGATCTGGCAGGATATGATCGACACGATGGAGGCAATGCCCGGCGTTGGTCTGGCTGCCAACCAAATTGGTATCCTACAGCGTCTTGCGGTTGTGGATGGCTCGGCTGAGCGTGGCCGTGCGGTGCGATTGGCCAATCCAGAGGTGCTGCATGCCTCCGTCGAATTGCGGGCGCATGAGGAGGCCAGCCCGAACCTTCCCGGTGTATCAGCCAATATCAAACGCCCACGTGCGGTGACGGTTCGCTATATGGATGAAACCGGCGCAGTTGTTGAACGTGATTTTGTGGGGATCGAAGCCACCAGTGTTCAGCATCAGATCGATCATCTGAACGGCAAGATGTATTTTGATCGCCTGTCCAAGGTGAAGCGCGATATGCTGCTGCGCAAAGCGAAAAAGCTGAACGGCTGATCACGACCAAAGAACTAAATCGGCTGACGACACCCTTCTGTGGGGGCAAGCCAACGGAAAAGAGGCGGCGAATGCGCATTGTTTTTATGGGAACTCCCGACTTCTCGGTTCCGATCTTGGATGCGCTTGTTGCAGCGGGCCATGACATTGCAGCCGTGTATTGCCAGCCGCCCCGGCCTGCAGGACGTGGGAAGAAAGATCGGCCAACACCGGTTCACGCGCGGGCCGAGGCGCTGGGGCTTGAGGTGCGCCATCCCGCCAACTTCAAGGACGCGGAAGCACGGACTGCCTTTTCAGATCTTGCCGCGGATCTCGCGGTTGTGGTGGCCTATGGCCTGATCCTGCCTCAGAGCATTTTGGACGCCCCAAAACACGGTTGTCTGAACATTCACGCCAGTCTGCTGCCAAGATGGCGGGGGGCCGCCCCTATTCACCGGGCCATTATGGCCGGTGATGCCCAAACGGGTGTAGGGATCATGCAGATGGAGGCGGGCTTGGACACCGGGCCTGTGCTGCTGGAACAGACAACGGACATCGCAGCGGATGAAACCACTGCGGATCTCCATGATCGTTTGTCGGCCATGGGTGCCGATCTGATCGTGCGCGCGATCGAGCAATTGCCCGACCTCAGCCCGAAGGTGCAATCCCAACACGGGGTGACCTATGCGCATAAGATCTCCAAATCCGAGGCGCGCATTGATTGGGCGCAGTCATCTGTGGAGGTAGATCGCCAGATCCGCGGTTTATCGCCGTTTCCGGGTGCCTGGTGTGAATTGGAGGGGCAGCGTGTGAAACTGCTCGCCTCTCGTGTGATCGATGGCAACGGGGCGCCGGGAACGGTTTTGGATGATGCGCTGTCTGTCGCCTGTGGCGACGGCGCCGTGGAACTGCTGCGCCTGCAGCGTCCCGGCAAAGGCGCCCAGGAGCGAGAGGTTTTCCTGCGGGGCTTTCCGCTTGCGAAGGGTGCGCGCTTTGAATGAAGGCAGGTCTCGATCGCGTTTCAACTGCGGGGTGGGCGCGAGCGATAGACTGGCAAATGCCAGCCAAACGCGATTGATCCTGCCCGCAACACCCAACATGTGAGGGCACAAACACTCAGCGCCCATTGCGTGGGTAGCCCATAGCTGATCGCGACAACAGCGCAGATCGCACCCGCCATGGCGCAGGAGATGTACAACTCACCTTGTTTCAACACCAATGGCACCTCGTTGCAGACAACGTCCCGCATCAACCCGCCCAAGGTGCCGGTTGCCATGCCCATCAACACAACAATGATGGCCGGTTGGTCGCTGACCAATGCCGCGCCCGTGCCAGCGGACACCGCAATGGCGAGCGCAAAGCTGTCCAGCCAGACCACCCATCGCAGACGGCTTTCCACCAGATGAGCGGTGAAGAAAACCACAACTGCCGCGCCACCTGCGATCAGGATGTTGTTTGGATCCGCAATCCAAAACACAGTGTCCCGGTTTAGCAGGAGGTCGCGGACCGTGCCGCCGCCGACCGCTGTCAAACACGCGACAAAGGCAAAGCCGACGATGTCCAGCTGCGCACGGCTTGCAACCAATGCGCCGGATGCCGCAAAAACCAGGACTGACGCATAGTCGAGGAGCGTGAGGATGCTCATGCTTTGGATTTGTTGGGTTTGAACGGTGCCATGCCCGCGCGGGCAAGTTCATCGGCGCGTTCGTTCTCCGGGTGGCCAGCGTGGCCTTTCACCCATTCCCACGTCACGGTATGGCGACGCTGTGCCTCGTCCAGGCGCTGCCACAGCTCCACATTCTTGACGGGTTTCTTTGATGCCGTTTTCCAGCCATTGCGCTTCCAGCCGTGAATCCAGCCGGTGACGCCATTTTTCACATAGGCGGAGTCTGTCACCACAGTGATTGTCGATGGGCGCGCCAGGCTCTCCAGAGCGTTGATGGCCGCCAACAATTCCATTCGGTTGTTGGTGGTTTCCGGCTCGCCGCCCTTGAGCTCTTTTTCCTTCAGGACCGCATCGCCATCCATGGCCCGCAACAGCGCGCCCCATCCCCCTGGTCCTGGATTACCGGAGCAGGCGCCGTCGGTATAGGCAAACAGATCAGCCATGACAGGCCACCGAAATCCATTGTGCGACAGTCCCGTCCAACCCAGTGCTCTCGCCGTGGACAGTGTTTTGGGGCGTGAACCCAGCGGCATGAAGCAACTGCAGCAATTCCTCTTCCTCGTAGTAGGTGTAAAGTCGGCCAATCGGGTCGCGCGCTTCGCCTGTTCCCAGCTTCAGGGCGATGTAGAAGGGAGCGTGGCTGCGCAATACGCGCCGGATCCGCGCCAAATGCCCAGGGAATGCTGCGCGCGGCGCGTGCAGCAGGCTGAAATTGGCCCAAACTCCGTCGTAGATATCTTCGCCGTCGATGTCGTCAAAGCTGGCCAGCAGCGTTGTGACGCCTCGGTGTCGGGCCGCCAGTTTGAGCATCTCGTCGGACGCGTCCATCGCAATCGGTGCCAACCCCGCTTTGGCCATGACAGCGCTGGAGACACCAGGTCCGCATCCCAAATCGAGCACTTTGCCCCCCTTGGGACAGGCTGCAATGAAGGCTGCAAGCTGCGGGTCGTTTTCCATCGCGCGTTCATTTTGTTCGACATAATCCTGCGCCCGCGCAGCATAGACATCAAGTGTTTCGCGATCTGTCCCAGTGAGCGACGAGCCAGTCATCAGAAATACACTCCGACCGAAAGACAAAGCAAAACGATCACCGTCAACAGAAGGCGCAGATGCATCCACCACGGTGGTGTCAGTTTCCATGTGTAAAAGGCGAAATCCAGCAACAGCAAACCGGCAAACCCGTAAATCAGGTTCACGGCGGCGCTAGTGGGGCCACCGCCGGTCATGAAAAAGGCCCAGAGCGCAGGAATGACCGACAAGGCGTAACCCACGGCCGCGCGCATGCCAGAGGTTCGCGTTGCAAACCCCCAAAGCACGCCGGACATGAAGCTCAGGATAACCGCTCCGTAGGAGAGTTGAATGTAGGGGCCAACAAACCGTGGGCCCAGTGCATCCAGCCCCCAGGTCAGCAATCCTGGAAAGGACAGTGTCGCAGCGCCCCACACAAAGGGTATCAGACCAGCCAGACCCAACAGTAGGGGGGCAAGGGGTATTCGGCGCATTCGTCAACTCCGCAGCATCAAGTGGAGGGTATCTCCCTATGCGGTTATCCTACCGCAGCTTGTGGGTTCAAGTCCGTTCAACTGTCAATGACGCCGCTAGCGGTTGGGTTTCGATCCCGAAAGCCCCCAATCCCGGACAACGGAGGGGCGCGGTGGAGGAGATGTAATTTGGAGCAAAGGGCCTGCGCGGCAACTGATTGGCGACCGCCAGACCGCTCGCGTCGATCGCCAAGCGAGCAGTGTATGCGACCCTGGCTTAGGCGTTTTAGGCGCGCAAAACCCGGGGCACTTTGAACTCCACGCGTTCAATCGCGGTTTCGACGATTTCAACCGTGACATCATAATGCGCGCGAAAAGCATCGATCACTTCGTTGACCAGCAGCTCAGGGGCGGAGGCTCCGGCGGTGATGGCGACGGTTTTGATCCCCTCCAGAGCACGCCAATCAATATCGTCGGCGCGCTGGACGAGTTGGGCATAGTTGCAGCCTGCCTTTGCGCCCACTTCAACGAGGCGTTTGGAGTTGGATGAGTTGGGCGCGCCAACAACCAGCAAGGCATCTGCCTTCGGCGCGACCTCTTTCACAGCGTCCTGCCGGTTCGTGGTCGCATAGCAGATGTCTTCCTTGTGGGGGCCGACAATATTGGGGAACCTGTTTTGCAAGGCTTCGACGATATCTTTTGTGTCGTCGACCGACAGGGTCGTCTGGGTGACATAGGCGAGGCGATCTGGGTCTCTGACCGTGACGCTTTCCACATCTGCAGTGGTTTCTACCAAAAGGACCTCTCCATCTGGCAGTTGTCCCATGGTCCCGATGGTTTCAGGATGACCTTTGTGACCAATCATGATCATCTGTAGGCCGTTTTCTGCGTGGCGTTGCGCCTCGATGTGGACCTTTGAAACCAGCGGGCAGGTCGCGTCCACGTAGATCATCTCCCGTGCCGAGGCCTCTGCCGGAACAGACTTTGGCACACCATGGGCCGAGAAAATCACTGGGCGATCATCCGGGCATTCATCCAGCTCTTCGACAAAAACGGCCCCTTTGTCGCGAAGACCATCAACCACGAATTTGTTGTGCACGATTTCGTGCCGCACATAGACGGGCGCGCCCCATTTCTCGATCGCCATTTCAACGATCTTGATGGCGCGATCCACACCCGCGCAAAAGCCACGTGGTGCAGCGAGAAAAAGGGTGAGGGCTGGCTTGGTCATCGCGGTCTCCTTGCTCTCCAGAGCTAGGACTTTCTCCTTCAAAGGTCTAGTCCTTGACGGTCAGGCTGGCTTTGAAATTTAGCGGGGCCGCGTCTGTTGGCGCGTGCAGTAGGCAAGCCAATGTAGATCAAATCTGACCGCAAAAATGGCAAAACCCGCAGCGCTTTGGGAAAGTCGCTCCGGGTTTGCCGATTGCAAGCTCCAACCGCGTAGCTGCAGCGTCGACGCTGGCTGGTCAGTCAGGGCCTGGGATCTTCGTTGGTCGGGTCTAGTCGTTGGTAGGGGACAATGGCCGTGTGTCACCAGGGTCGCGGGGCGGACGCCCGATCACGTCCTTCAACTCTTCAAGCTCGATGAAGTTATCGGCTTGGCGCCGCAGTTCGTCGGAGATCATCGGCGGTTGGCTGCGGATTGTTGATACGACAGACACCCGGACACCCTGCCGCTGCAGACTGGCAATCAAAGGTCGGAAATCACCATCGCCGGAAAACAAGACGATGTGATCAACGCGGGGTGCCAGTTCCATGGCATCGACGGTCAATTCGATATCCATGTTGCCTTTGACTTTGCGCCGACCCATGCTGTCGGTGTATTCCTTGGCGGGTTTTGTCACCATGGTGAAACCGTTGTAATGCAACCAGTCCACCAATGGTCGGATTGGCGAATACTCGTCGTTCTCCAACAGTGCTGTGTAGTAAAAGGCCCGCAACAGTTTGCCGCGGCGCATGAATTCCTGTCGCAGCAATTTGTAGTCGATATCAAATCCCAACGCTTTGGCGGCGGCATATAGATTCGAACCATCGATGAACAGCGCGAGCCGTTCGTCTTTGTAAAACATCAAATGTGTCCTTCCGGTAAGTCTGTTTTCGGCAGGGGTCCGTGAGTGAATGCTGAAATGTGCCGAAACAGGTGGACATAATGTAGGTTATTTGACATTTGCCGCAAGGCTAGGAGTTTGCAGAAACAGGGGGTGAGATGTCCGAATTCCGGTCAATGGCGCTTATAGCCTTGGGGGGAAACCTGCCTATCGGCGAGCAAACAGTCGTCCGCTCTCTCATAGGTGCGATTGAACTCTTGTGCGAATCAGAGGTTCAGCTGACCGCTGTGTCACGGTTCTACCAAACGCCTTGTTTCCCGGCCGGTGCAGGTCCTGATTTTGTGAATGCCGCCATCGCAGTTGGCACCAACCTGGAGGCAGATGCCTTGCTGGCGAAACTCCACGACATTGAAGCGAGTTTTGCGCGCAAGAGAGAGCAGCGTTGGGGAACGCGCACCCTCGATCTCGATCTGATTGCATATGACGCGGTCGTGCGGCCAGACCGAGATGGGTTTTTGGCATGGAAAGATCTCTCCCTGGATCAGCAGATGTCGGATGCCCCCGAACAGCTCATCTTGCCGCATCCGCGTATACAGGATCGAGCCTTTGTCCTGGCTCCGCTGCGCGATATCGCCGCCGATTGGTGCCATCCTGTGCTGGATCAAACCGTCGATGAAATGTGCAAAGCCTTGCCAAAGGACGAATTCGCCGCAGTTTCCCCGCTTTGAGGCGTTGCTTTCGCGGATCTGCGCTTGTCAAGGCTTTCCTATGGTTCTACATATCGGCCTTCTGGACCCTTTTTGATTTGGAGACTCGCCTATGGCCCGCGTGACGGTTGAAGACTGTGTAGATAAAGTTCCCAACCGCTTTGAGCTGGTGATGCTTGCTGCCCATCGTGCACGCGAGATTTCCGCTGGTGCCGCGCTGACAGTGGAGCGCGACAACGACAAGAACCCCGTGGTGTCCCTGCGCGAAATCGCGGACGAGACCCAAAGCGCGGATTCGCTGCGTGAACGCCTGATCGAAAGCAACCAGACCCAGATCGAGGTCGATGAGCCGGAAGATGATTCCATGGCTCTGCTGATGGGCGCCGACAACGACAAGCCTGCAGCGGACGATATGTCCGAAGAAAAACTGCTCCGCGCGCTGATGGAGGCGCAGGGGCAGGGCTGAGTGTAGGCACACTCTAAAATAGATGAGGCTGCGGACCGGATATGATTTCTCCAGATGACCTGATTGCTCTGGTCCGCAACTACAACCCCAAGACCAATGCCGACCGGATCGCTGACGCCTATCAGTTTGGCGAGCAGATGCACGAAGGGCAGTTTCGCCATTCTGGTGAACCCTATTTCACGCATCCCGTCGCAGTGGCAGCCATCCTGACAGAACAGCGCCTGGATGATGCAACCATCATCACAGCACTGCTGCACGACACCATCGAAGACACCAAAGCGTCCTATGACGAAGTGGCCTCGCGGTTTGGCGACGAGGTGGCCATGTTGGTGGACGGCGTCACGAAGCTGACCAACCTGCAACTTTCCAGCCGTGAAACCAAGCAGGCAGAGAACTTCCGCAAGCTGTTCATGGCGATGTCGAAAGACCTGCGGGTGATTTTGGTGAAGCTGGCGGACCGGCTGCACAATATGCGCACAATCAAGGCGATGCGCCCTGAAAAACAGGCTCAGAAAGCGCGGGAAACCATGGATATCTACGCGCCTCTGGCCGGGCGCATGGGGATGCAGTGGATGCGCGAAGAGCTGGAAGATCTGGCGTTTCGCGTTCTGAACCCCGAAGGGCGGCAGTCGATCATCCGCCGGTTTGTGACCCTGCAGCGAGAGACTGGTGATGTGATCCATCGGATCACGGGCGACATGCGGATTGAGCTGGAGAAAGCGGGTATTGAGGCAGAGGTCTTTGGTCGTGCCAAGAAACCGTATTCCATCTGGCGGAAGATGCAGGAGAAAGATCAGGGGTTTTCTCGCCTGTCCGACATCTACGGGTTCCGGATCATCACGGTCGGCGACGAAGACACTTATCGTGCGCTAGGGGCGATCCACCAACGTTGGCGTGCGGTGCCTGGCCGGTTCAAAGACTACATCAGCCAGCCCAAATCTAATGGATACCGCTCTATCCACACCACGGTGTCCGGGCGCGATGGGAAACGTGTCGAGGTCCAGATTCGCACGCGGCAAATGCACGATGTTGCAGAAACCGGTGTGGCCGCCCATTGGTCTTATCGAGACGGCATTCGCTCCGAAAACCCCTTTGCGGTGGATCCCGCGAAGTGGATTGCCTCGTTGACTGAACAGTTCGACGCCGAAGAGGACCATGATGAGTTCCTCGAAGCGGTCAAGCTGGAGATGTATTCGGATCAGGTGTTCTGTTTCACGCCAAAGGGTGATGTGATCAAACTGCCCAAGGGTGCCACGCCGATTGACTATGCTTACGCGATCCACACACGGATTGGGCACGCCTGCGTCGGCGCCAAGGTGGACGGCATTCGCGTTCCGCTCTGGACCCGGCTGCGCAATGGCCAATCGGTGGAGATCATCATCGCAGAGGGACAAACACCGCAGGTAAGCTGGTTGGAGATTGCGACAACGGGCAAGGCCCGGACAGCCATTCGTCGCGCTCTGCGCGATGCCGACCGGGCGCGATTTGTCAAGCTGGGCCATGAACTTGCGCGTTCCGCCTTTGAACATGTTGGGCGCAAAGCAACCGACAAGGCACTGGAAACTGCGGCGCGTGCACTTCGCGTCAACTCGGTCGACGAATTGCTGGCGCGTCTGGGGGCGGCCGTTTTGACGGCCCATGATGTGGTCCAGGCCGTGTACCCGGATCTTGCGCCAGATGACAGTGATGAGGTCTCGCCACGGCGCGCAGTAATCGGTCTCGAACCGGGACAGAGCTTTGAGCGGGCGCCCTGCTGCCAGCCGCTGCCGGGAGAGCGCATTGTTGGGATCACCTATCGTGGGCGCGGCGTTGTGGTCCATGCCATGGATTGCGACACACTGGGCGAGCTGGAGGACCAGCCTGAACGCTGGGTCGATTTGCATTGGCACAGTGGCACGCACCCCGCGGTTTATGGCGTCACGTTGGAGCTGACCATTGGCAATGATGCCGGGGTGCTGGGACGTATTTGCACATTGATCGGTGAGAAGAAGGCCAATATCTCTGACCTAGAATTTGTCGATCGGAAACCAGACTTTTACCGGCTTATGATCAACGTTGAGCTGAGGGATGTGGAGCAGCTGCATTCTTTGATGTTGATGCTGGAAGCCGAGAGCGATGTCGCTGCTGTGGCGCGGTTCCGTGACTTACCGGAAAGCCGCCCCAGCTTAGGGTAGACGCTCAGAGCGATTGGAAGGACTCACACCGTTGGTATTCAGGCGCCGTGATAGACGTCCGCTGACCCGCGCGGTTGCAGACTTCCTTTGGCCGCGTGGCGGCTGGGGGCGGGCCTTTCACTACGTCAAACATCGCGTGCGCCGTCTGCCGGATTCGCCGGAACGCATTGCCCGCGGGGTCTGGGCCGGGGTTTTCACGACGTTCACACCATTCTATGGGCTGCATTTCATCGTTGCGGCTCTGATTGCGCGGCTGATGAATGGAAACATACTGGCGGCGCTGAGCGGCACGTTCTTTGGCAATCCTCTGACATATGTTCCAATTGGTGTTGCCTCGCTTCAGACGGGCCACTGGCTGCTTGGCACGGAGTTTGATGCCGAAGTGGACAAATCGCTGGTCGGGAAGTTTTTTGCAGCCGGTGAGGATTTGTTCGATAACCTGCTTGCCCTCGTCTTTGACCGTCCTGCGGACTGGCAGGGGCTGCATCTGTTTTATCACGAGGTGTTTTACCCCTACCTGGTCGGAGGAGTGATTCCTGGCGTAATTACGGCCACCGTTTGCTATGTTTTGTCTGTGCCGGTTATCCGTGCTTATCAGCAGCGACGCCGTGCAAAAATCAAAGCTAAATTCGAAGTTATCAAGAAACGCGCCGCCTTGGATCGCTCAAACGGCAGCGGGCAGCAAGGCTCAGCTTGAAACACGGTTTTCTTTCGCCTGCGGGGTTGCTGTTCGGCTAAGAGGTCCTAGAGTTTCGGCAGATTTGCCGAATTGAGGATTGCAAACATGGCACAGACTTCCCTGCGGACGGGCCCTCTGCGGCTGGGCGTGAACATCGACCACGTGGCCACTGTGCGCAACGCACGTGGAGGGGATACCCCTGATCCGGTGCGCGCTGCGAAACTGGCAGAAGAGGCAGGCGCGGATGGCATCACCGCTCACCTGAGAGAGGATCGCCGTCACATTGCTGACCGCGATATCGATGCGCTGATGGAGGCGCTGCGCGTCCCTTTGAACTTTGAAATGGCGGCGACCGAAGAAATGCAGCGCATCGCATTGCGCCACAAACCGCATGCTGTCTGTATCGTGCCAGAAAAACGCGAAGAGCGAACAACCGAAGGTGGGTTGGATGTCAGGCGCGACGAAAACTGGCTCGCAAACTACATCGGTCCGTTGCGCGACGCCGGATGTCGTGTGTCGATTTTCATCGCTGCGGACAAACGCCAGATCGAAGCGGCCCATCGCATCGGGGCAGAGGTGATTGAACTGCACACGGGCGCATATTGCGATGCCCATGCCGACGGAGATTTCGAGAAGCGAGACGCTGAATTGGCGTCGTTGCGCGAAATGTCGACATTTGCCCATTCATTGGGTCTGGAGGTCCATGCAGGTCACGGCCTGACCTATGACACCGTGCAGCCGATTGCAGCCTTTCCCGAGGTGCAGGAACTGAACATCGGTCACTTTCTGATCGGTGAGTCGATTTTCCGGGGGCTGACACCGGCGATTGCCGAAATGCGCCGCCTGATGGATGAAGCTCAGGGCTAGTCTCTGGTCTCGCAAGAGGCGGCGATCACTGCGCGGCCTCTTGCCACTGCGTGCCAGATACCTTTTGATTGCAAGATGATTTTAGGTATCGGCACTGATTTAGCGAACATCGATCGGATCCAGCGGACGCTGGATCGTTTTGGGGACAGGTTTCGAAACCGTGTGTTCACCGAAACCGAACAGGCCAAGGCCGAACGTAGAAGAGATGTTGCTGGAACCTACGCCAAGCGGTGGGCCGCCAAAGAGGCTTGCTCCAAAGCGCTTGGCACGGGGTTGCGGATGGGGATCGCCTGGAAAGACATGGCAGTATCCAATCTGCGCACAGGCCAACCCGTCATGCATCTCACCGGGTGGGCGGCGGATCGGTTGCAGCAAATGACCCCTGATGGATATGAAGCCATCATCCATGTGACCCTGACCGATGATCATCCTTGGGCGCAGGCCTTTGTGATGATAGAAGCGCGGCCCTGCGCCAATCAGCCCACCGGTGACCGGGCGGGTGCTTGACTTACCTTTGTCTGCCCCGCATGAAGCGCCGGACCCTTTGAGCAACGCAACCGGAGAGCCAGATGACGGCCAAAGCATCAGTCGGAAGTTCGATCCTTGAGACCGTGAAAACGATTGTCTACGCCCTGCTGATCGCTGGCGTGTTTCGGACGCTGTTTTTCCAGCCTTTCTGGATTCCATCTGGTTCCATGAAAGAGACGCTGCTGATTGGCGACTTCCTCTTCGTCAACAAGATGGCTTATGGCTATTCCTCAGCCTCCTGTCCCAGCTTGAAATTCCCGAGCGTCGGCATCGACATCGACAGCTCCGATCTTTGTGGCTTTCTGGATGGGGACAACAGCCGGATCCTGGCGGGTGAGCCTGAACGTGGCGATGTTGTGGTGTTCCGTCACCCCGTCAACAACAACGATTTCATCAAACGGCTGGTCGGTCTGCCGGGCGATAAGATCCAGATGAAAGATGGGGCTCTCTATATTAACGGTACCGCTGTCGCGGTGCGTGATTCGGGCCAGTTCGAAGAGGTGATGGCACCTCAGGGACCTGCCGGGTCGTTCCCACTGTGTGAAAACGCCCCTGTGGGGGCAGGTGGGCTGTGCACCAAATCGCGCAGCATTGAAACCTTGCCCGGTGGCAAAGAATATGTGGTCTTGAACATCGGCAATCAGGGGATGGACCACACTGGCGTCTTCCAGGTACCGGATGGGCATTTCTTCTTTATCGGGGACAATCGCGACAATTCCTCTGACAGCCGTCTGCCGCAGTCTGCAGGTGGTGTCGGGTTTGTGCCTTTCGAAAATCTCATTGGTCGCGCGGATCGCATCATGTTCTCGTCCGCTGGCCGCTCCATGCTGTTTTTCTGGACCTGGCGTGGGGATCGTTTCTTCAAGGGGATCGAGTGAAACTCTCTAAGGAAATGCGCGCTTTCGAAGCGCGGATCGAATACCATTTTGCAGAGCCCGCCCTTTTGGTGCGGGCTTTGACGCACGCGTCCGTGTCCTCTCCAAACCGACAGGACAACCAAAGACTGGAGTTTTTGGGAGATCGGGTTCTGGGGCTGGTTATGGCAACCGCTCTGCTGGAAAAGGACAAAACCGCCCCCGAAGGACAATTGGCGCCGCGGTTCAACGCGCTTGTGCGCAAAGAAACCTGCGCAGATGTGGCGCGCCAGATTGATCTTGGCAGTGTGCTCAAACTCGGCCGATCTGAAACTCTGTCAGGTGGGCGCCGCAAGCAAGCGCTGCTCGGTGACGCGATGGAGGCTGTTATCGCGGCAGTCTATAAAGACGGTGGGTTTGATGCCGCGCAGCAGCTGATCCTGCGCCTGTGGGGGGACCGTATCGGCCGGGTTGAGGCCGACGCACGCGACGCCAAAACCACGCTGCAGGAGTTCGCCCAAGCCAGAGGGGAGCAGCCGCCAAAGTATGTGCTGCTGGAACGCAAAGGGCCGGATCATCAGCCGGAGTTCACGATTTCGGTTCAGCTGCAGGATGGCACCGAAGGGCAGGCCACCGCGGGATCAAAACGACAGGCAGAGCAGGCCGCCGCAAAAGCGCTGTTGGCGCAATTGGAGCAAGACAGATGACGACACGCGCAGGATTTGTGGCTCTGATTGGTGAGCCGAACGCCGGGAAATCGACCCTTTTGAACCGCATGGTCGGCGCGAAGGTCTCTATTGTGACCCACAAAGTCCAGACCACCCGAGCCCGTATTCGTGGCGTGGCGATGGAAGGCGACAGCCAGATCGTCTTTGTGGATACTCCAGGCCTGTTTCGTCCTCGTCGCCGGTTGGATCGCGCGATGGTGGCTGCTGCTTGGGGTGGCGCGGCAGACGCGGATGTTGTCGTGCTCATGATTGAGGCTCACCGCGGCATCACAGAGGGTGTTGAGCGGATCCTCGATGGGCTTTCCGAGATCGGTGAAGGCCGCCGGGTTGCCCTGGCGATCAACAAGATCGACCGGGTTCAATCAGAGGTGCTTCTTGGCCTGACGCAGGATCTGAACGACAGGTTTGAATTCTCGGAGACCTTCATGATCTCTGCCGAGCGGGGGCATGGTGTTGACGCCCTGCGGGGCTGGCTGGCAGCCGAGCTGCCGGAAGGCCCATGGCTGTATCCCGAAGACCAAATCGCGGATCTGCCGATGCGGATGATCGCGGCTGAGATGACGCGCGAAAAACTGACGCTGCGGCTGCATCAGGAACTGCCATATCAGTTGACCGTCGAAACGGAACACTGGGAAGAGCGCAAGGATGGCTCTGCGAAGATCGACCAAGTCATCTATGTTATGCGCGATGGTCACAAGGGCATCGTTCTTGGCAAACGTGGCGAAACCATCAAAGCCGTCAGTCAGGCTGCACGCGCGGAATTGGCGGAGTTCCTTGACCGCAAAGTGCATCTGTTTCTGCAGGTGAAAGTCCGACCGAACTGGCTGGAAGAGGCTGAGCGGTACTCCGAGATGGGGCTGGATTTCAAGGATGGGAACTGACGCCGATGGCGCGGCTGACGGCCAGTTTCTGGGTTCAGGCGTATCTCACGCGGCTCCGGCTTTCCGATATCCCTGCGTTTGTCACGGCCCATGGTGATGACACCGCAGGCGCGGTTCTGGTGAAGGTGAACAGTCTGGACGGACAAGCGCTTGCACTGCATCGCTCCTACGATCTGATGAGCGGGACCCGCAGTTGGGTCGCCCTTGCCGATGGCGCAGAGAGCGATGTGGATGCGGCGATTGCGAAACAGCGCAGTTTTGATCCAGATCTCTGGGTCATCGAAGTCGAAGACCGCGAGGGTCGGCATCTGCTGGATGAACCGGGGTTGGAGTGAACGATGGAGTGGCGTGATCAGGGCATATTGCTGAAAATCCGCCGCCATGGGGAAAGCTCTGCGATCCTGGATGTGTTTACCATCGAACATGGCCGTCATGCGGGGGTCGTCCGTGGGGGTGCCAGCCGGAAGATGGCGCCTGTCTTGCAGCCCGGCGCCCAGTTGGATCTACTTTGGCGGGCCCGGCTCGAAGATCATCTGGGCAGTTATCAGACCGAATTGATCCGCAGCCGTGCGGCCTCGGCGATGTCCAGTCGTTTGGCGCTTGCCGGGCTCAATGCGGTGACGTCGCTGTTGGCGTTCGCTCTGCCAGACCGCGAGCCACATCCAGATCTGTATGGGCGCAGTGAACGCCTGCTGGATCTATTGGGGCAAGACGACATCTGGCCACTTGCCTATTTGCACTGGGAAATGGCGCTTCTGGAGGATCTTGGCTTTGGGCTCGATCTCAGCAGCTGTGCCGTTACCGGGCGCCAGGACAATCTGATTTATGTGTCCCCCAAAAGCGGTCGCGCGGTTTGTGCGGAGGCGGCTGGCGACTGGGCGGATCGTTTGTTGCCGCTGCCGGCCGTCCTGCGGGGCGAGGGCGAGGCAGAAAACCTCGAGATTGCCGCGGCCCTGTCCACGACCGGATTTTTCCTGCAAAACAGATTGGCCCCTTCTCTGGGGCAACTGCCTGTGCCAGAGGCCCGCGGGCGTTTTCTGGATGTCCTTAGTCGGCAGCCGTGAACACCATTTCCCGACCTGCATCATTTGACAGGATCATCACACGTCCTTTGATTTCAACCACCTGCATTTGCTGCAGCGCCTCAAGAATGGTGGTCTCTTCCGCCAGGGCAGGGCAAACCCGCCGCGTTGTGGCAAGCTGCTCCAGCTCAAACCAGGGGTAGGGGCTGCGCAATTGCGCTACGAGCTGATTGCAGGGGAGTACGCCGCTCACCGATGACCGGCGGTCAAAACTGAGCGTTGTGCTCGCGCTGACAGTAGTCTCGTCGATCTCCTGTAGCGCCCAGACCTGCCCCTTCCCTCCATAAGCGCGTAGGGTTTCATCTCCGATACAGCCTGCGGCAGCAAGAAACGGAAACATGGCAATAGCGGGAAGAAGTGTTCTGGTCATGGCCGCACGCTAGCCATTGCGGCAGGCGCGTCAACGCAAAATCCCGACATCTTTGGGATGTCGGGACAAGATCATTGGGTGCTTCAGGAGCGGTTACGCAAGCAGACGCCGCGCAATAACCTGCGCTTGGATTTCTGCGGCCCCTTCAAAGATGTTTAGGATCCGCGCATCACACAGAATGCGGCTGATTTTGTATTCCAAGGCAAAACCATTGCCGCCATGTATCTGCAACCCGTTGTCTGCGGCGGTCCACGCCACGCGCGCGCCAAGGAGCTTGGCCATACCTGCTTCCAGATCGCACCGATTGCCATTGTCTTTTTCCCAGGCAGAGAAATAGGTCAGCTGACGCGCGATCATGATCTCCACGGCCATCATGGCCAGTTTGGACGCGACCCGTGGAAAGGCGATCAGCGGTTTGCCAAACTGTTTGCGATCTTGGGCGTATTGCATGGCGATATCCAGCGCGGATTGCGCCACGCCGACAGCGCGTGCAGCGGTCTGAATGCGTGCTGATTCAAAGGTTTCCATCAGCTGTTTGAAGCCTTTGCCCTCTTCGCCGCCGAGAAGGTTCTCTCGCTTCACGTGAAACCCATCGAATGCGAGCTCATATTCTTTCATGCCCCGATACCCGAGCACCTCGATTTCGCCGCCGGTCATGCCCTCGGTTGGAAATGGATTGTCTTCGGTGCCTGGCGTTTTCTCGGCCAGAAACATCGACAGTCCGCGGTGATCTTTGCTGTCCGGATCGGTGCGGGCCAACAGGGTCATCACCTGCGTTCGGGTGGCATGGGTGATCCAGGTTTTGTTGCCTGTGATCTTATAGTCCCCGGCGGCATCCTTTACGGCCCGGGTGCGCAGAGCACCCAAATCAGATCCTGTGTTCGGTTCGGTGAAAACTGCAGTGGGCAGGATTTCGGCACTTGCGAGTTTGGGCAGCCAGTTGGCTTTTTGCTCTTCTGTGCCGCCTGCGATGATCAACTCAGCGGCAATTTCAGAGCGGGTGCCAAGGCTGCCAACCCCGATGTAGCCGCGCGACAGCTCTTCTGAGACGACGCACATAGAGGCTTTGGACAGGCCAAAGCCACCATATTCCTCTGGGATTGTCAGACCAAAGACACCCATTTCCGCAAGCTCGTCGATGATTTCCATCGGGATCAGTTCATCTTTGAGATGCCAGTCATGTGCATCAGGTTCCACCCGGTCGATGGTATAGCGGCGGAACTGATCGCGGATCATTTCCAACTCTTCATCCAGGCCGGAGGCACCAAACAGGACCGATCCCGCCTGTTCCTGCATCAGCTCAACCAATCGCAGACGAGCAGCTTGCGTGTTGCCGCTGTCGCACAGGCTCATTACGGCCGGGGACATCAGCATACGCTGGCTGTCTTGTGACAGACCGAGATCCTGCAGGCGCAGAATTTCACCCTGGTTCATCTGGATGCCGCCATAGATCTGCCAGAGATATTCACCAAACCCGATCTGCAGCAAAAGCTGCTCCATCTCAGTGAATTTCCCCTGTTCCTGCAGGTCTGTGCCCCAACGATGCATTTGGCGCAGGCTGTAAGCATAGGTCGCCAGCCAGGCCAAACCATGGGCTGCCGTCTGATGTTGTTCGATCAATGCGCCAGACACGCGCTCGTTTTCGGTGACAAGGTCGCGGACCGTCAGTCGTGCGGTCTCGAGCAGTTGGTCCACAGGTTCAAGCGCGGCGGCCGTCAATGACAGTACATTTGGAAGTAGCGTCGGTTGCATTTGCTGGTCCTGTCCGTCGTGAGCCATGAATCACATCCTTTTCTGCTGTCTACGTGGTAATCACTTTGCACTTGCAGCGCAATAAAAATACGTTGTGACGCTGTGTTTCGATTAAAAATTACCATTGTAATTTTGCAGGTGCAGCGTTGGCCAGCTGTGCTAAGGGTCTGATCATGTCTGAGAATTATGTCATCGCCCTGTTTCTTCCAGCTGATCTGGATGTCGTTAATCTTTGGTTCGCCTTTGCCATTGCGGTCTTGGCCGGTCTGGTCAAAGGGTTGGTCGGTTTCGCCATGCCCATGATCCTTGTGTCCGGGTTGAGCCTGTTCTTGCCGCCGGAGATTGCCTTGGCCGGTCTGATCTTCCCGACCTTCGTGACCAATGGCATGCAAGCCCTGCGTCAAGGTGCGGAGGCAGCGTGGCAGTCGATCAAGCGGTTCCGTATTTTTCTGCTGGTTGGGTTGGTGTTTCTACTGTTCAGCGCGCAATTCGTTCGCGTCTTTCCGGCTGATGTGATGTTGATCGTGTTGGGGACTTTGGTGACGACATTTGCGCTGCTGCAATTGTTCGGGCTTGCAATCCCTATTCGCGCCGCGACAACACGCGTCGAAGCCACGGTTGCAGCGATTGCCGGGTTCATTGGTGGCTTTTCAGGGATCTGGGGCCCGCCCACAGTGGCGTATTTGACGGCGCTTGGCACCGAGAAGAAAGAGCAGATGCGCGTGCAGGGCGTGATCTATGGTCTGGGCGCGGTTGCATTGCTTGTGGCGCATCTCGGCTCTGGCGTCATGCGGGCCGAGACGGCACCTTTCTCTATGGCGTTGGTGCCTCCGGCAATCCTTGGGATGTGGTGTGGGAGCCAACTGCAGGATCGGATCAACCAGCACACATTCCGTCGGGCAACACTTATTGTCTTGCTGATCGCAGGAGCCAACCTGTTGCGCCGTGGCCTGGTGATGTAGCCTGGTCAGACCAGGCGCCCGTTCAGAGCGCCGAAACGATTGATAGGGACGGGTCAGATGACCGGGAAACTGACAGCGCAGCAACTGGCCGGCCTCTCTGTGTTGGTAGCCTGCGTTGTTCTGTTGCTGAAGACATTTGCCTGGTGGATGACCGGCTCGATTGCGCTGTTCTCGGATGCGCTAGAGTCGCTGGTGAATATTGGCAGCGCAGCCATCGCGTGGTTGGCGCTGCGCTATGCCAGACGTCCAGCTGACCGTGGCCATCCGTTTGGGCATCACAAGGCCGAGTATTTTTCCGCTGTCTTGGAAGGCATCCTGATCATCGTCGCCGCATTGCTGATTGTGCAGGAGGCGGCTGTCGCCTTGTTTCGCACCCAGCCGGAGGTCAGCTGGGCCCCATTGGGTCTGTGGGTGAACGCTGTGGCGATGGCGATCAATTTGGTCTGGGCGCGCGTCCTGATCGCGCGTGGTCGGCTGGTGGCGTCTCCGGCGCTGACGGCGGGTGGGCGGCATTTGATGACAGATGTCTGGACCTCCGCGGGTGTTTTGGTCGGACTGGTCATTGCCATTCTGACGGGTCTGCCCTGGCTGGACCCTTTGTTGGCGCTTGTGATTGCGGCCAATATTCTGTGGGAGGGGTACAAGGTTGTCGCGAGCTCTATTGGCGGCTTGATGGACGAAGCCGCGCCTGCCCACGAACAGGCGGAAATCGAATCTATTATTCATCGTACTGCACAGGGTGCGCTGCAGGTGCACGGGCTAAAGACACGACGGGCCGGACAAGCGATGTTTGTGGAGTTTCATCTGGTGGTGTCAGGGAATATGACGGTCCGCAGCTCCCACGCGATTTGCGATCGTATCGAGGAGGCCATTCGTGCGTCCCTACCGACGGCCGAAGTCACCATCCATGTCGAACCAGAACACAAACGGGAGCCGGTCGGATTGGAGTTCGACTGATCCCAGCGCAATGTGCGCTGCCAAAAACAAAGCCCCGGAGAGGATCCGGGGCTCAGGTGTTCAATGTGCTGTCTAGGCAGGGGCTTTAATCAGCCGCTGATGGCCGCCGCTTTTACATCGTCGTCGATGTAGGGCAGGTATTTCTCGAAGTTGTCAGAGAACATCTGCACCAGTTTCGCGGCCTGCGCGTCATAAGCGCTTTGATCGTCCCAGGTGCGACGCGGATCCAGCAGGACCTCTGCCACGCCAGGAACGGTCACCGGCACGTCAAAGCCAAAGTTGCTGTCCTTGCGGTATTCCGCTTCGGCGAGCGATCCATCCAAAGCTGCGGTCAGCAGGGCGCGGGTGGCGCGGATCGGCATACGGGATCCGATGCCATATGCACCGCCGGTCCAGCCGGTGTTGACCAGCCAGCATGTCGCGCCGTGCTGGGCGATCTTTTCGCGCAGCAGGTTGCCGTAAACCTCCGGGCGACGCGGCATGAATGGCGCGCCAAAGCAGGTGGAGAATGTGGGCTCCGGCTCGGTCACGCCGCGCTCTGTCCCGGCCACTTTGGAGGTGAAGCCTGACAGGAAGTGATACATCGCCTGTGCTGGGGTCAGGCGTGCGATCGGAGGAAGCACACCAAAGGCATCACAGGTCAACATGATGATGTTCTTTGGATGTCCGCCACGGGCGCTGTCAGATGCGTTGGAGATGTAGTGCAGCGGATAAGCGCAACGCATATTTGCGGTGAGGCTATCGTCGTTGAAATCCAGCTCTTTGGTCTCGGGATCAAACACCATGTTCTCGATCACGGTGCCGAACTTTGACGTGGTCGCGTAGATTTCTGGTTCCGCTTCCGGGTTCAGATTGATGGTCTTGGCATAGCAGCCACCTTCGAAGTTGAAGGTGCCATTATCGGCCCAGCCATGTTCGTCATCGCCGATCAGGGTGCGATCGGGGTCGGCCGAGAGGGTGGTTTTGCCTGTGCCGGACAGGCCAAAGAACACAGCCGTATCAACCGGGTTGCCCTTGGCGTGGTTGGCGGAGCAGTGCATCGGCATGATGCCTTTTTCCGGCAGCAGATAGTTCAGCAGCGAGAAGACGGACTTCTTGTTTTCGCCTGCATATTCGGTGCCGCCGATCAGGATCATCTTACGATCGAAGTTCAGTGCGATCACTGTTTCGCTGCGGCAGTTGTGCTTTTGCGGGTCTGCCTGGAAGCTGGGGCAGTTGATGACGGTGAAGTCGGCGATGAACTCGTTCAGATCTTCGCGGTCGGGACGGCGCAGCATCGTGCGGATGAAAAGACCATGCCAGGCCAGCTCGGTCACCATGCGCACGTTGATCGCGTGGGATGGGTCTGCGCCACCGACAAGATCTTGGACAAAGTAGTCTTTGCCCTTCATGTGCTCCAGCATGTCGTCATAGAGCGCGTCAAAGCCTTCGGGGCTCATTTCGGCGTTGTTTTCCCACCAGATGGTGTCGGCAACGCTTGCTGTTTTGACGACATGTTTGTCTTTCGGGGAGCGCCCGGTGAATTTTCCGGTGGTCACCAGGAATGCGCCACCATTGCCGAAGGTGCCTTCGTCGCGCTTCAGCGCGGCCTCGATCAGGGCAGGCTCCATGAGGTTATAATAGACGTTACCCAGTCCTTCGATACCTTGATCTTCGAGGCGGAAATTCGGGTTGACCCGTCCAGATACCATTTGTTTTTCTCCTGTGTCGACCAATGGAGGTCGCAAACAATAAAGCCGCGCCCTGGGGCGTATGCCGGCGTGGAATGCCGATGAGGCTGGTCTTAACATGACCGTTTGCTGGCTGAACAGGAGGCTTTGAGGTAGTTAGCGCCATCACCTGCATGTTTAGCGCAACCATTCATTTTCGAGCCATTCTGGCCCCTGCGATGTCGACCTGTTTAGCGGATGCTAAGGTATTTTTGCCTCAATTGCGGCGAAACAGTGTCCAAGAACCGTGAATTGCATTGATTCGCGGCGGCAGACGGGCGATGAACGATTAAAAAACGTATAAACGAGCAGATTGAGGTTCAATCAGATGTCAAAGATTGCACTTGTCGATGATGACCGAAACATTTTGACCTCGGTCTCGATGACCTTGGAGGCCGAAGGTTTCGAGGTTGAAACGTACAATGATGGACAGGCCGCGCTGGACGCGTTCAACAAGAAACTGCCGGATATGGCTGTTCTTGATATCAAGATGCCGCGCATGGACGGTATGGACCTGCTGCAGCGCCTGCGCCAGAAAACCCAGATGCCTGTCATTTTTCTGACCTCAAAGGATGATGAGATCGACGAGGTGCTCGGTCTTCGCATGGGGGCAGATGACTACGTCAAGAAACCTTTCTCCCAGCGTCTTCTGGTTGAACGCATTCGCGCTCTTCTGCGGCGTCAGGAAGCGATCAGCGGTGATGTCACCGCGACCACGCCAGAGAATAAGGTCATGGAACGCGGCAATCTACGGATGGACCCGCTGCGCCATTCCGTCAGCTGGAAGGGCCAGGATGTTTCGCTGACGGTCACAGAATTCCTGCTGCTGCAGGCGTTGGCACAGCGTCCCGGTTTCGTCAAAAGCCGCGACCAGCTGATGGATGTGGCCTATGACGATCAGGTCTATGTGGATGACCGGACGATCGACAGCCACATCAAACGCCTGCGGAAGAAAATGCGCAGCGCGGACACAGATTTCGCTGCGATGTCGAGAACATTCTGAATTGTCCGGTGTAGGTAACATGCCAATTGTCCGCTTCAGTTAGTACCGCAGCAGCCCAAATCGGAACGAGCCGTAGGCGACTGGAGATTTGGGCTGCTGCGTTCGCACGCGTCGAAGCGGG
>NZ_JAJDWC010000142.1 GCF_022825805.1 Phaeobacter sp.
CGAATACACGTCTTCGAACTTCATAAGTCGAACTTCCTGTAACACTTCTGTCCGCTTCATAACGCCTCCTTTCGGAGACATGATAAAACCGGACAGATCGCATGTTACCTACACCGGACATATCGCTTGTTAGCGACACTCCCACCCAAACCCCCTTGTCACATTGGCTCAACAGGCGTATACGGCGCCATCCCGCTTTGCGGGGCAGAGGCGGGGTGATTCCCGCCTTTTGGGTTCGATGAGGGTGAGCGGTGGTCGCGTGCCCTCCTCTCAACCCCAACGCCTGAGAAAAAGGCACGACTATGCAAAGCCAAAATATCCGTATCCGGCTGAAGGCATTTGACTTCCGCGTACTGGACGCCAGCACGCAAGAAATCGTCAACACTGCCAAGCGGACCGGCGCCCAAGTGCGCGGCCCGATCCCCCTGCCGAACAAGATTGAGAAATTCACCGTTCTGCGTGGCCCGCACGTTGACAAGAAATCTCGTGACCAGTTCGAGATCCGCACCCACAAGCGGCTCCTGGATATCGTTGATCCGACCCCCCAGACCGTGGACGCGCTGATGAAGCTCGACCTCGCCGCTGGTGTGGACGTCGAAATCAAACTGCAGTCCTAAGATCGGAGGGTAATGACTATGCGCTCTGGTATTATCGCAAAGAAAGTCGGCATGACCCGGCTGTTCCTGGAAGACGGCAAGCAGGTTCCTGTGACCGTTCTTCAGCTGGATGGTCTGCAAGTGACCGCACAGCGCACCGAGGAAAAAGACGGCTACACCGCTGTTCAGCTCGGCGCAGGTTCGGCAAAGGTCAAGCGTGTATCGAAAGCCATGCGTGGCCACTTCGCAGCAGCGAAGGTTGAGCCCAAGCGCAAGCTGGTTGAATTCCGCGTGCCTGCAGATGGCCTGATCGAAGTGGGTGCGGAAATCTCCGCAGAGCACTTCCTCGAAGGTCAAAAAGTTGACGTGACCGGCACCTCCATCGGTAAAGGTTTTGCCGGTGCGATGAAGCGCTGGAACTTTGGTGGTCTGCGCGCCTCGCACGGTGTGTCGATCTCCCACCGTTCCCACGGTTCGACCGGTCAGTGTCAGGATCCCGGCAAGGTTTTCAAAGGCAAGAAAATGGCCGGCCACATGGGTGCAGCCCGCGTGACCACACAGAACCTGGAAGTCGTCAAGACCGACGCTGATCGTGGCCTGCTCATGATCAAAGGCGCCGTTCCTGGCTCCAAAGGTGGCTGGGTCACCGTGAAAGACGCCGTGAAGAAGAAAGCTCCTGAAGGTCTGCCTTACCCGGCGGCTCTGAAGACAGCTGCAGCGGAAGAAGTCTCCGCGGAAGGTGGTGAAGCATGAAACTTGATGTGATCAAACTGGACGGCGGCACCGCCGGCAACATCGAGCTGGATGCAGAGCTGTTCGGCCTGGAGCCGCGCACCGACATCCTGCACCGTGTGGTGCGCTGGCAGCGCAACAACGCGCAGGCCGGTACGCACAAGGTGAAGACCCGCTCCGAGACCTCCTACTCGACCAAGAAGATCTATCGCCAAAAAGGCACCGGTGGCGCACGTCACGGTGACCGCAATGCGCCGATCTTCCGCAAAGGTGGTATCTACAAAGGTCCGACCCCGCGTTCGCACGGCCACGATCTGACCAAAAAATTCCGCAAGCTGGGTCTGCGCCACGCGCTGTCCGCCAAAGCAAAAGCGGGTGAGCTGGTCGTTATTGAAAACGCCGATTCCGAAGGCAAGACCGCCGCTCTGGCCAAACAGGTCAAGGACCTGGGTTGGAAGCGCGCATTGGTCATCGATGGGGCATCCGTGAACGAGGGCTTCGCCCGCGCCGCGCGCAACATCGACGGTCTGGATATCCTGCCGACAATGGGCGCAAACGTCTATGACATCCTGAAGCGTGACACCCTGGTGATCACCAAAGCAGGTGTCGAAGCACTGGAGGCTCGCCTGAAATGAGCGCGAAGGCAGAACACTACGACGTGATCCGCAAGCCGATCATCACCGAAAAAGCAACCATGGCATCCGAAACCGGTGCAGTGGTCTTCGAAGTGGCGATCGACTCCAACAAACCCCAGATCAAAGAAGCCGTTGAGGCGCTCTTTGGTGTGAAGGTCAAAGCGGTCAACACCACTATTACCAAGGGTAAGGTCAAGCGTTTCCGCGGCCAGATCGGCCGTCGCAAGGACGTGAAGAAAGCCTATGTGACCCTGGAAGAAGGCAACACAATCGACGTGTCCACCGGACTCTAAGATTTGCCGTCTTACACGACAGTCAGACCCCTCACCGCATGGTGGGGGGTCTTTTCATTTGTGATGTAGGCTTGACGTCGGCTGACCGCAACGTAGGTGGAGACCATGCGCGATATTGATCTGACCCAAGGGCCCATCTCGGGGCATTTTCGAACGTTGGCTGTGCCTGCTGCGATGGGGATGTTGTTTTCCACGCTCTACAATGTCGTGGATGTGTATTTCGCGGGTCAGATCTCCACCGATGCACAGGCCGGGATGTCGATTGGGTTTCAGGCCTTTTTCATCATGATGTCAGTGGGCTTTGGCATCGGCTCTGCCATGGGCGCATTGGTGGGCAACGCGCGCGGTCGCAAGGATGATGACGAGGCCCGTTTGTTCATCCTGCAGGGGCTGTCCTTTGCCATCGTGGCAACGATCTTGCTGATTTGCTTGGGCGCGGCCATCGGACCATTGTTGATCCAGCTGGTGTCGGAGCCTGGCCCTTATCGCAGCGCAGGGACCGGGTATTTCTATTGGCTGCTGGCTGCGCTGCCGGGGTTCTTGTTGGCATTTTCGGCCAATGGTGTGCTGCAGGCCCATGGGGACAGCGTGACGATGCAACGGGCCATGATGGGAGCCTTTGTGGCGAACATCGGGCTCAACCCTCTGTTCATCTACGGCGTGCCGGGCGTGGTGCCTGGAATGGGGTTCAACGGGATTGCGCTTGCAACGATTGTGTCGCAGAGCGCGGTGATGCTCTTTGTGGTGCGCGCTGTGTTGCGCGTGCGGGTGATGCAGGACGCGTCTTGGGCCGAGCTGTGGCCACATTTGCCCACTTACCGGGCGATCCTGGTTCAGATGGCGCCCACATCTCTGTCCTTCACGGTGCTGTTTGTGTCCGGCTTTGTGGTGCAATTCGCGCTCAGCCAATTTGGCGGGCACGCCATCGCCGCCTATGGGATCGCGCTGCGCATTGAACAGATCCTCCTGTTGCCTGTGCTTGGCATGACCGGCGCCCTGCTGCCGATTGCCGCCCAGAACTTCGGGGCAGGGGATCATGCGCGGGTGCGCGAAGCGCTCTGGTTCTGCTGGAAGCTGGGTCTGGCGATGACCATCGGGGCCGCACCTATCCTGTGGTTCGGCGGTGGGTTTGCCATGGCGTTGTTCACTGACGATCCTGAGGTGATCGCAGTGGGGCAAAGCTATCTGCGCGTCGACAGCTTTCTGTTCACGATTTACATGATGCTGTTTTCGATCAACTCCTTCCTGCAGGCCATGAAACGGCCGATCTGGACCCTGTGGATTTCAATCTACCGTCCGGGATTTGGTGTCGCTTTCTTTGTCTGGGTGCTGATCGGCCTATTTGACATGGATGTTTGGGGCGTTTGGCTTGGCATCGCGATTGCGGTGACCACAGGCTGGATGATCGCGCTGGTCATCACGGCGCGGGTGGCGCGGCAGGAAATCAATGGCCTGCGGCCCGTCGGCTGAACCGACACATTTGGACAGCAAGGCAGAGCGGAGGCAACGGCTGCAATGATGAGAATGCTGATGAGAGCCTTTGCAGACCTTGGCACCGGCAGCACCAATGGTGCGATCGACGAACTACCCCCCGAGGTCGACATCGCGCTGACCGAGGCGTTGGTCGGCCTGAAGCGCGATCCCTACATCAAATTGGCCGATGCGGAGCTGCGGATCATCTCGGTCTTTGATGAATTGAAATATGACCGCGCGGATATGGATGTACTCAGCCGGTCCATGCGTGAACATGCGGTGGAAAAGCTGGCCCCGCTTGGCTTCCGACAGGTGACGGGCAGCAGCTTTCAGCATTCAGATACCGGTGTGCGTATTCTGATGCCAAAGTCCCACGCACTGGGAGGATCGCCATTTGACATCGCCCGCTATACCCCGCGCGGTGCATGGGATTACTACCTTCTGACGCCGACCCAGGCCGCTTGCATGATGATCGATGCCTATTCCACGATGAAGGCGATGGAGCGCATCAAGACGCTGATCAAAACGCAACCGATCAACATCTTGCGGATCTCTGATTACTTGGAAAAGAAACCCGCCCATGATGCGTTCGAACAGGCCGTGGGCCACCTGCAATTCGTGCAGCGCGAAGCCGTCACCTCAGAACCACTACGCCGCCGCCGCGCCTTGGGCTCCCTCCGGGTTTAGGTGCCGGGTGTCGTCTACTGTCCTTGCGTTCTGACACTTGGATACGGGCGACTTGATCAGGCCAGTAGCTGATCAAACGGGTGCTGGCACAAGATCACCATGAATCCCATGCTCTTTGCGACTGATCTTGTACCACCGATTATCCTGTGGAGCGAATGTCCCATCTGCAATGCGCTGCTCAAGCGTGTCCAGAGCTTCAGCCGGGTCACGCCAATTGATGGGCTGTCCGACAACTTCATAGTTCCACCACTGCAATTCCTGCAGCCGCGCGATCACCTCCGGTTCAAACCGTGATTTGATCGGTTTCGCCGGAACACCCGCCACCACAGTGAAGGGTGCCACATCCTTAGTCACCACAGCACCAGTGCCGATGACAGCCCCATCACCAATGGTCAGCCCTGGCATGATCTTAACGCCCGACCCGATCCACACATCATTGCCGATGGTGGTCGTGGGTGTCTTTTCAAAGCTGTGCAGCGGTGCGGCATCAAACGGCGCGCGAAACACAGCTTCATAGGGAAAGGGGGAGGTGGTCAGAGAGTCCAGCGGGTGGTTGGACAGGGTCGCCACATTGTCACCAATGCTGCAGTAACGCCCGATCTTTGTGTTGTGAAAGGTCGCCCGGACAGAGACGTAGCTGAAGGCACCAACAACTGTGTTGTCCAAAACCGCCTCCTGAAAAACCCGTGCGGGTTCACCCAGAAAGACATCACCAAAAAGCCCGACAGAGGCATGAACCTGAATGCTGATCGACACGATTTTTCCCCGAAATGACCTGTTCTTGCCATAGCAGAGCAGGCGCACGCCGTCTCGGGTTTTATCGCGCCCCCATGGTGCAGTGGTCATCGCACACTCTCGGTCGCCGTGGTCACAACGCTGGTTGCATCGTTGATAGGTCGGCTGCGAAAACGCTTGTTCATGCGGCGGAGAATATGCAGAGATTGCGTTGGTAGGTTGTCGATCGTCGATTACCTGTGCCGCACAACACAGGTCACCACAGAACGATGGTGTCCCAAGACCCGCGTGTCTTTGGCGCATGCCAACTGTGGTTTGTGTGATGCCCATTGCCAGCCCCTGCCGACTCTGTTAAACGCCAGCCATCCTGACCACCCCGGATTCGTTCCGGGGTCGTTACGTTTGTCGGGATGTTCTTAGTTGGGGACCTTTGGGGCCCTTTATCTCAGGCACCTACGGGGGCCTTCAACATAGCCGGACCAAAGACAATAACCTAAGGTCTGGCACGCTAAACGGAAGACAGAAAGCATGGCACTCAAGTCGTATAAACCGACGACGCCGGGCCAGCGTGGGCTGGTTCTGATCGACCGTTCGGAGCTTTGGAAAGGGCGTCCGGTCAAATCTCTCACTGAGGGTCTGACCAAATCGGGCGGCCGGAACAACACCGGACGGATCACTTCACGTCGTCGTGGCGGCGGCGCAAAGCGTCTCTACCGGATCGTCGATTTCAAGCGCAACAAATTCGATGTTGCGGCTACCGTCGAGCGGATCGAATATGACCCGAACCGGACCGCATTCATCGCACTGATCAAATACGAAGACGGCGAGCAGGCTTATATCCTCGCTCCGCAGCGTCTGGCTGTTGGTGAGCAGGTCATCGCCTCCGCGAAGGCTGACATCAAGCCCGGCAACGCAATGCCATTCTCGGGCATGCCGATCGGTACCATCGTTCACAACATCGAAATGAAGCCCGGCAAAGGCGGCCAGATCGCCCGTGCAGCCGGTACCTACGCTCAGTTCGTTGGTCGTGATGGTGGCTACGCTCAGATCCGCCTGTCCTCGGGTGAACTGCGCCTGGTCCGTCAGGAATGCATGGCCACCGTTGGTGCCGTGTCCAACCCTGACAACTCGAACCAGAACTTCGGTAAAGCTGGCCGAATGCGCCACAAGGGCAAGCGTCCAAGCGTCCGTGGTGTCGTTATGAACCCGATCGATCACCCACACGGTGGTGGTGAAGGTCGTACCTCCGGTGGTCGTCACCCGGTGACCCCATGGGGTAAGCCGACCAAAGGTAAGCGCACCCGCAACAAAAACAAAGCGTCGCAAAAGCTGATCATCCGCTCGCGCCACGCCAAGAAGAAGGGGCGTTAATATATGTCTCGCTCTGTATGGAAAGGCCCCTTTGTCGATGCTTACGTGCTGAAAAAAGCCGAAGCAGCGCGCGAGTCCGGCCGCAACGAAGTCATCAAGATCTGGTCGCGTCGTTCCACCATTCTGCCCCAGTTCGTGGGTCTGACATTTGGTGTGTACAACGGTCAGAAGCACATTCCCGTCAACGTCTCCGAAGACATGATTGGTCAGAAGTTTGGTGAATATTCGCCAACTCGCACCTATTATGGTCATGCTGCGGACAAAAAAGCGAAGCGGAAGTAAGTCATGGGCAAGGCAAAAAATCCCCGCCGCGTGGCTGACAACGAAGCAATGGCAAAATTGCGCATGCTTCGCACCAGCCCGCAGAAACTGAACCTGGTCGCAGGCATGATCCGTGGCAAGAAAGTTGAAAAGGCTCTGACCGATCTGACTTTCTCCAACAAACGGGTTGCTCAGGACGTGAAGAAATGCCTTCAGTCCGCGATTGCAAACGCAGAAAACAACCACAACCTTGACGTCGATGAACTGATCGTCGCCGAGGCCTATGTTGGGAAAAACCTGACCATGAAGCGTGGCCGTCCCCGTGCCCGTGGCCGGTTCGGCAAGATCCTGAAGCCATTTTCAGAGATCACCATCAAGGTGCGTCAAGTTGAGGAGCAAGCCTAATGGGACATAAAGTCAATCCGGTCGGCATGCGCCTTCAGGTCAACCGTACCTGGGACAGCCGTTGGTACGCAGACACCAAAGACTATGGTGACCTGCTGCTCGAAGACCTGCGCATCCGTGATTTCATCAAGGAAGAGTGCAAGCAGGCTGGCATCGCACGTGTGATCATCGAACGCCCGCACAAGAAATGCCGTGTGACCATTCACACCGCACGTCCTGGCGTGATCATCGGCAAAAAAGGCGCGGATATCGAAGTGCTTCGCAAGAAGATCGCCTCGATGACCGACTCCGAGCTGCACCTCAACATCGTTGAAGTGCGCAAGCCGGAACTCGACGCACAGCTGGTTGGCGAGTCCATCGCTCAGCAGCTGGAACGCCGGGTGTCTTTCCGTCGTGCCATGAAGCGGGCCGTTCAGAACGCAATGCGCATGGGCGCCCTGGGTATCCGGGTGAACGTCGCTGGCCGTCTGGGTGGTGCTGAAATCGCGCGTACCGAATGGTACCGTGAAGGTCGTGTGCCCCTGCACACCCTGCGCGCCGACATCGATTACGCACACGCCGAAGCCTCGACCCCTTACGGGATCATCGGGATCAAAACCTGGATCTTCAAAGGCGAGATCATGGAACACGATCCACAGGCGCGTGACCGTAAAGCACAGGAACTCCAGGACGGTCCAGCACCTCGCGGTGCAGGCGGTCGTCGCTAAGGAGGGTATGAGATGCTTCAACCAAAGCGTACTAAATTCCGCAAAATGCACAAAGGCCGGATCTCCGGTCTGGCAAAAGGCGGTTCGGACCTGAACTTCGGCACCTATGGCCTGAAGGCAACCACTCCTGAGCGCGTCACCGCGCGTCAGATTGAGGCTGCTCGTCGTGCCATGACCCGTCACATGAAGCGTCAGGGCCGTGTCTGGATCCGTATCTTCCCGGACACCCCGGTCACCTCCAAGCCCGTCGAAGTTCGTATGGGTAAAGGTAAAGGTTCCGTGGATTACTGGGCCTGCAAAGTGAAGCCAGGTCGCGTGATGTTCGAGATCGACGGCGTCAATGATGACATCGCACGTGAGGCCCTGCGCCTGGCTGCGATGAAACTGCCGGTCAAGACCCGCGTCGTGGTTCGCGAAGACTGGTAAGTGGCTCACGCCAGCTACTGATCTGAAAATAGAAACCCCCGCTGATCGCTCAGCGGGGGTTTTTCGTTCTGCACCACCCGGTCTTCATGGCCGGGGTGTCTGGCCTGAGTGTATGGCCAGGGTGTATGACCTGAGTTGTTTTCGATCCAGAGACCCCCGCTTAGCTGCCGTCAGATAGACGCCGCTGGCACACACCCACTAAGATGTGTGCGCGTAACGATCCTGCCCTCAACGGTACTGCGCGGCGGTGATAAACTCGCCGAACGCTTCGCACCAGATCACCACAGTGCTGTATCCGTTGATGTCGATCCCCTCCGGGACATCAAGAATGAAACCCTCAAACATCTTCACGTCTCCGACCTGGACCGCCTGGCTTTTGATGGCTTCAAACCCCGCCTCATCCTCGACGAACTCGGGTGCGAGATACAGTTTGTAGTCAGGGCCGGGTGCCAGTTCTCCCATATGGGTGATCCGGCTTGGAGACAGGCTGATGCTGCCTGTGCCCCAATGCAGAAAATCGCTTCCTGCCAGATCGCGGGTGAAGCTGGCAGTATAGGCGGCCCCTTCTGCACCCGCAGCCAACGTCGCGGCATCAGGGCCTTCGGGCGCAGTGAGGATGGGCAGGGTGTAAATCCCAAGTGCAAAGCCGATCGCACAGGCCACGCCATGGCTCACCAGCCGGAAAATCCAACGCATGTCTTTGTCCCTTATCCTTGTTTCCGCCAGCTTACGTGCCGGTGGCCGCGAAAGGGAAGGGGCAGTTGCGCCCGCAGGTGGCGAAACAACGGATCTCGCACTTTGGCCGGGTATCGGGTAAACCGCAGCCATGGCACAGATTGAATCACTCTTCGTTACCCGTCTTTACCGCGCAGCACTGTCCGAACATGGGCCCAGTATCGATGCGGCAGAACTCGAAAACTCCTGCTTTGTCATCGCCCAGGATGATGATGCGGGTCAGGACTGGTGCGAGGAAAACGGCTATCCCGGCTACACGTCCTACGCATCCTTGACCGATTTGCCCTGGCGGTTCCCGATCTTCGCGGATCTGGTGAAATCACTGGACCTGCATGTCGCGGCCTTTGCCGAGGATCTGCAGCTGGATCTGGATGGGCGCAATCTGGTTCTGGAAGATCTCTGGATCAACATCCTGCCAGAAGGCGGCACCCACGCCAGCCACATTCACCCGCATTCTGTGATCTCGGGCACCACCTATGTGTCGATGCCGGATGGCGCCAGCGCGCTCAAGCTCGAAGACCCCCGCCACGCCATGATGATGGCCCATCCCCCGCGCACCAAGGATTGCCGACAGGAGCTGAAGACCTTTGTTTATCAATCGCCCGCTGTCGGCGATGTGCTGCTGTGGGAGAGCTTCATCCGCCATGAGGTGCCGCTCAACATGGCCGAGGACGAGCGGGTCTCCGTCAGCTTCAATTACAAGTGGGAGTGAGGCGGGCTTCCGCAAGCGTTCCGACGGGGGCTGAAACTAGCGAGCCATGAGCGCCGCTTACCAGCACCCCGCATTCAACTGTCCCGCTCGTGGCTTTCCGGTCACCAGGTCCCTTGCATCACGCAATCCAGCCCATCCGTCGCCAGATGCCACAACGCGCCAAGCGCCAGCGCCCGGACTTTCCAGTCCGGGACCAAAAGCGCGGCGGCATAGGCAACAGCCGCTAGCTCTGAATGCAACGGATGAAACCCGATGCTGCAGCGGTTCGGATCAAAAATCGGCGTCGCCAGCAGGTGATCGGCATCAATCACATTCGCCATTATCATCAGCCCCGCCGCCACCAACCACCGCGCGCGCCCAAACAGCAGCCGCGCGATGACAAACGGCGCCACGAAGTGGAACCCGTAGTGGATGAGGGGCGGGAGCAGAGAGGAGAGTGATGACATTACGCGCCTGGTCCTCCAAGGGCACGACAGGTTGATTGCTTCAAATGAATGGAAACCCCGCTCGCCAAGGGACGGGCGCTTTCAACTGGCGCAGCCATGGATAGATATAATAGGTTAGCCTACTTTATCCTGTTTCGACGCCAGTTCCTTGTCAATGAAACTCTTCCGATCTTGGTTCCACTTTCGTTTGTGTTCTTGGTAGGTTCTCCAATCGAAACTTTCATTTTTTCGTTTCAAGTCGAGAATGCTGGGCATAGGCTGAGTTTTCAGGAACATCCGCTCCGCCTCTTCGAACGGTTCAAGAATTGGTGAGTAAGTTTGGTCGGTTAGGCGGCTATACTTACGCAAAACTCTCGCATTTGAAATTAGAGTGCAGGGGAGAGGGGCGGCTAAAAGGACAATGGCCACTATCGCCACGGCGGCGGGTATTTCAAGATCTGGCCGAAAGGAGGAGAGCGTAAGAACGGCGAAAATGGCGGCCAATGCTAGGAGTGAAAGTTTGCGCCACTTCTTCAGAGAGTCGTCAATTTCGTTTCTAATTTGTGTATTCAGGCCATCTCCAACGACCTTAATCTCAAGAAAGGGCTCTGTATGCTCTTCCTTCAGATCATCAATGAACTCTCGTGCCTTTCCGATACGCCATGCATACTGACGGTTTAGGTGTCTCTGCCAATGATCTATGAAGATCGGGGCTGCCAGAGAGAAAAGAGACATGCCTAAGCTTGCTTCTAATAGGCTTTGAAAATTACTGAGGCTATACATGCTTCCTCTTGAAAATGGTGGTGTTCTGAAAGTCATACTGTGCGTTCCTTTGACAAAAAGGGAAGGATGTTGTTAGAAGGGCGTCCTTCCAATCTCCCCAACCTTTCCCTGTCGAGAACATTCTGAATTGTCCGGTGTAGGTAACATGCCAATTGTCCGCTTCAGTTAGTACCGCAGCAGCCCAAATCGGAACGAGCCGTAGGCGACTGGAGATTTGGGCTGCTGCGTTCGCACGCGTCGAAGCGGG
>NZ_JAJDWC010000122.1 GCF_022825805.1 Phaeobacter sp.
CCCGCTTCGACGCGTGCGAACGCAGCAGCCCAAATCTCCAGTCGCCTACGGCTCGTTCCGATTTGGGCTGCTGCGGTACTAACTGAAGCGGACAATTGGCATGTTACCTACACCGGACAATTCAGAATGTTCTCGACAGGCCCTGTGGCGCCGCACAACCGCCGCCTGCCCGGGTTGTCGATCACGTCCCCGTCAGTGCCTTGGGCAGTATGGAAACCACCCTCCCCTGCAAACGCCACAGACGTGCCGCTCGATCAGCTTTGGTCTTCTTCGCTATCGGACAGCCCATAGGTCTGAAACACGCTGCCCTGGGTCATGAAGAACCCAAACATCGCCAATGACAGTCCAAAGGTCTTGAAATAAACCCAGGTCTCGGTGCTTTGCGTGCGCCAGATCAGCTCATTTGTGAGCGCGAGGAGGAAAAAGAAATAACACAGGCGCCTGGTCAGGATCATCCAGCCGTCGTCCTGCAGCGGCATCAGCTCTTCCATCACCACCTTGAGATAGCTTTGCCCCCGCATCAAGCCGATCGCCAGCGCGCCGCCCAGCAGGACATACAGGATGGTTGGTTTGATTTTGAAAAACCGCTCATCGTTGAACCAGACGGAGAGCCCGCCAAAGATCACGACAATCACCAGGGTCCCCACCTGCATCCGTGAGATATGGCCCGTCAGGCGCCACAACGCCAACGACGTTGCCACCATGATCGGGATAAAGCCCGCTGTCACCACGATGAAGCCGTCATATTCACGTCCACCGATCAGGAAGATCTCGTCTTTCAGCAGCAGGTAGCCTGCAAAGAACAACAGCAGCGGGCCGTATTCCAGCGCCATCTTCAGCTTCGAATTGATTGCCTTGCCTGCCATTGTGTCTCCTGCCGTAGTCTGTGCCGTGTCTGTGCCGTGTCTTGGCCACCATCCTGACCTCTGCGGCACAAACACCTTCAGCCAAGCCATGCGCCCGCAGCTTTGTCACCCGCGCGCTTGGCCTTTACATATCGGCATTGTCACACCCTTTGTGAAGCCAAAACCGCAGTCTTTCTTGGTTCAGCCGTGCGCCTGAGCAGCAGGCGCATGCAGCAGGACCTGACAAAAGACCCAGGCAACACCAGCTCAGCCCCCCAGCTCCACGATCGCGGCGCCCAGTGCGATCAACGCCATCAACGCAATGCGCCGCGGCCCCACGGTTTCTTTCAACACCAGCCAGCCGATCAGAGCTGCAAATACAGTCGAGGTTTCCCGCAGCACCGCAGCCTCTCCCACTTTGTCGAGGCGCGTTGCCAGCATCACCGCACCAAATGAGCCAAAGGCGATCACCCCGCCCAACAGCCCCTTGGCCAGCAGCGGACCCGGCGCAGGCCGCGGCGTCATCGCCCGCCACCGCAAATAGGCATAAGGCGGCATCGCCAACCCATCGATGAAGAAAAACCACGCCAGAAAGGTGAAAGGATCCGCCGTCGCCCGGATCCCATACGCATCATATGTGGTGTAGAGCGCCACAAACATCCCGGTCGCCACCGCCAGCGCCAGAGCGCTGCCGAGGGTGGCGCGACTGTCTGTGAGCGTGCGCAAATTATAAACCGCGAGGCCAAAAATACCCGCAAGCAACACCGCAACACCCAACCACTGCCAACCGGTGAACCGCTCATCAAACAGGATGGTTGCGCCCAACACGGTGAACAAAGGCCCGGTGCCCCGCACAACCGGGTAGACCACCGTGTAGCTGCCACGGGTATAAGCCAACCCCTGCAGGATCTTGTAGAGGATATGGATCAACCAGACCCCTGCGAAGATCGCCCACATATGCGGCTCTGGCCAGGGCACCACAAACAGCGCCAGCGGCATCGCCATCATCGCATAGGAAAAATCAATCGCACCGCGCGACAGCCAGGGGTCATATCGCCCCTTCTGCAAGGCACCAAACAGCGCATGGAGGAACGCGGCCATGATCGCCAGAGCCAGCGCCATGTGGTGGCCTGCCTCGGTGCCTTCCAGAGAAATCAACCATGCGCTCACCCGCAGGATCCTTTCTTGACCATATGTGACCAGACCCTGCTGCGCGTCAGTCGCCGGGGGTTTTCCACCCCCGGACCCCCGGAGGATATTTCAGGCAAGAGGAAAATGACCGTCTGCGTCAGGGTTTATCCAACCCCGTCAGCGCCGCTGCAAAATCTTCGGGATCAAACGCGGCGAGATCGTCGATCTGCTCGCCCACACCGATGGCATGGATCGGCAGGCCGAATTTATCAGCCAGCGCCACCAAAACGCCACCTTTGGCCGTGCCGTCCAATTTGGTCATCACCAGACCCGAGACATCGGCCAGTTTCTGGAAGGTCTCCACCTGGTTCACCGCATTCTGGCCGGTGGTGGCATCCAGCACCAAGAGCGTGTTATGCGGCGCGCTGTCGTCTTTTTTGCGGATCACGCGCACGATCTTGGCCAGCTCTTCCATCAGATCGGCGCGGTTTTGCAGCCGTCCCGCGGTGTCGATCATCAACAGATCTGCGCCATCTTCCTGCGCTTTTGTCATCGCATCATAGGCCAGCGAAGCAGGATCAGAGCCTTCGGGTGCTGTCAGAACCGGAACCCCGGCGCGATCCCCCCAGACTTGCAGTTGCTCAACCGCTGCAGCGCGGAAGGTATCGCCTGCGGCGATCACCACGCTTTTGCCTGCGGCTTTGAACTGGCTGGCCAGTTTGCCGATTGTGGTGGTCTTGCCAGAGCCGTTCACACCAACCACCAGCACCACCTGGGGGCGGTTCTCATAGATCGGCATCGGGCGCGCCACAGGCTCCATGATGCGGGCGACCTCTGCGGCCAGGAGTTCTTTGATTTCGCGGCTGGACACCCGTTTGCCATAGCGGCCCTCCGCCAGGTTGGCAGTGACGCGCAGCGCCGTGTCCACACCCATATCGGCACCGACCAGCAGATCCTCCAACTGCTCCAGCATGTCGTCGTCCAACACGCGCCGGGGATCGTCAGCCTGGCCGCGGCCCATCAAGCGGCCAAGCAGCCCACCCGATTTGGCGGCAGGGGCCTGCGGCTCAGACGCGACAGGAGGCTGCGCCGCAGGCGTGGGGTCGGCAGGTGCGGGCGCTGGCGGTGCCGCCGCCGGCTGGGCCGATGCGGCCTTTCCATGTGTGTCGCTGGCGTCATTGGCGCTGGTCTCTGGCGCGGGTGACGTCACTGCGCTGTCCGGTGCCTCTGCTGGTGCTGGCGCTGAGGGTGTCTGTGATGTGTCAGACGTGTCCGAAGGCGGCGCAGGCGTGGCCCCTTCATCCACGATGGCGTCCAGCCCCTGTTCCAATTTGGCCGATGATTTGAACAGACGGTCCTTCAGTTTAGAGAAAAACGCCATCTCAGCCTCCGCAGTGGTCTTGTTTGTGTCTCTCCTGCGGACACCTACTGTGGTTTGCGGGTAAGTGCAAAGGAGCAAGTGCAGAACAACAACGGTGACACCCACTGGGTCGTCGCCCGCCGCTCCCGGCCCATGGCGCAGTGCCGCCGCTGTGCCAGTTGATGCTTGGTCCCCGCGGCTTGGATCTGGCATGGTGGGCACATGCAGTTTTTATGGATGATTCCCGGTCTGATTGCGCTGGTCTCTGCGGCGCCACTTGCGGCTTCGGACGCAGCGTCAGGCGTGGCCTCGGATCCGGGCGCGGCGCTGAGCGCGGAGGAATTTGACAGCTACACGCGCGGCAAGACCCTGTTCTACGGCTCCGACGGGCGCGCCTATGGCGTGGAACGCTATCTGCCAAACCGACAGGTCCTGTGGTCGTTTCTCGATGGGCGTTGCCAAGAGGGTGAGTGGTTTCCCAAAGGTGAGGAAATCTGCTTTGTCTATGACAATATCGAACCGGTGCAATGCTGGCGGTTTTCGCTGACCGACCGGGGCCTGATCGCCCAGTATCAAAGCAGGGCAGCGGCCACAGAGCTGTATGAGGCCGAGGACTATGGCGAAGAGATGCTGTGTCTGGGCCCCGAGGTCGGGGCCTGAGATCTGGGCCCGAGGTCGGGGTTTGAAAGACAGATCCGAACCGCAGATATGGCGCGCGAGGCGGGTCTCCGCCAGCCTCCGCGCAGTCTTGCAAATAACGTCGCAAACCTAGCCTAAGTCATCCAGCGATGGTGGCGGGGTCTGCTGCCAGTCACAAACACCGCCCTAAAACAGCGAGCCCTGACCGCCATCATTAGATGGTTTGGCGCGGGATGCTTTGCGCTGTGCTGGTTTGGACGTCTTCGCCTTCGGGGCCGCCGCGGGAGATGGTGTGCCTGGCTCCGCCGATTGGGCCTGCGAGCTGAGATCAGAAGGCGTGCCACTAGACGGACCGGCAGCCTGGCCAACGGATTGACCAACGGATGGACCGTCCGCTTGGGCCGAAACCGCAATCGCGGCATCCGCAAACTCAACGGTCAACTGATCCCCTGCACCAACCTGCGCCGCGCGGGTGAGCACATCAGAGCCGCGCCGCACCACCGCATACCCCCGATCCAAAGTGGCCTTGTAGCTGAGAATCTCCAACTGGCGACCGCTGGCATCCAGTGCCCGGCGCGCCTGTTGGGTGCGTTGTCCCTGCGCTGTCACCAGACGCTGAACCAATTGGGCCAGATGCGCGCTCTGGCGCGTCAGCTCCTGTTCGATCGGACGCAGATTCAGCCGCGACGACAGGTGTTTCAGCTGGTCCTCGCGGGTGCGCACCAAGCCCCGCAATGTCGCAGGCCGCAGCGAGGCCGAGGTTTCGCTGAGCCGCAAACGATGGCGTTGAACCCCCTGGATCAGCGCCGTTGGCAACCGGTCTGACACCCGGTCCAATCGCTGACGCGGGGTTTCCAGCAGCGTGTCGGGTTTGGGCAGCGCCCGGGCCAGATCGTTCAGACGCTGCCGCCGCAACTGCACCGCCTGCGCTGCCCCACGGGTCAACCGCGCGCCCTGCTGCTCCGCCCAGCCGAGCAGATCCAGCCGCACCGGCACCGCCAGTTCAGCTGCAGCCGTCGGCGTTGGCGCCCGCCGGTCCGACACAAAATCAATCAGCGTCGTGTCCGTTTCATGGCCCACCGCAGAAATCAGCGGGATGGCACTGGCGGCGGCGGCGCGCGCCACGTTTTCTTCGTTGAACCCCCATAGATCCTCGATCGAGCCACCGCCGCGCGCCACGATGATCAGGTCTGGCCTCGGCAGGGCACCCCCTGGTGTCAGCTGGTTGAAACCTTCGATGGCGCGGGTGACCTCTGCGGCACAATTCGCCCCTTGCACCGCCACCGGCCACACCAGAACCTTGCGCGGGAAGCGATCCCGCAACCGATGCAGAATATCGCGGATCACCGCCCCCGAGGGCGATGTGATCACACCAATGATGCCCGGCAAATACGGCAGCGGGCGTTTGCGTTCCGCCGCAAACAGACCTTCTGCCTCCAGCTGCTTTTTGCGCTTCTCCAGCAGGGCCATCAGTGCGCCCTGCCCCGCCACTGCGACCTCATCAACATTCATGTTGTATTTCGACTGTCCGCCAAACGCGGTCAGGCGGCCCGTCACGATCACATCCAGCCCCTCTTCGGGCACCACGGAGAGGCTGGAAATCTGGCCCTTCCAGGTGGTGCAAGCCAGCACCGAGCGATCATCCTTGATGTCATAGTACAGATGCCCAGAGCGTGCCTTGAACACACGGCCCACTTCGCCGCGCACACGGATGCGACCGAATGTGCCCTCCAGCGTGCGTTTCACCTCGCCTGAAATTTCCGAAACGGTGAATTCAGGGGCGTTTTGACCGGGCTGATTGGCTGGGGTCGGGTCGTCAAACAGGTCTGACATCGCGGGGCGGCTCTCCTGCGGTACGGCTGCGGTCGCAGACTGCGTACTGGGTTCTTGTTTTGAAAGTCCGCGCAGCATAGAACCCGGCGCAGGCAACACAAGCCCCGGACGCCCAATCCCGGATCCCTTGCCACCAAACCCAGCCCAAGGGCACCCACACCGATGGCCGCCCTGACCAAAATCGGAGACGACGCATATGAACATCCTCATCCTTGGCAGCGGTGGTCGCGAACATGCTCTGGCCTGGGCGGTGAAGCAAAATCCGAAATGCGACAGGCTGATTGTTGCGCCGGGCAATGCCGGGATTGCGCAAATTGCGGAATGCGCCGCGTTCGACATTGAAAATGGCAGCGCCGTCGTGCAGTTCGCCGAAGAAAACGCCATTGATTTCATCATCATCGGCCCCGAAGCACCGCTGGCTGCAGGGGTTGCAGACCGTCTGCGCGAAGCAGGCCTGTTGGTCTTTGGCCCCTCCGAAGCGGCCGCCAAACTGGAGGCGTCGAAACGCTTCACCAAAGAAATCTGTGCTGCAGCCCAGGCCCCAACCGCGGCCTATGGCCATTTCACCGACGCCAGCGCCGCCAAGGCACATGTGCGCGAACATGGTGCACCCATCGTGGTCAAGGCCGATGGTCTGGCCGCTGGCAAAGGCGTGATCATCGCCATGAGCGAAGACGAAGCGGTTGCTGCGATTGATGACATGTTCGGCGGAGCGTTCGGCGGGGCCGGCGCCGAAGTGGTGATCGAAGAATTCATGGACGGTGAAGAGGCCTCGCTGTTTGTGCTGGTCGATGGCGAGGACGTCCTGGCGATCGGATCCGCGCAGGACCACAAACGCGTCGGCGAAGGCGACACCGGGCCCAACACCGGCGGCATGGGCGCCTATTCCCCTGCTCCTGTGTTGACCGCCGACATCGAAGCCAAAGCCATGGAAGAGATCGTCAAGCCAACAATGCGGCTGATGGCAGAGCGTGGGATGCCCTATCAGGGCGTGCTTTACGCAGGATTGATGATCAAGGATGGCCAACCCCGTTTGGTGGAATACAATGTCCGCTTCGGTGATCCCGAATGCCAGGTCTTGATGATGCGCCTCGGCGCCCAGGCGCTGGATCTGATGCAGGCAGCCGCAGAGGGCTCGCTTGCACAGGCCCGTGTCAACTGGGCCGATGACCACGCCATGACCGTGGTTCTGGCCGCCAACGGATATCCCGGAGCCTATCAAAAAGGGTCCGAGATAAAGGGGCTTTCCGCCCTCGCCGAAGACAGCATGCATATGGTCTTTCACGCAGGCACCAAGCTGGAGAACGGCCAGATCTGTGCCGCCGGGGGCCGTGTGTTGAACGTGACTGCACGGGGCGAAAGCCTGCAAACCGCCCGCGACCGCGCCTATGCGATGGCAGACAGCATCGACTGGGAAGATGGGTTTTACCGCCGCGATATCGGCTGGCGCGCGCTCGACTAACCGGTCTCGCGCCTGCCATTCGGTTGGCAGATAGTTCAGGTAATTCAGTTTGCGGCTAACCGAGGCCCCAGTCCCTCCGTCAGCCGCAAACTCATGAACCACCGGCGAAGCAGCGCGCCACCGGCAAACCCGTGGCCCGCATCACCAGCCAATGCGATCCAAACACGCTGCACACCAGAGGCTATTCCCGTCAGATGCCGTGCATCGGAATGGGACCCGGCGTTCAACATGACCATCATCGCAAGTCAAACGCCGTTTTTGACCTGCCGGTGGCTGCGGGCTGCACCTATGGTGGCGGCAACTGCCAGACCGGTCGTGCCGACCCTCAGCCCGCCCATTTATGTGCCCGGTGTCTCACCAATCCGGGCCCCTGACGGAGCCCGTCCCATGATTCTGAGAGACCCACCCGGCCTGATGCAGCTGATGTTCACCCTGCGCGGATCGGTGCTGCCGCGCATCCTACCCCGTCTGTTGGGCCTTTCGGCGCTGTCTGCAGTGATCATGTGGATCGACAGCGCGCTGTTCACCCTCCCCCACACAAATGCCGCGCCCTTTGCGGTCTTCGGCATCGCCCTGTCGCTGTTTCTCGGCTTTCGCAACAACGCGGCCTATGACCGTTGGTGGGAGGGGCGCAAGCTCTGGGGGCAGTTGGTCGCGGATATGCGCGCCCTGGGCCGGGAAAGCGAGATCTTTGTCCAGGATGAGGCCGCGCGCGCCCGCATCCTTGGCTATGCGCTTGGTTTCTTGCATCTGCACCGGATGAACCTTCGGCGCGAAACCGATGGGACAGCGGCCCTGGCCTGGGCCGGTCGTGATTTCACCGCCACGCCCCATCCGCCCTGCGCCGCATTGGACGCCGTAGCGCAGGAGGTTGCGGCCCATGCCGATGATGGTTTTGGCCGCAAGACGCTGGCCGAACGGCTAGCCTCAATCGCCAGCGCACAGGCTGGCTGCGAACGGATCGCCACCACGCCCCTGCCCTATGTCTATTCCTTGTTGGTGTTTCGCACCACCTACCTCTATTGCCTGCTGCTGCCCTTCGCCCTGATCGACGGTGCCGGCTGGCTGACACCTGTGTTCGTGGGGATCGTGGCCTATGTGTTCTTTGGCCTGGCCGAGGTCACGGAGGAGTTGTCAAATCCTTTTGGCACCACCGTCAACGGGCTGCCGCTGAACGCCATTTGCCGCACGATCGAACGCGCGCTCGCCCCGCGGCTGCAGCAAGAGGCCCCTGCGCCGCTGGAGCCAAAGGACTACTACCTGTCTTGATCATGCGCGTTGCAACCCTGCGGGTCACGCTCCCGTAGGTCCTGATCCCACCTCTCTCCGTCTTGGGTGTGCTGGTCCTATCTGGATCTTAAAAACCCGAAGCATGGCAGGCTGAACCGCTGCACCCTCAATCGGAACCATCGCAACAGCAGCCCAATCGATCCGCCCAGACCCCTAGAACAGCGCAAAGATCGGATCAGAGAACCCGGCCGACGCCTGTGGTGAGTTCAGTTCACTGAGCAGTAGGAAGCGGTTGCGGAAATCTTCCATCTTGCTTGGATCTTCGATCAGATCCTTCGGATGGGTGGTCCCAAACCTGATGTCCATGCGGTCTTTCATCTCTTGCACCTGCCGGTCCACATCCAATTGTCCAAAGCTGGACGGCAGGTTGAGCGCGGATTCGAACACCGTTTTCAGCGGCGGCGACCCGATGATGCCGTACCAATGCGCATCCTCACTGCCCCCGATGTCCACAATCGCCTGCAACTCTCGCTCCAGCGCCAAGGCCAGCCGCATATTTGGATCGCTTTCACCAATGGCGATTTCAAAATTCCGGTCGGTGTAGAGCTGCGAAACTTCCTCTGCAAAACCGGGGGGATAGGTCCGCCCGGTGTCGCCTGGGTTGAAGTTGAAGGCGTTGGCCATCGATTTCACACCGGGGTCCCGGTGCAAATTCGCATAGGACACGTCAGACGAGAGATCCGATTCGAACGCTTTGATCATGACACCGAAATCCAGCGAGCGATTGCCGATGTTGAAGATCTCCAGCCCGGCCTCAAAAGCGTCAAAATCAAACACAAAGCTCTGCGGCGCAACATAGTTGCCCAGCTTGCCATCCACCTCATCTGCAAACGTCTGCATCCTGCTCGGACTTGCAGGCCATTCGGTCTGATAGGCTTCGGCAAAATCGCGATAAATCAAATTTCCCGGCTGGTTGACGAAAGACGCCGGATCAGACAGGTCGGATTCCAGAACCTGCCGCAAAACATCCTCTCCCGGATTTGTCAGGAAAAACTGATCCAGTGATTCCTCTAGCAGTTCGGGCCGGGCAAACAGCTCATCTGGGCTGGTGAAACTGTTGATATCCGGCGCGCCAAAGCCGAAGGCCCGTGACATTGCCAGATAACGGGTATCCTCCTGCTGATTGACCGGCGACTCCGGATCATAGGGGTCTGATTCCAGCATCCGTTTCAGGAAAATCGGGTTGATGTATTCCAGATCATAGGTATCGATAACCGCTTGCAGCAGATCGTCATTGGCCAGCAGTTCATCCGCATTGGCTGGCCCGCTGCCATCGTTCATGGCGACAAATTCGCCCACAAGCGTCTCGATCTCGCTGTCGTATTCAGCCGGTTGGTTGAACTTAAACGCAGCCGCAAACTCCGCCAGTTTTGGATCGCTCAACCGGTTTGCGAAGGAATCGGGATCCGACAGATCGGATTCCAGCACGCGCATCAAAAAGAACTCGTTGCCTGCGTATTTCTGCATCCCAAAATCATCCAGCGCCTCATTGAGCAGGGTCTGGTTGGACAGCAGATCTTCGGGGCTGGCGACATTGACATAGGCCGCTTCGGCCGCATTGCTGGGCAACTGCGGGCCATCACCACCAAAACCAAAGGTCTGCGCCAGACCCAAATAGCGGCTGTCGTTCAAACGGTTGGCCAGTGACGTCGGCTCGGACAGATCCGATTCCAGCACCTGTTTGATGAAGGCACGGTTGTTGATGTCTTCTTCCAGACCAAACGCGCCGAGCGCCACCTGCAACACATTGTAGTCGTTCAGCAACTGATCCGCAGTCTGGATGTTTTCGATCTTCGCGCTGAATTCCTGCAGCGAACGATCCAAGATCGGCGACTGTTCATAAATCCGCTGTTGTTGATCCCGGGTCCGATCCAGAAAGTTCCATCCGGCAATGCCGCTTCCCAGCACATAGGGTGTAAAGGTCACGCGCCTGTCTCCTGCTTGCAAACGGTCCCGCCATCGCAGGGGGCAATGGCAATCGGGATCATGTTCCCAGCCGCATCTTACGCGCAAAGCGGTGAACAAATGCTAAAACACACTCAGGTTTATTCGCCCAAAACGGCAGTCAGGCTGCAGGCGTGTCCGCTCTGGCTGCACCATAGCAGGCGAACAGCAGCGGCAACTTAGCCAACCAGCACTCACTCGGAGGGGCGGCAGGCCAATGTTGCCGCGAGCCCCTCATCAGGATCAAAAGGACCCAAGTCACGCCGCTGCAGGGCACCGTTTTGCAGACGCACGCCAATCACACGCGTCCATCCCGCGTTCTGGAGCACAAGCTCCTCAGCACCCGCGCAACTGCGCAGGCCCGAGGTGATAAAATCCTCACCAATCCGGTGGTTTGTCAGACCAGAGGCAGAGGCCACCTGCCGCAACGCGCCCGCCCGGTAACGCCACACCCGCAACTGGCGCGCCAGATGTGGACGATCCACATAGGCGATTTCGATATGTCCATCCCCGTCCAGATCTGCCGCTGCGATCGGCGCCAGCCAGCGAAACCGGGTGCCAATCGGCGGCGTGGCGGCGATTTCCTGCAGAGTTTCCCCCTCCAGGGCGAAGATCACCAACCGTGCGCCAAGGCGCGGATCACTCTCAATGGCGACGACCTCTGGCGCGCCATCGCCGGTCACATCCCACAGCCGCGGCGCCAGATCCTCAAAAACCGGACCAGCCTCGGGCAATTGCACGCGATAGGTTTGGCCGCGATCATCCTGCGCGACCAAAGCGGCGTATTCGATGTCATCACCTAGCACACCATGCGGGTAGTGATCTGTCGGGTCGTCATACTGCGCGGCGACCAGCACGGGAGACGTATTTGTTGCAGCCCCGCTGGACTGCGCCGATAGGCCAAGACCGGCAAGGCTGAGCGCCACTGCGCAAGCAAAGCGCCCGCAATACGCAGGCAGCAGACTGTGGGCGCGCCGCGTCCGAGCAGGCCGAATAGCGGCGACGCCGCCCATCCGCCCTGCAATACCCCAGATCATGGCGCGCCCAGCCATAATCAGATCTGTTTCTCGGGCATATGCACCACCAGCCCCTCCAGCGCGTCGGTCACCTTGATCTGGCAGGTCAAACGCGACCGGGCGGGATCGGGCTCATAGGCGAAATCCAGCATATCTTCTTCCATGTCATCCTTGGCCGGGATTTTCTCGACCCAGTCCTTGTCCACATAGACATGGCAGGTGGAACACGCGCAGGCCCCGCCGCAATCGGCTTCGATTCCGGGAATATTGTTGTCCCGTGCGCCTTCCATGACAGTCAGCCCGGTCGCTACATCCACCACATGTTCAGTGCCGCCATATTCGACATAAGTGATTTTTGGCATCGTCCGCTGTTTCCTTTCTCGATACGCGTGGAGTGTTGTGTCTTTGCGTTGCCACCCACACCCATGACAACGCCAGATTTGCATCCTACGGGCGACCCTGTCGTCAAAACGCCGCCACAGCAAGCCCTGATATGGGGTGATCGGCGACATACTCAAATACAGGTTCAAATAGCGGCTCAAATACGGGTTGGAATATTGGTTGGAACACTGGGTCCAACGGCGATCAAAACATGGCGCCTGACGCGGCAGGCAACAGGTCTTTGCCCAAGGGTTGATATAGGCTAAGTTTGCGCCAGCAACACCCACCACAAAGGGAGATGTGCAGACCGGACAAAGGAGAGCAGCACACCTCCGGTCACATTGCGCCACCCCTGCGACACCGGGCGAGCCAGACACACAGGACGTATCAGGCCAGAACGCGCAAGGCTAAAACGCATAGGCCAAAACCACGGGCCGAAACCACAGGCCAAGACCACAGGGCCAAAACGCATAAGGCCAGACCGCGGCCACACAGGGCAAAACGACAAGACGATGGCTTTTTCACAGCACCTCCTGCGATCCTTCCGGCTCCTGGCCGGGATGGCTGTGCTGTCTGCGTGCAGTGGCACGACCGGAACGCTGGGCCGGGATGCAACCGAAGTCAGCCGCACCGCGGAAACAAACCCTGCCGCCGAAATCGGCTCTGCCCCAATCGGATCCGGCACAAGCAGAGCCGGCACAAATGGGCCAGCCGGTGCGCCACCGGGCAGCTGCTGGTCGACCTACACCAGCCCCGCGGTGATCGAAACCGTCACCGTTCAGGTGATGACCCACCCGGCCCGACTGGCCCCGGATGGCACCGTCGAACGCCCGGCCCGGTTCCGCCGGGAAAGCCGCCAAAGCATCGTGGAACAGCGCCGCGACAGCTGGTTTGAAATCCCCTGCCCGGCGCTGCTGACCCCGGACTTCATCGGATCAGTGCAACGGGCCCTGGCCGTGCGCGGCCTGTATGACGGACCAATTTCCGGCGTGATGGACCCGCCCACCCGGACCGCCATTCGCCGCTACCAGCAGCAGGATGGTTTCTTCAATGATGAGCTGTCGCTGGTCAGCGCACGCAAATTGGGACTAATCGCGATTGACTACTAAACGACCCTCTGCACCTGGATCGAACCTGGCAAGCCCGGTGGACGCCACGGCCATAAACACGGCCACGACCACGGCCACGGCGGCCGGTGCTGCGCTGCGCCGCAAATGGATGTTGCCCAACCGTGGTTTCCTGTCGGCCGCGTCAGACCGGCTGCTGCAGATCCTCGATCAGAAAGCCAGCGAGATCCTGCTACAAAACGGTGAGGTTCTGTTTGCACAGGGCGATGATGGAGATGCGCTTTATGCCATTCTGGGCGGGGCGATTGAATTCTCCACCCTCTCATCCACCGGTCGGAAACTGTCGCTCGACATCATGCGCGCAGGCGCTGTGTTTGGCGAAATCGCGCTGTTTGATCCCGGACCACGCACGGCAACGGCAATGGCTCTGGAGCCCAGCCGCCTGCGACGGCTGCGCAATCGCGATGTGCTCGATCAGCTGCAGGACCACCCCGATCTGGCGGGCGATCTGCTGCGTCTGGCCGGGCAGCGGATGCGCTGGATGAACACCCAGCTGTCCGAGCAGGTGTTCCTGCCGATGCCGGTGCGATTGGCGCGCAAACTGCTGCATCTGGCCCCTGATAGCGGGAATGGCCATCTCAACCTGTCGCAAAGCGAATTGGCCGAATTTGTGGGGGCCACCCGCGAAGCGGTGTCAAAGACGCTGTCCCAGTGGAAGCGCAGCGATGTGCTGGACATCGGGCGCGGCAGTCTGACCATTCGCGACCGTCAGGCGCTGCTGCTGCTGGCGGACCCGGATATCAGCTGACCTGCTCAACCAACTCGCTTCGCTAACCTGCTCAGCTAACCCGTGGTGCGCCTGCGGTTTTTTGCGAGCTTTGTGAACTCGGTCACAGAGCAACGCTGCGTTCTGCGCCACTGTCGCCCCCAGGCAAGCGTTGATCGTTCCATCCCTAGACTTGCCTGTCCCTTCTTGAGCCATGTGCCAACCCGGATCCCCAACTCAGATCCACAGTGGTTGCACATGGCTTTTTTCTTTGCCCGCATCATCCCCCACACAGCCTGCCTGGTACAGCTGCGCAGATCGATCATTTGCCGCGGATACACACGGCATAGACTCGCACAAACGCAAAGAGGCCGTGCCAAGGCACGACCTCTGATCTTGTTCAAACTGATCTGCGCGACCCGCATTGGCCTATGTCATGAGGCAAAAGCGGGACAAGCGTTCAGGTACACACCGCAGATCACTCCGCCAGGTTCAACGCCACGAACCGTGGCTCACCCGCACGACGCACCAGCAGCAAAAGCGATTTGCGCCCGGCCTCGCGGGCCTCATCGATGCGGGTTTCCAGCTCGCGGATCGATGTCAGCTTCTGCTGGCCTGCCTCGGTGATGATGTCCCCTGCACGCAGACCTTTTTCAAAGGCTTCGCTGGCTTCGTCGACGTTGGTGATCACTAGGCCATCGGTGCCGTTTGGCACGTTCAGCTCTTCGCGCTGCTCATCGCTCAACCGGCTGACAGTCAGACCCAGCAGCTCCTGTTCCTGAACCTCTGGCGTGGCCTCTTCACCGCCTGTGTCACCCGCTTCGCGCTGCGCATCTTCGCGGCGTCCCAGGGTCACCCGCAGCGTTTCTGTCTTGCCTTCGCGGTAGACGACAACACGCACCGCTTTGCCGACCTCGGTGTTGCCAACCTGACGAACCAGCCCACGGGTGTCTTCGACCTCAGCACCATCAAAAGACAAGATCACATCGCCCGCCAAGAGACCTGCATCTTTGGCCGGACCATCCGGCACGTCGGTGACCAGAGCCCCGGCAGCGGTTTCCAGACCCATGGCTTCGGCCACATCATCGGTCACATTCTGAATGCGAACGCCCAGCCAGCCGCGGCGTGTTTCACCGAACTCACGCAGTTGGTCGACCACTTTGGTCACCACATTGGAGGCCATCGAAAAACCGATCCCGATGGAGCCACCGTTCGGGGACAGGATTGCCGTGTTCACACCGATCACTTCGCCATCCATGTTGAACAGCGGACCGCCAGAGTTGCCGCGATTGATCGCCGCATCGGTCTGGATGTAGTCATCATAAGATCCCGACAGCTCGCGATTGCGGGCGGATACGATCCCTGCGGAGACCGAAAACCCCTGCCCCAGCGGATTGCCCATCGCGACAACCCAATCGCCAACGCGGGCCAGATCGCTGTCACCAAACTTCACAAAGCTCAGCGGCATTGGCGCTTCGACCTTCAGCAGGGCGATATCGGTGTTGGGGTCGGTGCCGACAACTTTGGCCGGCAGCAATTCCGCTGGCTGGCCTTCGCCGGGGAAGAACTCAATCTCGATTTCATCGGCTTCTTCGATCACGTGGTTGTTGGTGACGATATAGCCATCTTCGGAAATCACGAACCCGGACCCGAGTGCCGAGGACCGGCGGGGACGGTTGCCCTGCTGGCCGTTACGATCCTGAAATTCGCGGAAAAAATCTTCGAACGGGGACCCTTCGGGCACGATGCCCTGCGGGCCGGTCCGCCCTTCGACCACGGTGGTCGTGGTGATATTGACCACAGCCGGGCTGACCTGATCGGCCAAAGGTGCCAGACTTTCGGGCCGGGCCTGTGCCATCGCCACCTGCGCCAGCACCATCATGGTGCTGAACACGGTCAGAAGCAGCCAGCGCAGCGCAGCGCTCTGCCCGTCCGGGCGGCGCATCACAGCGGCTCTGCTCTTAGTCTTGATGATAGTATGTGGCTGCACGAAACTACTCCTTAGTTGTCGCCAAAAGACCACGCCGCGGCAATGCCAACCCAAGTGAGCCAAGTTCTTCTGCACCCTTGAACCGGTGGGAATAACGGCGGCGGTGACCGTTTATGTAGTCTTTCTCGGTGTCCTCACAACGAATGTTGCACGTTATCAAATTGAAGTGAAACCCGGTGAAGCCCTGCCACCATGAGTTTTTTCGCACCAAGCCCCCAGACCCGGCAAATGCCCGCCGATGGAGCACCAGACCCCGTGCCAGAAGATCTGCCCGAACAGTGCATCAAACGCCGGTCAGCTCACGGGCAATGGCGGTATTGAGCTGTCGGCAAGAGAACGCGACTACCCGCAATCTGGCGCAAAACCTGCGCAACGCGCGCACAAAAAAGGGGCCGGACGGATCCGACCCCTTTGATTTATTTGGCTTGTTTGGTGCTGCCCTGCACGGTGCGTCTGTGGCGCGGCTCGCACAGACCTGCACTCAGCCTTTACTGGCCAGAACGTGGCACGCCCTCGGACGACTTCAGGTAGTTGAAGAATTCATTGTCCGGTGACAGCACCAGCGAGGAATTCCCACCCTGCAGCGATCGCGCATAAGCGTTCAGGCTGCGATAGAAGTCGAAGAACTCGGGATCTGCACCATAGGCCTGGGCAAAGATACCGTTGCGCTCAGCGTCGGCCTCACCGCGGATAACTTCGGCTTCGCGCTCTGCTTCAGACACCAGTTCCACCACGGTCCGGTCCGCTTGCGCGCGCACCCGCTGGGCCGCCTCGTTACCGCGGGCGCGTTCGTCGGTCGCTTCCCGCTCCCGCTCAGCGCGCATCCGGTCAAAGGTGGCGTCCAGGTTTTCGGTCGGCAGGTCCGTCCGCTTCAAGCGCACGTCGATCACCTCCAGGCCAACAGCCTGGGCGTTTTGGATGGCGCCATTTCGGATCCGCAGCATCAGCGCGGCACGGTCAGAGCTGAGGATGTCGTTCGAGCTGACAGAACCCAAGACCTCTCGTGTCTGCGCCCGCAGGATCGAATCAAGCCGTCGGCTTGCCACCGCAATCGCCTGCTCGCCGCCAGCACCGGTCGCTTCGCGGAACTGTTCCACGTTGGAAATCCGGTAGCGGGCAAAGGCATCCACCACCAAACGACGATCGTCCAATGGGGTGACTTCGAGCGGGTCCACATCCAGGCTGAGGATCCGGTCATCATAGCTCACAACCGTATCAAGCACCGGCCATTTGAACCCCAGGCCCGGTTGTTCCTTCACGTCCACGACGCGACCAAACCGCAGAACCAGGGCTTTTTGCCGTTCGTCCACAATGTAAATCGAAGACAGAACAACGCCCATAACAGCCGCAAGGGCAATCAGCAGAATATTGCTTTTTGTCATTGGGAATCTCCCGAGCGACGCAATTCGTTCAGAGGCAGATAAGGCACGACGCCCTGACCACCCTGGCCACCGGCATTGTCATCAAGAATGATCTTGTCGACGCGGCCCAGGACCTCTTCCATGGTTTCCAGATAGAGACGCTTGCGGGTCACTTCCGGGGCTTTTTGGTATTCGCCCAAAACGGCGGTAAAGCGGGACGCCTCACCCTCCGCCTGGTTGACCACCTGGGCGCGATAGGCTTCGGCTTCTTCCATCAGCTGTGCGGCCTGACCACGGGCTTCGGCGAGCACACGGTTGGCATAGGCATCCGCCACGTTCTGCAGACGGTCGCGTTCCTGCTCAGCTGCCTGAACGTCACGGAAGGCGTCCAACACTGGCAGCGGCGGGTCCGCTTTGTCGAAGTTCACACGCACGATGTTCACGCCGGACTGGTAGCTGTTCAGCGTCTGCTGGATCAGCTCTTCCAAACGCTGCGAAATCGCACCACGGTCCCGGTTCAGGATCGGTGCGAGTTCGGACTGCGCGATGATCTCGCGCATCGCCGATTCAGACACCGCCCGGATCGTGGCGCGCGCATCACGCAGGTTGAACAGGAAATCCTTGGGGTCGTTGATGTTCCAGACAACCTGGAAATCGATGTCGACGATGTTTTCATCACCCGTCAGCATCAAACCTGCATCGCCACCACGGGCGCCGGTTCCGATGTCTTCGGTCTGTTCGCGGGTCACCTGCAGGACCTCGCGGGTCACAATCGGCCAGGGGGCAAAGTTCAGACCCGGATTGCCGGTGTCGTAGTATTCGCCCAACAGCAGCTCAACAGACTGCTCCTCCGGTTTCACGGTGTAAAAGCTGGAGGCCAGCCAGAGACCAACCGCCACCAGACCACCGATGGCCAAAGTGCCCTTTGTCAGCATGGGGCCACCGCCGCCAGAGCCGCCACGACCACCGCCGGTGCTGCCACCTCCGCCACCGCGACCGCCCATCAGGACGCGCAGCTGCTCCTGGCCTTTTTTGACCAGCTCGTCGATCTCGGGAATTTGCTGATCGTCTGGACGTCGACCACCGCCACCGCGGTTGTCGTCGCGACCACCATTGCTGTTGCCTCGGTTATCAGACCCGCCAGAAGAGCCGCCGCCCCCCCAGGGGCCACCATTATTGCCCGCCATATGTCTCCAATCCCTTTGCTGCCGCCCTTCGCGGCATGTGGTTTCTACCTGTGGTTTCTTGCCGAAAAATCAAGCCGTCCGCACAGGGGACTTCATCGTCACCAATTCTTCGGACATGGTCGGGTGCACCGCCACGGTCCGGTCGAAATCTTCTTTGGTTGCGCCCATTTTGACCGCGATGCCCGCCAGCTGGATCATTTCGCCCGCACCGGGGGCGACAATATGACATCCCAGAACCGTGCGGGTGGCTTTCGACACGATCAGCTTCATCAGCACCCGCTGCGCACGCCCGGCAAAGGCCTGCTGCATCGGCTTGAAGGATGTGGCGTAAACCTCGATTGGTTCCTGCTGGGCGGCCTCTTCCTCGCTCAGGCCGACGGTGCCCATTTCGGGCTGGGTGAAAATCGCCGTCGGGATCAGATCGTGATCCGGGCTGGTCGGGTTGCCGTTGAACACGGTTTCAACAAAGGCCATCGCCTCACGGATCGCCACAGGTGTCAGATTGACCCGGTTGGTCACATCCCCGATGGCAAACACAGACGGCACAGCGGTCTGGCTGTATTGATCGACCACAATGGCACCTGCGCGGTCCCGTTCGATGCCCAGCGCCTCAAGGCCGAGGTTATCTGCATTGGGCGCACGGCCGGTGGCAAACATCACCTGATCAAACAGGTTTTCATCGCCATTGGTGGCCTTGACCCAGATCTTGTCGCCTTCTTTGCGCATCTCAAGGATGTTGGTGCCCAGGTGCAGATCCACACCCGCCTGGCACATTTCCTCGGACACCAGCCCCCGCGCCTCATCGTCAAAGCCGCGCAGGATCTGCGCACCGCGATAGTATTGCGAGGTTTTCACGCCAAGGCCGTTCATGATGCCCGCAAATTCGCAAGCGATATAGCCACCGCCGACGATCAGCATGCTTTCGGGCAGCGTATCGAGGTGGAAAATCTCGTTCGAAGTGATCGCCAGCTCCGCACCGGGAATATCCGGTTTCACCGGCCAGCCGCCGGTGGCCACCAGAATATGCTTGGCGGTTTTGGTGGTGCCATCCGCCAGTTCAACGGTATGAGGATCGGCCAGTTTGGCGCGCTGATCAAAGCTCTCAACGCCCGAGTTTTTCAGCAGGTTGCGGTAGATCCCTTCCAGCCGGTCCAACTCGCCATGCAGCTTGCCCTTGAACAGGTCCCAATCGAAGGCACCGGATGAAATCGACCAGCCATAGGCCTGCGCGTCTTCGACCATGCCGGAATATTCGGATGCAAACACCATCAGTTTCTTGGGCACACAGCCCCGGATCACGCAGGTGCCGCCATAGCGGTCTTCTTCCGCCAGCGCGACCTTGGCGCCGCCAGCTGCAGCCACACGCGCGGCCCGAACGCCGCCGGAGCCGCCACCAATGACGAAGAGATCGTAGTCAAAGCTCATTTCAGTTGCCCTTTTGATGTCTTGCGCGAGGTATCCCACAGCGCGATGCGAATTGCCAGTCTCGCAGGTGGGGTGTTCTGACGGAGTTTCAATTGCTTTGGGGTGGTTTACTCTCGAAACCGTGAAGAGGACGTGAAAACAAAACCCGGACAATCACCAGCCCCAACCCCACACCTAATCCGAGCCCCACCCGTGCCCATCCAGTACCCAGGGCGCGATTTCCGGGCTTGAAAGCCGCGCCTCACCGCGCCATCTTCAGGCTCGGCGACCATGCTGGCACGCCCGGCCAAAGGACGACCTCTGGCTTGATCGGACCACATCGGGACGACCCGAACAGACGCAGGAAAGGTCGCCATGCGATCCCCCCTCGACCGTATTCGTCACGCGCTCAGCTTTGAAATCATTGCCCTGTTGATCATCATCCCGCTCGGCGCCTAGGTGTTTCATATGCCCGTGAAAGCCATTGGCGTTGCCACAGTGGTTGCAGCAACCATCGCGACTGGTTGGAACTATGGCTATAACTATGTGTTCGACAAGGTGCTGAACCGGACCACCGGCACCACGTTGAAATCCCCGCCGATGCGCGTGGCCCATGCCGTTTTGTTCGAGGCAGGGCTGCTGATGGTGCTGATGCCGTTCTTCGCCTGGTATCTGGCGATCACGCTGTGGGAAGCCTTCGTGCTCGACCTGTCATTTGCGCTGTTTTATTTGGTCTATGCGCTGGTGTTCAATTGGCTGTACGACCGGCTGTTTCCTCTGCCGGAATGGCAAGACGCCTGATCAGCAACAGATTTGGGCGACGAAAGAGCCCCGCGCGACGCAAGACCCGATTGAAGCGTTCTGGATCAGACCGCAGATTTCCTGCGCCAGTTGCCAAGCTAAATTCGATGCCAGATCAAATTCAACGCGGCCCTTATCCTGGGCAGCACCAAATCGGCTGCAAGGCCGCCCAGTGAACACCGGGCTCAGAGGTTACTCGCCGAGATCGCGAAACAGGTTTTCGCTCTCTTCAAACTCGATATGGCCAGTCTCGATGGTGCCCTGATCAATATCGCGCACCTCCACCTTACCATCGCCAAAGCCCACGATCACCGTGTCGCAGATGTCGATGAACAGCCCGTTCTCCACCACGCCGGGGATCTGGTTCAAAACCAGCGCCAGTTGCCGGGCATTGCCAATCCGGTGCAGATGCAGATCCAGAATGTGATTGCCCTCATCGGTCACCCAGGCGGCATCACCGTTCATCCGCAACGTCGCCTTGCGTCCCATCACATTCATCGCCACCAACGTTTCTTCCACCAACGCCTGTGTGGTTTGCCACCCAAATGGGATCACCTCCAGCGGCAGCGGGAAGGCCCCCAGCGTTTCGACTTCCTTGGCCTTGTCGGCGATGATCACCACCCGGTCAGAGGCCGTGGCGACAATCTTCTCCTGCAGCAACGCGCCGCCCCCACCCTTGATCAGGTTGAGATCGCGATCAAATTCATCCGCGCCATCCACGGTCAGATCCAGCCACCGCGCTTCATCCAGTGACATCAACGGGATACCCACATCCCGCGCCAGCGCAGCGGTGCGCTGCGATGTCGGCACGCCGTGAATTTCCAGATCGCCACTGCGCACCAGCTCACCCAGGCAGCGCACAAACCACGCCGCGGTGGAGCCAGTGCCAAGCCCGACCCGCATGCCGTCTTCGACCATATCTGCCGCACGTTTGGCAGCAATGAACTTGGCCTGGTCAATCGGGGACAATTCCGAGGTCATGGCAGATCCCTATGGTCTGAAGGTGGAGCGGCCCATGGCCTGATGCGGTCTTATAGGCCAGTTGATGGGCTGAGGCGAGAGCACAGACAGCAATTCGCCCGGCTGCAGAAAACCCAGCTGCAGAGAACCATGCCCCAGACAACCCTACCCCCAAACAAACTGTGCCTGCAAACCCCGCCCCGGAAAACCTGCAAAAAGAATGCGTGTTTCCTATTGGAAACGTCGGAAACGAACGTTACCTGCCACTGCATAACCCTCTAAACTGGGCGCACGATGACAGACTATTGCTTGCACTACGCTCCCGACAACGCATCGCTGGTGATCCGGCTGGCGTTGAACGAGATGGGCCTGCCCTACCGGACCGCTCTGGTAGACCGCCGTGCAGGCGCTCAGCACAGTGCTGCCTACCGCGCGTTGAACCCGGCAGGGTTGATCCCGGTTCTGGAAACGCCGGACGGGCCGATTTTCGAAACCGCTGCAATTCTGCTGTGGCTGGCGGACCGGCACCCTGCCGCGGGGCTGTTTCCAACACCCGACAGCCCGCAGCGCGCGACCGCTCTGAAATGGCTGTTTCATCTGTCAAACACCGTGCATGCGGATCTGCGTATTCTGTTTTATCCAGACAAATACATCCCCACCGAAGCGGTCCCAGCCGCGCACATCCCAAACGCACCGGAGGAGGCCGCAATCACGGCCTGCGCCGCGTTGCAGGACGGGATCAAGACACGCCTGATGCAGCATCTGGAGAGGTTCGATCAAGCAGCAGCCGCCGAGCCAAGCCTGCTATGGCACGGCAATTCAGATGCAAACCCAGATCCAAACCCTGATACCAAAACCAATACGGCCGATGGCAGCGCAGGCCAGCCCACACTGCTGACGCTTTATGTGGCCTGCATGATGCGCTGGATGGCGCTCTACCCAACTGACCGGGATCGCAGCTGGCTCGATCTCGGTGCCACGCCCTGCCTGGCCACCGCCCTGTCCCGTCTGGAACGCCGCGACAGCGCCATATCTGCCGCCGATGCCGAAGGTCTCGGCCCCGCACCTTTCACACAGCCCTGCTACGCAAATCCCTCAGAAGGATCAGCCACGTAATGTTCCTCTCCGTTTTTGACATGTTCAAAGTGGGCATTGGCCCATCGTCTTCTCACACCATGGGCCCGATGGTGGCCGCGGCGCGTTTTCTCGATATGATGCGGGCCTCGCCATTTGAATTCCACGGCCTGCGCGCCTCGCTGCATGGCTCGCTGGCCTTCACAGGTGTTGGCCACGCCACCGATCGCGCGACCATTCTGGGGCTCGGTGGGTTTGTGCCGGACGACTATGATGACGACAAGGCAGAGGCGTTTCTGGCAGAGCTGAACAAAACCCACCGGATGCAGCCCGAGGGTCTGGGAGAGCTGCAGTTCGACCCAAAAACCGATATGATTTTTGACTATGATCATGCGCTGACCGGACACGCCAATGGCATGATCCTGATGGCCACCGATGCCCAAGGCGATGTGATCTTGCGGCAGGTGTTTTATTCCATCGGCGGCGGCTTTGTCGTCACCGAGGAAGAACTGGCTGCGGGCAAGGCCACTGACGAAGGCGATCCGGTGCCTTTCCCCTTCAAATCGGCCACCGAAATGCTGGAGATGTCACGCGCCAGCGGCAAATCCGTCGCCGAGATGAAGCGCGCCAATGAAATCGCCCGCGGCTGCCCCGAAAGCCTGGCCAAAGGCACCGCGCGCATCTGGCAGGTGATGAACGACTGCATCAACCGTGGCCTGACCCGCGATGGCATCCTGCCTGGCGGTCTGAATGTCCGTCGCCGCGCCAAAGGGATCTATGACGAATTGATGGCCGAACGCGGCATGAACCTCACCGCGCCCCACACCATCAACGACTGGATGAGCGTCTACGCCATGGCCGTGAACGAGGAAAACGCCGCGGGCGGCCAGGTGGTGACAGCCCCGACCAATGGCGCAGCAGGCACCCTGCCTGCGGTGATCCGCTATTATCTCGACCATGTGCCGGGCGCCTCCGAAAGCCATGTCGAAGACTTCCTGCTGACCGCCGCGGCCATTGCCGGTTTGGTGAAATACAACGCATCCATCTCTGGTGCCGAAGCAGGCTGCCAGGCAGAGGTCGGCTCTGCCGCGGCCATGTCCGCCGCTGGTCTGTGCGCAGTGATGGGCGGCACGCCGGAACAGGTGGAAAACGCCGCAGAAATCGCACTGGAGCATCATCTCGGCATGACCTGCGATCCCGTCAAAGGGCTGGTGCAGGTGCCCTGCATCGAACGCAACGGCCTTGCCGCCATCAAAGCCGTGTCTGCCGCCTCCCTGGCGCTGCGCGGCGATGGCCAGCATTTCGTGCCGCTGGATGCCTGCATTGAAACCATGCGCCAGACCGGTGCGGACATGCACGACAAATACAAAGAGACCTCGCTGGGCGGCCTCGCGGTCAACGTCCCGAACTGCTGAACGCAGCTCTCGCGTCTCTCTCGGGCCGTGCCGCAGAACGGTGCGGCAGCCCTCTCGTGGCAGCCGCGGTTCTAACGCCGCGGCCACCGCAACGCCCGCTTGCATCACCGCCGCCGCGACTCTAGCGTGGCGGGATGACACATGACCGCCCCTCTCTCGGCATTCTCCTGATGCTGGGCTTCTGCATCACCGCGCCCATGGGGGATGCGGTGGCAAAGCTCCTGGGGGCGCATATCCCGCTTGGACAACTGCTGTTAGTGCGTTTTGCGGCGCAGGTCCTGCTGTTGGCCCCGCTCATTTTCGCTACCGGCCGCATCTGGCGCATGAGGGGCCGGGTCCTGCGCCTCACCATGGTGCGCACGCTGCTGCATGTGATCGGCATTGCGGCCATGTTCACCGGGCTGAAATACCTGCCCCTGGCCGATGCGGTGGCCATCGCCTTTGTGATGCCCTTCATCATGCTGTTGATGGGCAAATATGTGCTCGCAGAAGAGGTCGGCCTGCGGCGGCTCATGGCCTGTGTGGTGGGCTTTGCGGGCACCCTGCTGGTGATCCAACCCAGTTTTGTGGCCGTCGGCTGGCCCGCGCTGTGGCCGCTGGTGGTGGCGGTTGTCTTTGCCCTGTTCATGCTGGTCACCCGGCAGATCGCCAAGGAAACCGATCCCGTCTCCCTTCAGGCCGTGTCCGGCACCATGGCCTGCGCGGTCCTATTGCCGCTGATCCTGTTGGGGAATTGGCAGCCGGGAGACGGGTTGCACAGCCCGATCTTTGATCTGGTCACCCCAACGGCCACGCAATGGATGCTGCTGGCAGCCATCGGCCTGCTGGGCACCGCCGCTCATCTGCTGATGACCTGGAGCCTGCGTTTTGCGCCAGCCGCAACTCTGGCCTCCATGCAATATCTGGAGATTCCGATTGCGGCGATCATCGGCTGGTGGATCTTTGGCGATCTGCCCAACGCGCTGGCCGCACTGGGGATCGTGATCACCGTGGCGGCAGGGCTGTTTGTGATCCTGCGCGAACACCGCCAGCAAAAGGCGATGCCTGCGCCCGTCAGCACGCCCCTCGCTGATCCAGATCTCGCGCGCCCAGCCCCGACCGAGGCGGAGCGCCAAGCCCTCTGAGGCCCTTACCCGAGCCACAGCACACGACCGCGGGTGCAGATTGCCGCGAGGAAATCGTCAGTCAGCTTCGCCGCATCAGATCTACTGTATCAAGTTCACCGTATCAAACTTACTGCGACCAGAGCGCCGCGACCACCTGCTCCAGACGCGCCCGCGGCACCATCGCCAAAAGCCCCGGTCCCTCCATCTCCAACCGCAGCGGGCCAAGCGCCCGGTTCGATGTGCCGATACGACCCAAAGGATCCAGCTCCAGCCCATCAATGGGCCATTCCAACCCGACAGATCGCCCGCGCACCCGCTGCATCGGAAACAGCGAAACAATCTCACCCGCCGTCAGCGGCAGGCTGAGCGTTTCCGGCACATGAAACACCACCTCGTTTGCCCCCAACAACACGCAGGGGCTGGGATGGCGCTGCATCAGAATCGACAGCGCCGCAAGCTGATGGTCCAACCGCGCGCCCAGAAACCCGATGCCCACCACCACCGGTGCCCGGATCATCCGCAGCGCCTTGTCGAAATCGGTGGTGGTCTGTTCGCGCAGATGATGCAGCTGCTCCGCAGGCAACTGCGCCCGCACCGAGGCCTCCAGCGAATCCAGATCGCCAATCACCGCATCCGGCATATGACCCGCCGCCAGCGCATGCGCCGCACCGCCATCCGCCGCCACAAGAGACGGGGCAACCGCCCGGGCCGCCGCAAAATCCCCGGCAGAGAGCGCACCCGCCCCCACCAGCGTCACAGGGGAATCCCGTTCAACAATCACGTTTGTCATGGCGAATTACTCGCAGAAAAGGAAACAGACCACAATCTGGACACAAAATGATACGATCTATTGCACGGATTCGGGCAGAATTTGACCCTCTACCGCCCGAGGGTGGCGGGACCGACTTTGGCAAGGACACCTATCCGATGGTACAGAACAACAAGGTTTTGACAGTTTCCTACGGGACTTTCTCCTGCACGTTGGAAGGGTTCGACGATTCGTTCGGCACGATGAAGGCCATTGCGGAGTATTTTCGCGATCTCGCCTCGGATGATCGCTATTTTGGCGCGGAACCGCCACAGCCGGACGCCGATATGTTGGCGCGCATCGCGCAAAAGGAAATCGCCCGCCAGGTTGAGGCCCGCACCAGTGATGAAGGCATACATCTGCGCGCTGCCACCACCCTGCCCGCGCCGCAACCCGCTGCCGCTGCGATGGATACGACCGCCGACGCGCCCGCAGCTGTTCAGACGCCCGCAGCAGAGCCCGTACCTGCCGCAGACCCCGTGCTCGAAGCAGATCCTGCTCCCGCCGCCACGCCATCAGCGCCGCAGCCTGAAATCATCAAGGCCGAGCCCATCAAGGCCGACATCACGCAGGCCGAGGATGTCACCACCCAGGATACCGCGGCGCAAGACGCAGTGGTTCAGAACACAAAACCTGCCGTCAGCGCCGACAGCATCGCCGCCAAACTGCGCCGCATTCGCGCAGTCGTGGCGCAGACCCCGGCAGAGGAATTCACCGAAGATCAGCACGCCGACGCGCTGCGCCAAACCGCCAATGCTGCAACAACAGACACAGCCCCTGTAGAAGCGGCACCTGTGGACGGCACCACAGTTGACAACCTGACAGTGGACAGCGCCATCGCTGATATTCAATCCGCGCTCGCCGCAGATGACGCGGTTGCCGCCGATGCCCCGGATCTGGCGGGAGAAGCACTGGAACATGATGATCTGACCGGCGACATCCTGGATGAAACCGATGACGCCATCGCGGATGCTCTGGACCGCATCGACGCCCAGGTTGACCAGGTTGAGCAGGTTGACCAGGGCGAACCGGCAGCACAGGACCCCGCAGCAATCACAGCGAGCATGAACACCCCAGCAGAGGCCGAGGCGTTCTTTGCACACAGCGATAGTGTGGACAGTGAGATCGATGCAGGCGACAGCGATGACGTCGCCGATGACTCTATCGGCGGCACCGAAGCCGCCCCAGCCCCCCGCCGCACTGCGCGCATCGCCCGGGTCAAACGCCGCGATCTCGAAGCGGCGCTGGCCAGCGGCACCCTGGAAGAGGTCGAAACACCAGACCCCATCGCGGCCGATGCAATCGTAACAGACGCCAGTGACGACACCGAAGCCACCGCAGCCGAGGTCGCCGAAGCACCGCAGTCTGATCGCGCGCGTCCCGCTGCCGCCAAACGCGCAGAGGCCAAACACGCAGGGCTGGAGCCCGACAACAACAGCAGCCTCTCCGAGGAGGACGAAGCCGACCTGCTCGCAGAACTGGCCGCGGTCGAGGCCGAGTTGCTGGGCACAGATGGCGAGACCGACGGCCTTGATGACATCACTGCCGGAGATGCGGACCAGCACGACATTGATCTGGACGAGATGGATCTGGGCGCGATGGATCTGGGCGACAGCGATGCGCAGGATGATCTCACCACCGATATCGACGCCATTCTGAACACCGATCTGACCGACAAAACACCAGAGCGGCCCGCCGCTCCGCTGGACCTCGGCGCCGTGGCAACCCGCGTGGACGCCGACCCCGCAGCGGACGCAGATGCACCATCGCAGCAGACCACAGACCGCAGCGCGCGCAAATCACAGGCCCAGAAGAAACAGGCTCAGGTCAGCGACACCGCCGACAGTGATATCGCCCGTTTGATGGCCGCCACCGACGCCAAACTGGAAGACCCCGAAACCAGCAGCCAGCGGGAAACCTACAGCCAGCTGCGCGCCGTGATGGCGGCCGCCTCTGCGGAAAAATCCGCCGGTGGCTCGATGGAACAGGAAGACGCCTCCCAGGTGTATCGCGATGATCTCGCCAGTGTTGTGCGGCCCCGCCGCCCGAGCGGCGCCAAAGAAACCAGCCGCCGCCCAGAGCCCACAGCCCGCGCAGCGGACGCCCCCCGTATCTCCCGCCCCGCGCCATTGAAACTGGTGCAGGAACAGCGGATCAATGATGACGCGCCTGCGGATTCGGCCGCTGCAGCCTCGGCACCGGTTCGCCCCCGCCGGGTGTCTGCCGCGCTGCTGGAGGATGCGGCACCACAGGCCGGTGGCAATGATGGTGGCTTTGCCGCCTATGCCGCCGACAGTGGTGCAGTGGAACTGGCCGAACTGCTGGAGGCCGCGGCCGCCTATATGAGCTTTGTGGAAGGGCGCGATCACTTCTCGCGGCCACAGCTGATGAACAAGGTGCGCGGCGTGGATGGCACGGATTTCAACCGCGAGGACGGTCTGCGCAGCTTTGGCCAATTGCTGCGCGACGGCAAGATCGAGCGCGCCGACAATGGCCGCTTTACCGCCTCCGGCCAGATCGGTTTCCAACCCGGAGATCGCGCAGCAGGCTGACGCACCACGCATATCAGCGGGCGCATCGCCGCCCACCCGGCACTGCAACGCGCTTGGCAAGCCTGACACCCCTCGTGCGAACGAGTGGGGCATTTGTCATGTCAGAGCTTCGGCGCACAAGCTCTTGTTTCGCTTACCCAAAAATAGCGTAAGCACAAAAACGAAAAAGGGCACCTACCCCGGTGCCCTCTATCGCATCATCATGTCGCTCTGGATCACATCAGTCTGGATCGCGCTGCTTTGTAGTCTGGACCCGCAAAACCCATGGACACACAAAACCCATGGTTCAGCCTGACGGGCCTGTCATCTTTCCCAAAATACTCCGGGGTGAATTGACCCTTGGGTCAAGAGGGGCAGCGCCCCTCCCACCACGTCTGATCAACATGACAGATCATCAGACCCCAGCTTAATCCCGCAGATCAACCCCAAGGCCAAATCACTCGTAAGGCCTTGACGGCAGAACAAATCAGCCCTGCCCTGCGTCCGGATCATCGGGATCTGCCTTGCCCACACCGCGGAAGACAAATTTGAACGGCACGATCCACAACACGCCAAGCAGCACGTAGACAACCAGCTCCACCAACAGGGAGGGGCGATCCAGCCAGCTGATCACATTCACCGCCAACACGACATAGGCGGGCATGCCGATCAGCAGGATCACAAGAGCCCAGCGCCGCCGGGCCTTGTAGCTCATCTGTGGACGCTCAGCCATCAGTCAGCAAACGGGTCGGTCACCAGAATGGTGTCGTCCCGCTCCGGGCTTGTCGACAACAGCGCGACCTGGCATTCGATCAGCTCTTCGACGCGTTTGACATATTTAATGGCATTGGCCGGCAGGTCGTTCCAGCTGCGCGCGCCCTCGGTGCTTTCGCTCCAACCCGGCATCTCTTCGTAGATCGGGGTGCAGCGCGCCTGCGCGTCGGCAGCCGTCGGCAGGTAATCCAGCCGCTCGCCATCCAGATCATAGCCGACGCAGATCTTCAGGGTTTCAAACCCGTCCAGAACGTCCAGCTTGGTCAACGAAATGCCGGTGATGCCGGAGGTCGCACAGGTCTGGCGCACCAGGCAGGCGTCAAACCAGCCACAGCGACGCTGACGGCCAGTGGTGGTGCCAAACTCATGGCCGCGGGTGCCCAGACGTTCGCCATCCGCATCCGGCGTGCCGTCTGCGTTCAACAACTCGGTCGGGAACGGGCCCTCACCCACACGGGTGGTATAGGCTTTGACGATGCCCAGCACATAGTCGATGGAGCCCGGACCAATGCCAACACCCGTCGCCGCCTGACCGGCGATCACATTGGACGAGGTGACAAAGGGATAGGTGCCGAAATCGATATCCAGCAGAGCGCCCTGCGCGCCTTCGAACAGGATCCGTTTGCCCGCTTTGCGCTTTTCGTTGAGTACTTTCCAAACCGGCGCGGCAAAAGGCAGGATCTCTTTGGCAATGTCCTGCAGCTGCGCGATCAGCGCGTCGCGATCAACTGCTTCGATGCCCAGACCCTTGCGCAGCGGATCATGGTGCTGCAGCGCACGATCGACACGCGCCACCAGGGTCGCCTCATCCGCCAGGTCTGCCACGCGGATCGCGCGACGGCCGACTTTGTCCTCATAGGCTGGGCCAATGCCACGGCCGGTGGTGCCGATCTTGGTGCCTTTGGATGCGGCTTCCTCGCGGGCGCGGTCCAGCTCGCCGTGCAGCGGCAGGATCAGCGGCGTGTTTTCTGCAATCATCAGAGTCTGCGGGGAAATCTCCACGCCTTGCGCGCGCACGGTTTCGATTTCTTTCACCAGATGCCAGGGATCCAGCACCACGCCATTGCCGATCACGGACAGTTTGCCACCGCGCACCACGCCAGAGGGCAACGCATGCAGCTTGTAGACCTTGCTGTCGATCACCAATGTATGGCCGGCATTATGGCCGCCCTGGAATCGGGCGATGACATCAGCACGCTCGCTGAGCCAGTCCACGATTTTCCCTTTACCTTCGTCACCCCATTGGGCGCCGACTACCACGACATTGGCCATCTCAGGTCCTTTGCATGCTGGTTTGAATGTGTTTGGATAAAACCAGAGCCCCGTATAACGAGGCTCTGGCGACAGTGGAACCGATTTTTCGCCGCACCCTGTGCAGGGGGCCTGTTTTCTCGCGCATATAGCTCCGCAACACGCGCAAATCCCTGCAAGAGGCGCACAGCCTCCTCAAAAGCCCGTCAAAGGCTCGTCAAAGGCCCGTCAAAAGCCTAGGTTGGTCACCGAGTGGCTGGCGTCCCAAGTCGGGTACCACTGTTTCTACGCCACGCAAAACACCACTGCCGCCAATGCTGACACCCTGGACACCCACGACAACCGCGCAGAGGGCTCTGACGACTCAGATTGCATATTGGGGCCAGACACAGGGTGATACAGGGACAGATACAGGAACAAACACAGAGACGAACACAGGGATAAACACAGGGACAAACGGGGATCAGATGACGCAGGCGATGTTGGTCATGCAACTGCACTGGCACTTACGAAACCCATAGAAAACAAACACTTTGCCCCGTTGCACGCAACCGTGCGCATCCTTCACCGCGCGCTTAGAAAATTCTGTCATTCTGTCCAAAGATCGATCTCACGACCGCAGGTCCGGGCCACTTAACCCGGACAGGCTCATCAAAAGACTACGGCACGACGATAGGCCCACCCGACCGGATCGCTATGATCCCAGGTCACTGAACGACCCAGGTGACAGAACAAGTGATAGAATAAGGTCACCGATTGACCCAGAAAGAGGTCCACAGCTGGACCAACGAGGTCATTAAAAGAGGTCACAAAAATGGGTGGGGCATATCGGGATATCCTGATGGCGCAGATCCCGCGCGGATCTGTACCTCTTTGCTAACAGCGGCGCCGCTGGCTTTTGCCGGTGACTTATCCGCCTCGCGCTGGCCCGTTTCAAACTAGTCCGTCTCAGACTGGGCACCCAATCCAGAGCGGGCAATCACAACCCACCGATGATCGCAGATCGTCGGGCACCAAAAAGAAATCCGGACAGGCGTCCTTACCCCAGCTCCATCCGTTGGGTGCGCCCTAACGCGCGCAATTGCACCCGCGCGGCGGTGCCGACCGGATCACTCCGCTTCGTGCGATGCACCGACGGATGTGGCGGCAGAGGCCGCGACCAGATCAGCGGGCAGATGCACTTGCGCGCCATGGGGCGTTGCCAGATAGGCGGCCGCCCAATGGGCGGTCATGTCCTTGGCATCCTGCGCAGCAACACGGCCCTGATCCGCCAAAAGCGTTTCCAGCGTTTCCAACCAGGCGAGAAAATAATCCTCTCCCCCGTTCAACTCTTTTGCCAGACCATGATGGCGCAGTTGCGCCGAAAACCGTGCCACCCAGTCGGACCAGGAAACGGCACCGCTTTCGTTCAGATGCACGGTCAGGGCAAACAGCTGCGCATGCCAGGGCTGCTCGAACACGGGTTCTGGCCGGGCTGCCAGATCCGCGCCGCTCTGGTCGGTCTGTGTTTGATCCACCGCCTGCTCTGCCAGCGATGTGGTCTCCGCGGCCGTCATCATCCCGTCCCCATTCAATCAACCCGCATCTATTCGAACAGGCTCCAGATAGCCCTGCCACAGATCCAACACGACCTCATCACCCGGATGTTCCGGTGCCGCCCACAGCTCTGATGCGGCGAACGCCACCGCATAGAGCGGCTCTGGCGCCTCCCCCAGCCCATGGGCCGCGCTGTCAGGCAAAACATAGGTGCCGTGCACCCGCAGGATCCGGCCAGTTGCGCCAACGGCATAAGCTGGCAGCCGGGTGTGACCGCCATCCACAAACCTGTTGCCCGCCGGGCGCTGGCACCGCACCACATCGCCAGGGGCAAAGGCCACGGGCACACCACTGTCGCGCGCCGCTGGTCCGCCTTTGGCCAGGGTTGCGGCCACATCCGATGCCTTCAGCGCACGGGCAGCCAGCGGATGCGGAGCCGGATCACCTGCGCCCGTGCCTGCGCCATCATGCGCCGCAGCATCCCCCGTTGCCAGATCTTCAGTTGCCAGATCTTCCGGCGTCAGAACACCGGTCTCCACCAACAGCATCGCCAGACCGGCCATCCATTTCTCGTAGTAGGAAAACCGCGTGTAATCCTCTGGTGACAGACGTTCGCGGGCATGGCGCGAGGTGTCGATATTCCACTGCCCCAATGCCCCTGCCGCAAGGGTCACCGCCAGCGCGCGCCCCTGCCAATCCTGGGAAAACACCGGCGCATCTTCGGCAGCGGGCTGCACCGGGCCATCGCCGAATCGCCCCCCCATGTCATGCACCCGGCTCATGGCGCGACCTCCGCCGGGGGTGACAGGACAGCGGTTCCGATCATGCTGTCGCGACTGACCAAAGCGGCAAGCTGATCTTCGGACAGGCCCTCCGTGCCCTCAGGTCGCATCGGCAGCACGAGATAGCGCAGCTCTGCGGTGGAATCCCACACCCGCACCGCCGTGTCCTGCGGCAGCGAAACGCCGAAATCAGCCAGCACCTTGCGCGGCTCGCGCACCGCGCGGGCCCGGTAGGCATCCGATTTGTACCACGCAGGCGGCAAGCCCAGCAGCGGCCAGGGATAACAACTGCACAGGGTGCAAACGACCATATTGTGCAGCTCGGGTGTGTTTTCGACCACCACCACATGTTCCCCCTGCCGGCCGGAAAACCCCAGATCATCCAACAGCGGACCCGCATCCGCGAGCAGCTGCGCCTTGAACGCAGGATCAGACCAGGCGCGGGCCACCACCCGCGCACCATTGGCCGGACCCACCCGGTTTTGATAGGTGTCGATGATCTCATCCAATGCAGCTGGATCAATCAGGCCTTTGTTGGTGAGAATCGTTTCGAGGGCTTTGACACGCAGCGCAGGCACGGGCGGCAAAAGACTATGCGGGTGGTCGAGGTGATCATGTGGCATGCCTCATGCTGGCCGCCCGTGATGGCGCTGTCCAGTGATAACTCCGCGAGCCCGCCAGGCAGATGTCTCTCGCAACCCGGTAGCGAGGGCGTTGCAGGAGAAAGGACCGCAGGAGGTCGGCGCGCGCTACGGACTTGCGCGGCGGGCTGAAACACAGGCTGAATACGCAGGCGTAAAATGCTGGCGCAAAATACTGGCATAAAACACTGGTATAAAACACTGGCGTCGATCTGCGTGAAACAGTTGCAAAATTGCGTAAATTTCACGCCTTCCAGCAGGTCAGAGCAGCAAATCGCCGGGATTGCCAAGCGATCATGGTATCTGGGACACGCAGCGGCGGAGATTGGCCTGCCCAAGCGAAACTGAGCCCTTGCCCCCCGGCTCAATCTTGCCTATTTACCGCCCGATACTTAGCCACTCGCCGCAGGGTCCTAATGGAAAACGTTGTTCTCATCATCCATCTTCTTCTGGCCCTGGGGCTGATCGCAGTTGTTCTTCTGCAGCGCTCCGAAGGGGGCGGTCTGGGCATGGGCGGCGGCGGCGGTGGTGCCATGTCGGGCCGTTCTGCCGCGACAGCCATCACCAAACTGACCTGGCTGCTGGCGATCGCCTTTATCGCGACTTCGATCACTTTGACCATTCTGGCCGCTCAGAAATCCTCTGGCGCGTCGGTGGTTGATCAGCTTGGCGTTCCGTCCAGCGGATCGGATGGGGCCACGCCGACCTCCCCGCTGGGCAGCGATCTGCTGCCACCGGCGCAGGGCGACAACGCACCTTTGGTGCCCAGCCTGGACTAAGGCGCGCACCAGCGCAGGATACCGGGCCGCACAGATGGCCCGGATCGTGGCGCGAACCGATATCCAAACGCCGCTCAGGCGCAGACTGCCTGAGTGACGGATTCGCAAGGATCCACCAGACTTAGAAATAACAAAGCCAGCCGTAACAGCATCTTGCGGCTTGCTTGCGCATTTTGTGCGAATCTCTTATACCTTAAGTCCCGTGATGCAGCGGTTTTCTGCGACCGCCGGGCAGCTGAATTCTGACTTCTCACGGGGGCAGCCGACACATATGGCGCGTTTCATCTTCATTACTGGCGGTGTGGTTTCATCTCTGGGCAAAGGGCTGGCGTCTGCCGCTCTCGGGGCACTTTTGCAGGCGCGCGGCTATTCGGTCCGCCTGCGCAAACTGGACCCTTATCTCAACGTCGATCCGGGCACGATGAGCCCGTTTGAACACGGCGAAGTCTTTGTCACCGATGACGGGGCCGAGACCGACCTGGACCTGGGCCACTACGAGCGCTTCACCGGCGTGGCGGCCCGCAAAACCGATTCTGTGTCCTCTGGTCGGATCTATTCCAACGTGCTGGAAAAGGAACGTCGCGGCGACTACCTCGGCAAGACAATCCAGGTGATCCCGCATGTGACCAATGAAATCAAAGACTTCATCTCCATCGGCGAAGATGAGGTGGATTTCATGCTCTGCGAGATCGGCGGCACCGTCGGCGACATCGAGGGTCTGCCCTTCTTTGAAGCGATCCGCCAGTTCGCCAACGACAAGCCGCGTGGCGATTGCCTGTTCATGCATCTGACGCTGCTGCCCTACATCAAGGCCTCGGGCGAGTTGAAGACCAAGCCGACCCAGCACTCCGTGAAGGAACTGCGCTCCATCGGTCTGGCGCCCGACATCCTTGTGTGCCGCTCCGAAGGTCCGATCCCCGCGAAAGAGCGCGAAAAACTGGCCCTGTTCTGCAACGTGCGTGCAGACAGCGTGATTGCGGCGCAGGATCTGAAATCCATCTATGAGGCCCCTCTGGCGTATCACCGTGAAGGTCTGGACCAGGCCGTGCTTGATGCCTTTGGCATCACCCCTGCGCCCAAACCCAAGCTGAAGCGCTGGGAAGATGTGGCCGATGGGATCTACAACCCCGAAGGCGAAGTCAAAGTTGCCATTGTCGGCAAATACACCCAGCTGGAAGATGCCTATAAATCCATCGCCGAGGCGCTGACCCATGGGGGCATGGCCAACCGGGTGAAGGTGCGGATCGAATGGGTCGATGCGGAGCTGTTCGACAAAGAGGACGCCGCCCCCTACCTGCAGGGCTACAACGCCATTCTGGTGCCCGGCGGCTTTGGCGAACGCGGCACCGAAGGCAAGATCAAGGCAGCGCAATACGCCCGCGAACAGGGTCTGCCCTATCTCGGGATTTGCCTGGGCATGCAGATGGCCGTGATCGAAGCGGCGCGCAATGTTGCGGGCATCACCGAAGCGGGCTCGGAAGAATTCGACCATGAAGCGGGCAAAAAACGCTTCGAGCCGGTGGTCTACCACCTGAAGGAATGGGTGCAGGGCAACCACACCGTGGCGCGCACCGTTGGTGACGACAAAGGCGGCACCATGCGTCTGGGCGCGTATAACGCCACCCTGACCGAAGGCTCCGCCGTGGCGCGGATCTATGGCACCACCCAGATCGAAGAGCGTCATCGCCACCGCTATGAGGTGGACACCAAATACCGCGATCAGCTGGAGAAATGCGGCCTCCAGTTCTCCGGCATGTCGCCAGATGGGCGTTTGCCTGAAATCGTCGAGTGGAAAGACCACCCGTGGTTCATCGGTGTGCAGTTCCACCCCGAACTGAAATCCAAACCCTTTGATCCGCATCCGCTGTTCAAGGATTTCGTCCGCGCCGCCAAGGACGCCTCGCGTCTGGTGTGATCTGCGGATCGATTTAGTCATTTCAAAAGGCAGGCCATCGGGTCTGCCTTTTTTGCGGTTTGGGCGCGGGTCTCAGGCCGCGCCGATCAGATAGCTGCGCAAGCGTTGCAATGCGGGGTTTTTCGCCATCTCGGGCCGGTAGACAAGATAATAGCCGTAGTCCGGTCGCGACAGAGCCGGGCCCACGCGCTGCAGCCGGCCCTCCAGCACCATCTGATCCTCAAGCCCCCAGTAGCCGAGCCCGATGCCTTCGCCCGCGCAGATCATGTCCAACATCGCGGGATAGCTGGTCACCGTCTTCAGCCGCTGACCGGGCGCAAGACTGCGCCCTTCGCGGTCAAAAAACCGCGCCCAGGTGATCCAGCCCGCGTGATACGGATCGCCATGATCAAACAGGCAAGACGGATCTAGCGTCGCCAGCGGTGCCTCCGGATCGAACTCCGGGTGGCGCGCCAGAAACGCGGGGCTTGCCACCATCTGGCAGGTCTCCGTGAACAGCAGATCCTGGCTGTAGCCTGGGAAGTCTCCATTCCCAAATCGAATGGAAAGATCGATGCTTCGATCATCAAAGCTGCGGTAGTCATCGGCGGTGACAAAATTGATGGTGGCATTCGCGGCCGCCCGCATCGCCCCGATCCGGGGCATCAACCACAGATGGGTGATGCCAAACGAGGCGCCAATGCGCAGCTCATCATCCTTGCTGGCCACAACATCCTGCAGCCCAACCTCCAACCGGTCGAGCACGGTGGTCGCCAATGTGGCCAGTGTCTCACCCTCGGCGGTCAATTGGATCTGATTGCCCCGGCGCAGAAACAGCCGGGCCCCCACCCAATCCTCCAGCCGGGCGATATGGCGGGTGACCGCAGGCTGAGCCACCGACAAGGTCTCGGCAGCGCGGGTGAAACTGCCATATCTGGCGGCCGCTTCAAACGCGATCAATGCATTCATCGGCGGCAGTTTGCGGCGGGCCATGACAGCGCCTTTCATACAGAAAAGTTATGAAAGCATTCCACTATTTGCCGTCGCGGTAAAGCCCCGGGACAGGCAGAGTTTCGACCAACAGAGGAGGCCATCATGGACCAGGTTAAATTTACCCAGATGAAAGACGGCACCAAGGAAGAGTATGAATTCCTGACCGCCCATGAAATCGAATACACCAAAGGCACTGCCGACCGGCTGCTGCATGCGCTGGAGCATCTGGACGAGGGGCTGTCGGGCTACCAGATCACCCGCATGGGCCATTCGGTGCAATCCGCCACACGCGCCTGGCGCGACGGGGCCGACATCGACTGGGTCGTTGCGGCCCTGCTGCATGACATCGGCGATATCTTTGCGCCCTACAATCACGATGAATATGCCGCCACCATCCTGAAACCCTTTGTGCGCGAACAATGCCGCTGGTGCGTGGAAATCCATGGCGATTTCCAGATGCTGTATTACGGCCACCACCTGGAAGGGTTTGACCAGAACAAGCGTGACCGCCACCGCGGGCACCGGTATTTCGACGATTGCGCCACCTTCTGCGAGCGGTGGGATCAGGCCAGCTTTGACCCGAATTACGACACCCTGCCCCTGTCGTTCTTTGCGCCGATGGTGGCAGAGGTCTTTGCCCGCACGCCCTATGATCCGGCGGTGACGCAGGCGGCGGACCAACCGCTGCAGAACGCCGATGTGGCCGCCGCGCGCGCCAAAGCGCAGGCTCAATCCCAGAGCGATACAGAGGCCCCTCGATGAGCGATCAACCCCTGCTGCCCCCGCGCCCACCCCGCAAGGTGTGGAATTTCACCCCCAGCCTGCCGCTTCAGGTCGCACCCTATTGGGATTGGCCGCTGAAACCGCTGGCCTCCCTGCTCTACCTGCTGCGCAGTTGGAACCCGGTTGGCATGCGCTGTCTGTTTCTGCTGGCCGCGGCCATCACCTGGGCGTTTTTCACCCCCGACATCAGCCGCGCCGAAACCCTGGCACTGGATTGGATCGCAGAGGTCTGGCTGCGCAATTTCATCATCCTGTTCACTGTCGCGGGCGGGCTGCATCTGCTGTTGTGGCGCCTGAAGGTGCAGGGCGATGACACCCGCTATGACATGCGACCCATGATGACGGGCGCGCGGGCCTTTACCTTCAACGTGCAGGTCTGGGACAATATGCTGTGGTCCTTTGTGGCGATGCAGTTCTGGACCTTCTGGGAATGCGCCATGTGGTATGCCTATGCCAACGGCTATGCCACCATGATCACCTTTGACAGCAACCCCATCTGGTTTGTCACCTTGATCGTGTTGATCCCGATCTGGGCGGGGTTCTATTTCTACACCCATCACCGCCTGCTGCACATGGGGTTTCTCTACAAACACGTCCATTCCTGGCACCACCGCAATATCAACACCGGCCCCTGGTCGGGCCTTGCGATGCATCCGGTCGAGAGCTTCATCCTGATGACCGACACGCTGCTGTTTCTGCTGGTGCCTGCCCATCCGATCCATGTGATTTTCCTGCTGTTCCATCACGGCATCGGCGCGCCGACATCCCATGCCGGGTTTGAACAGGTGAAGGTGGGCAAATTGGGCGGTGTCGAGGTGGGCGATTTCTTCCACCAACTGCATCACCGGTTTTTCGATTGCAACTACGGCACGTTCGAGACGCCCTGGGACACGTGGTTTGGCACCTTCCACGACGGCACCGCCGCAGGCAACGACCTCGTCAAAGAACGCCGCCGCAAGATCTGGCAGAGCAAGTAAGCCCGCCTGACAAAAGGCGCAGCACAACGCTGCCCAGCAAAGGGCGACCAACACCGCCCTTTGCACACCCCGGCACGTTACACCAGGCCCCTAGCCCCCAGCGACTTACACCAGAGACGCGAAGGAAGGCCCTACACAAACACCTTGCATTGGGCTGCTGAAATCCGCCGCGCATAAATTTCTGGTTTTCCGAGAGACGTTAGCGCAACCATGGGTGTGGAGAGTTGTGTCCTTGCGAGCGGACAGTATAGACGGGGTCAGAACGTTATTCCCATCCAGCGGAGACCCGACCTCATGGCGCAAAACACCTCGACACAGACCGCACAGTTCGACCGTATCGCAAATGGCAAAGGCTTCATCGCTGCGCTGGATCAATCCGGCGGTTCGACCCCGAAGGCGCTGGCGCTTTATGGCGTGACCGAGGACGCCTACAGCAATGATGACGAGATGTTTGGCGAAATCCAGAAGATGCGCGCCCGCATCATCACCGCACCGGATTTCAGCAGCGACAAGATCCTCGGCGCGATCCTGTTTGAGAAAACCATGGATGCGGCCATCGAGGGTACGCCTGTGCCTGCGTATCTGTGGGACAAATGTGGGGTTGTGCCGTTCCTGAAGGTGGACAAAGGGCTGGCAGATGAAGCCGATGACGCCCAGATGATGAAGCCGATGCCAGATCTGGACGCGCTGCTGTCACGCGCTGCGACTGCCGGGATCTTTGGCACCAAAATGCGCTCTGTCGTGAAGGCCGCCAATGCAGCCGGGATCAAAGCGGTGGTGGATCAGCAGTTTGCCGTGGGTCGCCAGATCGCTGCAGCGGGCCTGTTGCCGATCATCGAACCAGAGGTCGACATCCACTCCGCCAGCAAGGCTGAGGCCGAAGCTCTGCTGAAGGCCGAGATCCTGGCGCAGCTTGATGCGCTGCCTGCGGACACCAAAGTGGCGCTGAAACTGACCATCCCGACTGAGGCTGGTCTTTATGATGCGCTGGCCGCTCATGACAACGTCGTGCGGGTTGTGGCGCTGTCTGGCGGCTACACCACCGATGATGCTTGCGCCAAGCTGACCGAGAACACCACCATGATCGCCTCTTTCAGCCGCGCGCTGACCGAAGGTCTGTCGGTCTCCATGAGCAACGATGAATATAACGCCGCTCTGGGCGCCAACATCGACAAGATCTATCGCGCCTCTATCTGAGGCCCGCCTGCCCGCAAAGCTGGGTGAGAGACATGAAAAAGAGCCGCGTCGGTCAGGTCCCGGCGCGGCTTTTTTCATTGCAGGGGTGGCTGACGCCGGCCTCAGTCGAACTTTGGGGCGCGTTTTTGCATCTGTGCGGCGACCACCTCCATCTGCTCGGGCTTGCCCAGCAAACTGGCCTGCAGACGGGATTCTTCGATCAGCACCTCTTCTCGTCCTGCGGTTTCGGCCCGCTCAATCAGCGCTTTGGCGGCGCGGATGGCGCGCGGGCTTTGTCCGGCAATTTTGGTGGCCAGCGCCTGCGCCCGCTCCAGCGGGTCGTCATCCAGTTCCGTCACCAGCCCCCAGTCCAGGGCCTGCAGCGCAGAGATCTCTTCGGCGGTATAGGTGAGCCGTCGCAGAACATCCGACCGCAGCAAGCGCGGCAGCAGCACCATGCCGCCCATATCCGGCAGCAGGCCCCATTTCATCTCCATGATCGACAGCCGCGCATCCGGCGCGCAGATCCGCATATCCGCCGCCAGAGCCAGCTGCAGCCCGCCGCCAAAGGCCACACCGTGAAGGGCCGCGATCACAGGCATCGGCAAGCGACGCCAGACCAGCGCCATTTCCTGCATTTCATTGGCGTCCTGATGGCTGCGCGTCATCAGCCAGTCGGTGGGGTCCTGCAGACCCATCTGGGCAAAGCTGGCCACATCAAGCCCGGCGCAAAAGGATTTACCCTCGCCCGACAGCACCACGGCGCGGGCCGGGCTGTCCAGCAGGCTGTGACCGGCGGCGATGATCTCGTCGACCATCTCCGGATCCAGCGCGTTCATCTTGTCGCCGCGGGTCAACGTCACATGGGCGATATGGTTTTCGATGGTTACTGAAACACGTGCCATTTGATGGTCCTTCCCTTGAGGTGCGCCCATGACTGATGGCGTTGGGGCCGCCTGCATGGGCCGGGGGCGGTTCTTTCGCTGCCCTCCAAATACCAAGAGACTGCCCGCGATCGGCACACCATGCCAGCCTGACGCAAGGGAAGATCGGCAGAACAGCCTCAGCACACGTGGCGATCAGGGGGGGGCGGGGGTGCATCCGTGGTGAGGCGCAGACCATTCCTGGGCTACTCGGAGAAGGTTCACAGAGGGCAATCAGGCAGGTGCCAGCCAAGTGCCCGCCAAGTGCCTGTCAGGTCAGCGAGCGTTCAGAAACCCGGTGAGGGCCTTGCCTGGGGCGGCACCATCACGTTATCTGCGGCCATGACACAGCCACGCTATACCCCGCTCGCCGAAACGCTGCCCGCCTCTGTGCCCTTCGTCGGGCCCGAAACGCAGGAACGCCAGCGCCGCGCCCCGTTTGAGGCCCGCCTTGGCGCGAATGAGAGCATCTTTGGCCCCTCGCCCAAGGCCATCGCCGCGATGCAGGCCTCGCTGGGGGATATCTGGCGCTATGGTGATCCCGAAAGCCACGATCTGCGTCAGGCGCTGGCGGCCCATCACCAGATTTCGATGGACAATGTTCTGGTGGGCGAAGGCATCGACGGATTGCTGGGCTATCTCGTGCGGCTGCTGGTGGGACCTGGGGATGCGGTGGTGACCTCGCTTGGGGCCTATCCGACCTTCAACTATCACGTGACGGGGTTTGGCGGCGTGCTGCACACCGTGCCCTACCGCGACGATCACGAAGACCCTGCCGCCCTGTTTGCAAAGGCCCGCGAGGTTGATGCCAAGCTGGTCTATCTGGCCAATCCGGACAATCCGATGGGCAGCTGGCACAGCGGCGCGGATCTGCTGGCGGCTTTGGATCATCTGCCCGCAGGCTGTCTGTTGGTGCTGGATGAGGCCTATATCGACTGCGCGCCTGCAGGCACCGCCCTGCCCATCGACATCAACGACCCGCGCGTGATCCGCACCCGCACCTTTTCCAAAGCCTATGGGCTGGCCGGGGCGCGGGTGGGGTATGTGCTGGGAGCGGCGGATCTGATTTCCGCCTTCAACAAGGTGCGCAACCATTTTGGTATGAACCGCAGCGCGCAGATCGGAGCCTGTGCCGCGCTGGAGGATCAGGATTGGCTGGCGCAGGTGGTGGCGCAGATCGACACCGCACGCGCGCGGATTGCCCAGATCGCCTGCGACAACGGGTTGAGCCCCCTGCCCTCTGCCACCAATTTCGTCGCCATTGATTGCGGCCGTGACGGGGCCTTTGCGGCTGAGGTCCTAAAGGCGCTGGTTGCGCGGGGGATCTTTGTGCGCATGCCTTTTGCGGCGCCACAAAACCGCTGCATCCGGGTCAGCTGTGGGCCTGAGGATCAGCTGCAGGCCTTCGCCGCGGCGCTACCCGAAGCACTGAAGGAGGCGCAGGCCAAGGCCTGACGCCCGCCTGCGCTGATCCAGAAGTTGATCCACACCCTGATCGCGACACTGATCAAGATCGGGGGTCAGCCGCAGCAGCTCTCTGACGCGGCGGCGGTATCGCCTGTTGCAGCTGACGCCTGTTTTGCAGCTGTCGCCTGCTTGGCACCTGTGGCCTGTTTTGCCCCTGTGGCCTGGGCGAGCACTGTGGCGGCGGCCTCAACCGCGCCGGAGCCATGGGGAATATCCAGCGCCTTCAGCCCTGTATCAACGCCGCCCAGCAGCCCCATGATCATCTGACCATTCACATGGCCCATATGGCCAAAGCGCAGATAGCCGTGCCATGCGGTGCTGTCCGGCGCTGCCATCCCCAGACCGATGCCCAGGGTCAGACCCAGCGTTTGCTCCAGCCACATGCGCAGCCGGGTGCCGTGTTCGGGGCCGATGTGCAGCGATGTCACCGCGTTGGAGCGCAACGCCACATCAGACACATTCATCTGCAACGGGCCATCCGCCCCCCACCGCGCGCAAGCGGCCCAGATCGCCTGGGCCAGCAGATGATGGCGCGCCCAAACCTGTTCCATCCCTTCGCCATGAATGAGATCAAGCGCGGCGCGCAGCCCGTAGAGATGATGGGTCGGGGCGGTGCCGCCAAAATACTGGTAATACGCGCCCGGATTGGCGCGCGGCACCCAATCCCAATAGCGGCTGACCCGTGGCAGACAGCCGCGTGCCTCTGCCGCCTTGGGTCCAAAGAACACGAAGGATACGCCAGCGGGCACCATCAGCCCCTTTTGGCAGCCTGCAACCATCACATCGACGCCCCAGTCGTCCATCTCGAACCGGTCACAGCCCAGCGATGCGATGCAATCCGCCATCAACAGCGCCGGATGCTGCGCCGCATCCAGACAGCTGCGCAGTGCGGCCACATCGTTTCGGATCGAGCTGGAGGTATCCACATGCACAGCCAGCACCGCCTTGATGCGGTGAGTTTTGTCCGCGGCCAGCGCCTCGGCAATCCGGTTCATATCCCATGCAGCATGGGTGCCGAAATCAAGGAGTTCGACCTCAATCCCCAGCGCCTCCGCCATTTCGGCCCAGCCGATCGCAAACTGACCCGAGGCAGGCACCAGCACCTTGTCGCCCGACGCCAATGTGTTCATCAGCGCAGCTTCCCAGGCACCATGGCCGTTGGAGATGTAGATCGCCGCATCATGCTGGGTGCGGGCCACCCGCTTGAGATCGGGGATCAGCGTTGCGGTCAGGTCGATCAGCTCACCGGCATAGATGTTGGGCGATGGCCGATGCATCGCCTGCAGAACCGTATCAGGGATCACCGACGGCCCGGGAATTGCCAGATAGCCACGCCCTGCGGCAAGTGAGACATCCGCTGTCATTCTACGCTCCCTGTTTGGATGCGGCCGACTGTGGCGCGGTGCGGCGGCGTCTGCAAGCCCCCAATTTTGGGGACGCATGGCAGGGCTCCTATCGCTTGGGACTGACCGCAGATATGGCGCTGCGCAGGACAAGCCACACTGCTGCGCTACAGCCGGATTGTGCCCGCAAACTCCCGCGCCAGCACCTCGCGGATGTAGCTTGCCAGCCGCTGATAGCTGGCCGGATTGCCGCTGCTGCTGCGCCAGGCGAGACCCACGTGGCGATAGGGTTCGGGGCGCAGCGCCAGAACGTCCACATCACCGCCGCCGCCGCGCACTTCGCTTTCGACATAGAGCGCGGGCAGCACCGTCACGCCCATATCCAGCGAAACCATCTGGCGCAGCGCGTCCAGACTGGTGCCTTCGAGATCCTGCCGCAGCATGGCACCACTGGCCGCAGCCAGATCGCTGGTTTGACGCCCCAAGGAATAGGACGCATTCAGCCCCAGCATGCTTTCGCCCTCAAGGGCGGTTCTGGAGATTTTGGCCTGACCGGCAAGCGGATGGCGCTGGGACACCGCAAGCAGCAGAGGTTCGCGAAACAGAAACTCATGGCGGATGTCATCGCGCGGCACGGGCAGCTGCGTCAGGATCAAATCATGCTGCCCCGCCATCAGATCCTCTGTCAGCATACGCGGCGGCCCGTCGCGGATGATCAGTTTGACATCGGGAAAGGCCGCAGGCAGCCCGCGCAGCACCCGTGGCAACAGATAGGGGCCAATGGTGGGGGACGAGCCAAGCCGCAGGGTGCCGACCAGCTGCTCCTGCGCCGATCCGGCCAGCTGGCCCAGCGCGTCAACGCTGCGCAGGATCTCCTCGGCGCGTTGCGCGGTTTCGCGGCCAACCGCCGTCAGGATGAGCCCGCTGCGGCGCCGTTCCACCAGTGGCGCACCAAGATGGGTTTCCAGCGCTGCAATCTGCAGGCTGAGCGAGGGCTGGCTGATCCCCAGCTGCCGGGCCGCAGTGCGATATTGCAGGGCGCGGCTCAGCACTGCGAAGTAGCGCAATTGCCGCAAGGTGATATCTGCCATCCGCTGCCCCTTTGCTGGTGACACGTTGTGATGACCCGCTGTGTGTCGCGGCCCATCCTGTCCAATGAATAGCCTGGCTCTTGATCGCGGCTGCTTCTTTATAAGATAGGAAAAACCTATCCTATTTCACCGTTACATTGGCTTCTTTTTCGTCCGCAGGTACCCATTTGTTCAACCATACGATGTACCCTGATCGTAATTTGGTGACACAGAATGGAGACCCGCATGAAACCCAACCCGAAGGTAAAGGCCTTCACCCTGCAGATACGTCTGGCCAAGCTGCGGCTGAAACACCGCAAGATCAAGGCCAAGATTGCGACCGAGCTGAACCGCGGTGCCCCCTGCGACAGCCAGTTGCACGGGCTGAAACAACAGCGCCTCGGCATCCGGCATGAGATGGTCGAATGCCTGTCAGGTCTGCGCCAGATTGCGCAGCCTGCAGCGGCGCAGCGCCCCAACTGATCGAGGTCCAGCCAGATGTTTTGCCCCCCAAACAGCCCCGCTGTGACGCGTTCGACGCCCGTAAGTCAGTCCTGGACATATCCGCTCCCGGATCCTGGCGATTTTGAATTTGAAGATGATGACGGCCCCGATGGAGGCTGCCCTGCCCTGGTGCAGATGCGGCCATATGCGCCCGTCGGTCGTCGCGACCTCTGAGACTGCGCCTGTCAGAGGTCAGACGTCTGCTCCCGGCGTAGGCCCACGCTGGCGGAGCGGATGCGGCTGCCTCCTCCTTTCCCGAAGTGAGGAGGCAGCCAAAGGGCCCTGCGCAGGTGCTGCGCCCCAATGCCCTGCCCCAAATTACGCTGCTCTAAGTTGCCATATCCAAGTTACCGGGCCCCAGGTTACCCAGCCCCAATGCTCTACCCGTCCAGCCTGGCGTGTCGCGCCCGCCGCACCACAGCCAACTCTTCCTCATACTGCTAAACGCCCCCCAGCAGATGCGCACCAGCGATCCGCACGAGAGCGCCGCAAACGGTGGCCGCGCTTGCACCTTTGTCTCCAGCTGCTTAAATGGCGCTACTCTGGCGTCTGCGTCAGCATCGGAATGACAATAACGGTTGCAAGCCTTGTCCCAGACTGACTCAAACTCCGCCGGACCGAATTCTTCTGGCTCCAATTCTACCGATTCCAATTCTTCTGGCTCCAGCTCAGCTGAGGGCAAATTCGCCGGTGCAAATCCTGCGGAAGTAAAGACATCGGGCGAAGATCCATCGAATGAACCAGCGCCAGCAGACAGCACGGCCACCACCAGCGCCAAGATGACGGCGCCGAAAGAGCCTGCGGCGCATATGTCCTCGCGGGAATTGCTGGCCTGGTTGTGGCGGGGATACCTGCGGCACTACATGGGGCTGTTGGGGCTGGCCGTGGTCTTCATGCTGATCGAAGGCGGCACCGTTGGCGGCCTGAGCTACATGATGCAGCCGATGTTTGATCTGGTCTTTGTCGAGGGCAACACCACGGCATTGTTCTGGGTCAGCCTGGCCTTTCTGATCATCTTTTCGGTCCGCGGCATCGCCAGCGTCTGCCAGAAGGTGATCCTGAGCAAGATTTCCCAGACCTCCGCCGCCCATATGCGCAAGGATATGCTGGCGCGACTGATCCAGCAGGATCCGGCCTTTCACCAGGTCAACCCGCCCGGATTTCTGATCCAGCGGGTGCAAAGCGATGTCATGGCGATCAATTCGGTCTGGCAGGCGATCATCACCGGCGCGGGCCGCGATGTGACCCAGTTGGTGGCCGTGTTGGGGGTTGCGATCAGCGTGGATTGGCGCTGGACCGTGATTATGCTGATCGGCCTGCCGATGCTGCTGCTGCCCCTGGCGGCGGTGCAGCGGTATGTGCGGCGCAAAGCATCGCAGGCGCGCGATCTGGGCGCGTCGCTGTCGACCCGCCTGGACGAGATCTTTCACGGTATTGTCCCGATCAAGCTGAACAATCTCGAAGACTATCAGAGCGAGCGGTTTGGCGGCCATATGGATCAATTTGTCCGCTCTGAGGTGCGCGCGTCCTTTGGTGTGGCCTCCAGCACCGGGATGATCGACATCATGGCGGGCCTCGGCGTGATGGGCGTCGTGCTTTATGGCGGGGCCGAAATCATCGAGGGCGAAAAAACGGTGGGGGAGTTCATGAGCTTTTTCACCGCGATTGGCCTGGCCTTTGATCCGATGCGTCGGCTTGCCTCGATCAGCGGCACATGGCAGGCGGCGGCCGCGGCGATGGAGCGGATCAAGGAGCTGATGGATACGCCCATCCAGCTGACCTCTCCGCCAGAGCCCAAACCTGCCCCCAAAGGCCTGCCGGAGGTTGCATTGCGGGACGTCACCCTGCGTTACGGCGACGCCGATGTGCTGCGCAACCTGTCACTGGTCGCCGAAGCGGGCAAAACCACGGCTCTGGTTGGAGCATCTGGAGCCGGGAAATCCACCATTTTCAACCTGCTGACCCGACTGGTCGATCCGCAAGAGGGCCGCGTTCAGGTTGGTGGTATCGGCGTCAACGAGATGGACATCGGCGATCTGCGCGGGCTGTTTTCGGTCGTAACCCAAGAAGCGCTGCTGTTTGATGAAACCCTGCGCGAGAACATCCTGCTGGGCCGCACGGATGTGAGCCCACAGCAGCTGCAGGAGGTGCTGGACGCCTCCCATGTTTCGGATTTCCTGCCCAAACTCGCTGATGGGTTGGACACATTGGTGGGGCCGCGCGGCTCTGCCCTGTCCGGCGGGCAACGCCAGCGGGTGGTGATTGCGCGCGCGTTGTTGCGGGACACGCCGATCCTGCTGCTGGACGAGGCCACCTCCGCGTTGGATGCCCAATCGGAAAAAGTGGTGCAACAGGCGTTGGAGAAACTGTCCGGCGGTCGCACCACGCTGGTAATTGCGCACCGCCTGTCCACCATCCGCAATGCCGATAAGATCGTGGTGATGGAACGCGGCCAGGTGATGGATCAGGGCAGCCACGAAGAGCTGCTGGAGCGCGGCGGGATCTATGCGGATCTCTATCGTTTGCAATTCCAAGATGGCAAAACCCTGGTCGACACCGAAGGCATGGCCGCGCAATTGACCGATGATAAGGCGATGGGCGGTGAGAAGGTCCAATCGCCCTGGTTCCGCCGTCTGGCGCGACGGATCTTTGGGTGATGCCATTGCGCCCCGCAACCTGCGCGCCATATCTGCAATGAGCCACAGTCAAGAAGGAGCAGATGACATGTCCAACCGCCGTATCCTGCGCGTGACCGGAACCGACGCCCATGCCTTTCTGCAGGGGCTGATCACCAATGATGTTCAAAAGGTGCGCGAGGGGCTGGTTTATGCTGCGCTGCTGACACCGCAGGGCAAATATCTCGCCGATTTCTTTGTGCTGGCCGATGGCGATGATCTGCTGATCGATGTGGACGAAAATCTGGCCGATGGTTTGCAGAAACGGTTGAACATGTATCGCCTGCGGGCGGATGTGCGTATCGAGGCCTGCGATCTTCTGGTGCGCCGCGGCACCGGCCCTGCGCCTGAGGGCGCGCTGGCGGATCCGCGTCATGGCGATCTGGGCTGGCGGCTTTACGGCGCTGAAGGCGGCGAGGATGGCAGTGATTGGGATGCGATCCGCGTGGCCCATGGCATCCCGGAAACCGGCATCGAGCTGGGATCCGACAGCTATATCCTGGAAGCTGGGTTTGAGCGGTTGAACGGCGTTGATTTCCGCAAAGGCTGCTATGTGGGTCAGGAAGTGACCGCGCGGATGAAACACAAGACCGAGCTGCGCAAGGGGTTGGTGACCGTCGCTGTTGAAGGCGCGGCCCCAACTGGCACCGAGATCCGGCGCGCGGAGAAACCTGTCGGCACCCTGTTCACCCAGGCGGGCGGCAAGGGAATCGCCTACCTACGCTATGACCGCGCGGGCGAGGATATGCAGGCAGACAGTGCAACGGTGCGCTGGTCGAAAGACGGCTGAGGCGCCAAACGCCAACGTTGAATTTGTGGTATCACTGCGCGGCGCAGCACTCACCCGCTGCCGCCCTGTCCCCGTTCGCCTCCACTGGCGGTGTTATGACGTAACGTCATTGCAAGACCTCTGCCCTACTCTGCGCACACTGGCGCAAGCGTAACGTGAGGATCTGCCCATGACCGTGCTATCAAAACTCTTCGGTGCCGCACTGACAGGAGGGCTTGCATGTGGGGCTGCTCCTGCCCTTGCGAGTGACTATTGGGAGTATCAGGATTGGTCCGTCGCGGTGGAAGACCGCATCACCGAGGAACACGATTGGCGCGATTGCAGCGCCTGGACCGGCGGCGACGGAGACCCAATTGTTCGGCTCGAAGTGACCCAAGACGACATCGGCCCGCCAGAGAGCTACCCGCAGCTGCACTACCGCGAGATTGCCCCGCGCGGCTATCCCACCCATGTGGTGCATGGGCAGGCCATCGGGTTCATCATCGATAATCAGGCGGTGTTCTACGCCATAGCGGATGGCGACATAAATGACGAAGGGCTGGCCGAAGTGTCGGCGCTGGCACGCTGGAACGACGCGCTGAACCTGATCCGCTGGATGCAGGCGGGAACGACGCTGGATGTCCATATCGTGCGTCCCTATGACGGTGGTGAAACCGCATTGCGGGCGTCTTTGGCCGGGTTCACCGCCGCCTATGGCAAGATGATGGACGCTTGTGGGTTTTCGCTGGAGCTGCGCGAGTTGGAAATCGACTACAACTGATCGGTGTTTGATGGTGGCCTGATGGGCCTTGCAAGGGCGGTTGCACCCTAAATCCCACCCTCGGTCCCAGCCTGCTCCGACCACACAGTACGCATGAAAAAACCCCCGGCGCAAATACGCAGGGGGCTGATCTTATTGGATGTTTCCCGACGGCTTAGGCGCGTTCGGAATACTCCATGGTCTCGGTGTTGACGACGATCATTTCGTCCTGGCCCACAAACGGCGGCACCATGACCTTGACGCCATTGTCGAGGATCGCAGGCTTGAAGGAGTTTGCCGCGGTCTGACCTTTGACCACTGGCTCGGTCTCAACGATCTTGCAGGTGACTTTCTGTGGCACGGTCGCGTTCAGCGCTTCGGCTTCGTAGAATTCAACCACGATGGTCATGCCGTCCTGCAGAAACGGGCGGCGGTCGCCCAGCAGATCTGCGGGCAGTTCGATCTGCTCGTAGGTTTCAGCATCCATGAACACCAACATGCCGTCGCTTTCATAAAGGAACTGCTGGTCTTTCTGTTCCAGGCGCACGCGCTCGACCTTGTCAGCGGAGCGGAACCGCTCGTTCAGCTTGGAGCCGTTGCGCAGATTGCGCAGTTCGACCTGGGCGAACGCACCGCCTTTGCCGGGTTTGACGTGGTCGACTTTGACGGCGGCCCAGAGCCCGCCGTTGTGCTCCAGAACATTGCCGGGGCGGATCTCGTTACCATTGATTTTGGGCATGTCAAAAATCCCTCTCGGGTGGTTGATGAACTGTTAACCGCCCCTATATCTGGCAGGGACTCGGCTGGCAAGACAACGATATGTCGTGTGCGAGGGGATAGAGCTATGCAAATTGTGCATAAAAGATATGCATATGCGGGCTACCCGAATCGTCACATTTCCGCCATAAGGAGCGTCACGCCGAAATTGCAATAGCAAGAACAAAAAGGAAGCGAGATGCGAGATTTCGTTGACGGCACCGCATACAACAATGAGCAAGGCAATCGGGCACGCAAACTCTTCGCGGCAGTTGTACTGGCTGCGCTGGATGATGCGATCGCCGATGATAAAAAATATGGAAACGGTCCAGAGCAGATCGCCCGCTGGGCGCGGTCGCGCGATGGCCGCGAAGTGCTGAGCTGTGCGGGTATCGACCCCAATGAGCGCGTTGTCAGTGGCCTGATGGAATTTGTCGGCCGTGGTGTGCGCACCTCTGTTGCCTTGTCGCGCGAAGAAAGCGAACGCCGCAACGCAGCGCAGGCCGAAGCGGCCTGAGCCACAGACCTGCCAATCTGACTGCTGCCAGTCTGACTGCTGCCAATCTGTCGAAAAGAACGTGCCCTGGGGCGCGTTCTTTCTTTTTGGGATGACGGTTTTCAACGGGATACGCCGCTTGGCGGGGTTTTCAGCGCTTGAAAAATCCGCCATGGCTGCCAGCTCTAGGGCAATGACAACCGCAGGACTGATCCCATGACCGCACGCGCCATCATGATCCAGGGCACCGGCAGCAATGTCGGCAAATCCATGCTTGTGGCTGGTATGGCCCGTGCCTTTGTGCGCCGCGGTCTGCGGGTGGCTCCGTTCAAGCCGCAGAACATGTCCAACAATGCTGCGGTCACCCCTGAGGGCGGCGAAATTGGCCGCGCGCAGGCGTTGCAGGCGCGTGCATGCATGCGCCCGCCGCACACCGACATGAACCCTGTGTTGCTGAAGCCCGAAACGGATACGGGCGCACAGGTGATTGTGCAGGGCAAGCGGCGCGGCACCCAGGCAGCCGGATCCTTCATGCGCGACAAATCCGGCCTGCTGGAGGCCGCGCTCGAGAGTTTCAACCGGTTGGCCGAGGATGTGGATCTGGTGCTGATCGAAGGCGCAGGCTCACCTGCAGAAACCAACCTGCGCAAGAACGACATTGCCAATATGGGCTTTGCCTGTGCGGCGCAGGTGTCGGTGATCCTGGTGGGTGATATCCACCGCGGCGGGGTGATCGCCCAGATCGTGGGCACCCATGCGGTTCTGGACGATCAGGATCTGGAGCGGATCAAAGGCTTTGCCGTGAACCGGTTTCGTGGTGACCGCAGCCTGTTTGATGGCGGACGCGATGATATTGCGGCGCGCACCGGCTGGCCCTCGATCGGGGTGGTGCCGTGGTTCTGGGATGCCTGGAAACTGCCGGCCGAGGATATGATGGACATCGCCTCGCGACCCGGAGGCGCCTGCAAGATCGTGGTCCCGCAACTGGAGCGGATGGCCAATTTCGACGATCTGGACCCGCTGGCGGCGGAACCCAATGTGACTGTCGACATCATCCCCCCCGGTCGCGCCCTGCCCGGCGATGCGGATCTGGTTTTGATCCCCGGCAGCAAATCCACCATCGGCGATCTGGCCTACCTGCGGGCGCAGGGTTGGGATGTCGACATCCTGGCGCATTACCGGCGTGGCGGCCATGTCATGGGGCTGTGCGGCGGCTATCAGATGCTGGGCACATCGATTGACGACCCTGACGGGGTCGATGGCCGTCCGGGCCGGGTTGATGGGCTGGGCCTGCTGGATGTGCAAACAGTCATGGCCGGAGAGAAACGGGTCACGCTGACCGATGCCACCACGCGCAATGGCGGTCTGCCGGTGCAAGGCTATGAAATCCACATGGGCCGAACGGATGGTGGCGATTGCGCGCGCGCCTGGCTGGATATCGCAGGCCGACCCGAAGGCGCAGCCTCTGCCGATGGTCGCGTGCGCGGATCCTATCTGCACGGTTTGTTTTCAGCTGATGCGTTCCGGGCGCAATTCCTGGCCGATCTCGGCACCGACAGCGTGGCAGGCTATGACGATGGGGTTGAGGCCACGCTGGATGCGCTGGCCGATCATCTGGAGGCCTATATGGATCTGGATCAGGTGCTGGCGCTGGCCGACCCCGTCACCCGGCGCTGAGCACGCCTGACATTGGGAGGCAGGTCACCCTACAAGTCACACCCCAACTGGCTGGCCAGTCTCAGCGGCGGACCGCTGCAGCCCCATGATTTGCGCCATCTGCGCCAAGAGCCCCAGATGGACCGGTCACGCTTGGTCCAGTCATGCGTGGGCCAGCTATGCTGCGGTCTGTGCCAAGGTGGTGTTTACAGGAGGTCTTGTGCGGCGAGCGCGCGTTTGATTTCGCGGCGCACCAGTTTGCGAACGTTGCGGGTGATCCGCTCGCCCAGGGCACCCTGCAGTTCGGCGCGCACGATATCGACCACCAAGGCGCGCAGGCCGTCCTCGTCAAGGACGGTTTCACCCGCCTCTGCCGCGTCCACCACCTGCGAGGCGATATGATCCGTCACCTGTTCGCTCAGCGCCTCTGCCAAACCGGTGGCGGCAGGCTCTGCAGCTACTGTTTCATCCTGATCAGCCTGCGGCGTTGGCGCTGCGGCCGGTGCTGAAGCAAGTGCTGAAGCAGGTTCAGGGGACCGCTCAGCGTTTGTATCAGTAGCCATCTGATCAGTGGTTGGTTCAGCGACAGCATCCGGGCCGTTTTGGTGATCGGCGCCTGCTGCCGGTGCAGAGCCGTCACCGTCGCGATCGCCGTCCATATCACTGTCGCCATCGGGCCAGTCCATCGCCTCCAGATCCGTGCCGGCATAAGGCGTGTCGCGGCTGCCGTCGGGCTCCCAGAGCACCGGGCGGGTCACATTGGCGGCCTCCATCTCGGCCAGTTTTTGGACCACAGCGCCCACTTTGGGATTGAGCGCTGTCGCCTGCTGCGGCGGGGTCGTGGGGCTGGTGGTCGCACCGGTGGAGACGCCTGCGGCCTGAAACAGAGTTGCGCCTGGGCTGGTCCAGGGCGCGTCCGGGTCAAGGATTTCGGCGGGCTGCTCCTCAGCGACAGTGCCTGTGTTTGTATCTGTGTATACGGCCGCAGGTTCGGCCTGCAAAGGGTCTGTTTCTACGGGTTCTGTTTCAGCAACCTCTGTCTGCGCCTCAATGGCGCCAGTCGCGGGAAAGTCATCTGCCGGGGCAGCTTCGGCGAGCGTTTCTTCTGCCTCATCCCGAGCGGCGGCGGCGGTCAGCTGGTTGAAAAACACGAGATCCTGATTCTCGGCATCCCGGTCATGCAGCGCGGAGAGATCCCATGGCGCGGTTGGATCTGCCTCTACCGCCTCAACTTGGGTATTCGGCGTATCAGCCGGTGTCAGCCGATCTTCGGGCACGCGCAGCGCGGGTGTCAGCACAAGACGGGTGACGGGCGCTTTGCCCTTCTGCCGCTCTGTTGTGTCTGTTGTGTCTTTGGCGACCGTACCACCAGGCATGTTTGTGCAGGTCCCGGCAGGTGCGGATGGCACGGGTTTCACGGACTGTATGGGCTGCACAGGTTTTACGGGCTGCGCAGGTCTGATGGGCTGCGCAAGCGGATTTCCCAGATGCAGTGGTGCATCCTGCGCAGCATGGCGTTGCGCCTTGCCGGAGGTGGCCAGTGCGCCACGGGTGTCTTCGCTCACCAAACGGCGAATAGAGGACAGTACGTCTTCGATTTCGTTCTGGGTCACCGGGTCGGACATTTTGCCTATCACTCTCGCCTCTGCGTTGGAGTGTAGCGGGTGGCATCGGTCCAGACAACCGTTTGGATCAACACAATATTAATCATCATGACAGACGAAATATCCGGCGAAATGGTTAACGCGCCCATAGAGTTAGAGCATGACAGTCGACCCGCGACCTTTGGTCTGTGTCATGATGATCGCAGGGCCAACATGGCATCTATCTGGGCGCTGAAAACACAAACGGCCCGCGCGGTGCGCAGGCCGTTTCGGTTCAAATTCAAAGGTGAACCAGATCAGTTTTTGCCCAATGCGCGCATCACGCGATCCAGGTCTTTGCTGCGCTTGCTGACATAGGCTGGCGCATCCTCGACAAGGTTGTAGTAGAGCGTCGGATCATACAGCTCGACCGCCAGGCCCAAGCGTTCCGCGGTCAACAGGCCCTGTGATTGCAACAAAGCATAAGCGGCAAGCGCCTGGTTGGCGCGGGCCTGAACGCGGGCGGTTTTGGCGTCCAGCAATTCCTGTTCGGCCTGCAGCACGTCCAGCGTGGTCCGGGCGCCCAAGGTTGCTTCTTCGCGGATGCCATCAAAAGCGACCTGCGCCGCACGCACGCGTTCCTCGGAAGACCGCAAGCTCGCACCTGCGGTGTCCAGCGCCACATAGGCAGCGGCCACATCCTGAGCGACACCGCGCTGGGTGGTGATCAACGCGCCCCGTTCGGCCTGCAGACGTGCGATCCCGGCCCGACGCGCCGAGGCGACAGAACCGCCAGCATAGAGCCGCTGCGCCAATGTCAGGCTGGCCCCGGACGAATCACGGGTGCCTGCGCCACGGGCATTTTCCGCATGGGCGATATTGGCCCGCAGCGTGACGGTTGGGCCCAGGGTCCGTGCGGTGCTTTGCGCTGCGAGATCAGCGGCCTTGACCGCGTGCTGCTGCGCCAAGAGGCTGGGGTGATTGCGCATCGCCACCGCTTCGGCAGCTGCGAGAGAGGCCACGCGCTGCGGCAAAGGTGGCTGGCCCGCAATGGTGCCCGGCTGCTGACCGACCGCTTCCACATAAACCGCTTGTGCGTCCTGCAGCGCGCCCCGGCTTTCGGTGAGGCTGGCCTGCGCCGCGGCAACCCGGCTTTCGGCCAGGGCGACATCGGTGCGGGTCACTTCGCCCACTTCAAACCGGTCGTTGGCGGCGCGCAGTTCTTCCTGCAACAGGCGCAGGTTGTTGCGACGCAGGGAGACATTGTCCTGCTGCAACAGCACATTCACATAGGCCTGCACCGCGGCGAACAGGACCTGCTGTTCCAGATCGACCAGCGCCTGACGGGTGGACAGCACGGTTTCCTGCGCCGCCAGTTTGCTGAACTTGGACGCGCCGTTGTCAAACAGCAGCCAGGACAGATCCAGGCCTGTCGAAATCGTGGTGTCATGTTTGGAGGCTGCGCCATTGGCGAACCCGTTGCGCAGGTAGTTGCGCTCTGCCCGCGCGACCCAATCCACCACGGGGCGCAGGCGCGCCACAGCGGCGGCCACGTTTTCGTCGGTGGCCCGCAGCAAGGCGCGGTTCTGTTCCAAAAGGCCGCTGTTTTTGTACGCCCCAATCATCGCGTCGGACAAATTGTCCGCCATGGCCGGTTTGGACGTCGTTGTGGTCAGGCCAACCCCGCCCGCCAAGACCCCGCCTGCAAAGACAATGGCCTTCAGCACCTGTGCGGTCCGTTTTTTACGCATCTTATGCCTCTTCTGCTCTGCTGTGGTCCGCAGACCACCGGCATCCTTGGGGTGCCTAAACTCCAGGCCGGTCTGTGGGCGACCTGATCAACTTTCCTTCGGCCCGACCGGGCCGGAGACGCGACAGCGCTTAAAGCGCGAATTCCTTGCCCTTGGCAAATCCGGGCAACACAGGCGCGCCCGCATTGAATGCCAGACGCCAGGACATCTGTCCCTGGCTCTTGTAGCCGATGCGGACCTCGCCCAGAGCACCGGTCATGAAGATCGCGATGGCGCGGCCACCATCCTTCAACTGGTCCAGCAGCGTGTCCGGCAACACCTCGACGCCGCCCTGCACGATCAGGACATCGTAGGGGCCGTGTTCTGCTGCGCCATCCACCAGCGCGCCACCATGGACAATCGCATTGTCGGCAGACACGGCAGAGAGCTGATCCTGCGCTTCGCTGGCGAGATCTTCGTTTTCTTCAACGCCGATGACCAGCTGCGCCAGCCGCGCCACAATGGCGCTGGAATAGCCCATGCCACACCCGATATCGAGCACCAGCTCATCGGGGCGCACATCCAACGCGTCGAGCATCTTAGCCAGGGTCCGCGGCTCCAGCAGCACACGCCCCTCTGCCACATCGATATTGCCATCGGCATACGCAGCTTCACGCTGGGCGTCCGCGACGAACGCCTCGCGCGGGACAGCAAGCATCGCTTCAATGATGGGAAATTTCGTGACATCCGACGGGCGGATCTGCGTGTCCACCATCATTCGGCGGCGCTCGGAGAAGTCAGTCATGCGAAACTCGTCTGTTCATTTGGTTGAGAGCTTTGTGCCACATCACCCGCAAGGCGGCAACGGTGCGGGTCGCATTTCTGGCTGCGTTACTGTGACTTCGATCACAGACTGAGGCAGTTGCGCCACCCCTGTCGCTGCGAGGGCGCGTCGCCGGGGCCGCTGCTGCCGTGTCTTGCGTTGCGGCTTGCTCAGTCGGGGGCAGATCTATTCCGCTGACAGCTGATCTATTTCGCCAACACTTGGCCGACTTAACCAAAATCTGTGTCCGGGGCAGAGCCTGCAGATCACGGCGCGGCGGTGGGGAACGCCAGGCTTGCTGTCATGATCTGCGATGGATGCGCGGCGAGGTCCAGTGGCGTCGACCGTACCACGGAGCGGCCCCGCAGGCATCGCGCTCTGCCCCGGTTTTGGCACCGCAAAGACGGGCCAATTGGTATCGTTTGCTGGTTCTGACGCCCCTGGTTGTTCTGACGTTACAGCCGGGATCTGACGTTCCTGTGCCTTCGATCAGCCCGTCGCGCAGGACCGGCAAAATGGCGAGGCTGGCTGGGCGTTGCGATGGGCGTCATCAATCCGGTCGCCGCAGATCTGGCAATAGCCCGCCGACCCCTCATCCACCCGGTGCAATGCGGCCTCGATATCGCGGCGCATCTCTGCCCATTGACGGCTGAGCGCCACCTGCAGCCGGGTTTGGCGCGGCTGTCCAGGGTCCTGCGGAAACAGCGGCACAATCTCGGCGCTGGAACCGGTTGGCCGGGGCGCGCGTGTTTTGGAGGCTGCGCCCTGTTGGTCGGCGTGGTCGGCCAGTCGCGCAGGCTGGAGCGAAATAGAGGAAGCATCCCGCGGCCCGCCCTGCCCTGCGGCGCGCAGATCGGTGCTGCCAGACCCGGCGTTTGTCGCGGTATCTGTCGTGGTTCTTGTGGCGTCTGTACCGGCATCTATGTCTGTGTGCTTCACCTGACCCTCCCCTAACTATAAAACCTGATCTTGGATCCTCATTTTGGATCTTGCATCCCGGACTGGGCCCGGCTTGCTGTGCAGTTCGACCGATGGTGTCGTGGCGCGACCATGGCCCTCGGTGTTGGCAGCCGCGGCTGACCCCGCCACCCGCCACCCGCCACCCGGAGCGGCAAACGGCAGGCCGACAGTTTATATGGTCTTTGGCGTTGGCAATTGTGCTGGCTGGAGCGCGGTTGTGCAACCACAAATACAACCTATGATAGTTTCTCGACACCTCAAACTCACCGATTTTGGGGAGGTGGTTGGTTTGGGAGGGGCAAATTGCGGGCAAAGGATTCGCGCGGGGCAGCCCGGCCCTCTTGGGGCCCACGCCACCCCACACCCAACGCATTGGCGCAGGTTGGCGGCCGATTGGTGGCATGGGACAGGCAGCATAGGCGCGACGAAAACCTCACATCTGCGCGACAGGACACCGCCGCCCCCTAGCCGCGCCCGGCGAGCGTTGCTATGCATCGGAAGAAACCACCAGAGGGAACGATGATCATGGTCCGAACCGCATTGAGCAGCCTGGCACTGGTTGGCCTCCTCATGGGGCTGAGCGGCTGCGAAACCACCAAAGGCGCCGGCCGCGATCTGCAACGCGCAGGCCAAGCCATCAGCGGCGCCGCCCAGGACGTGCAAAACGCACTCTGAACCGCCCCGCGCAAGCGACGGCGATACACGCGCCGCAACAGAGTGAAACCGTTCACCCCAGGGGGCTGGACGGTTTTTTATTTTTTGAAGGGGATGGCCGCGCGACACCAAGGAGGAGGAGATTCTGTCCCTTTTTCAAGTGGCGAACGGACGGTTTAGCTGCGTGGGTTTCTCTGGCTCAGCGCAAAAACCAAAAAGGGCAGCACCTGACCTCGGGTGGGTGCGAAGCGTCCTCTCGGTTTGACGGGAAGGTCGGGCGCTGCCCGGTCTGACGACCGGGTGACCCTTAAGAGACTTTCCACTTCCAATTAGAGCGATAGATCCTCATACCATCCATTGGAGTCCAACTGCATTCCTCCCACATCGAACGCTTGGGGCTACCTCCAAACTTTGCTTTGTCAGCCATTTTATCAAATACACGATGAGTAATCCAAGTTGGATATTCGCTAGGCAGTGAGTTCAGCTTGGCCGCGATGTTTGCAGCATTTCCAATCCACGCAAGATCATTGTTGTCACGAACACCGCCCCGGATCACTAAAATATCCGAGCAATCAATCCCGACCGTGTGCTTAAGCCCGTATTTCGTTCCCGGATATTGCAGTAGAAGCCGGGGGGAAATTATTTCCTTTACAGCATAGTTTATCTTAAGCGCTGCTTTAACCGCATCGGTATTTGGAGTGTCGCCATCAAAAACTCCCATAACACGGTCCCCATCGAAGGACCGTATCTCACCGCCCTCACTGGCTATCAAACGCGAAGCACAGTACAAAAACACCTTGTACACCTCGGCAGCAAATTCCCTTTTGTAGTTCTTCACCAAGGCAGTAGATGAATCAAGGTCAGCATAAAGCACAGTAGCTGTCAGGTTTTTCCCATGATTCCCCATCCCAATGCTCTTTGTTTCAGGAACCACCCGAGCATCTACATACTGCCAAGAAGATTTGAAGGTACTGGAAACCCTATTTTCAAGATCATTTCTGAGAGACATTTCTTACCCTGCCGCTAAGGAAATCAGCCATATTGGCGTTGCAAAAACAAGAAATATAATTGCGCGCCCTACACACCCATGTTTGTAATTTGCAATCTTGGCATTAACGTGGATCTGCCCAATCAAGTCCTCCAAATGCTCTTTTGGACTCTCACCCAAAACCGAACGCAAAAACACCTCTTCATCCTGACACGAAATCTTCCCAAAGAAGATATTAGAATTTTCAGGACCTTTCAGTCTTGGAATTAATGCTGAAGCGACATAGAACATAACCCACAGAAGCAGGAACGTCGAAACAAATAATGGCGCATCCATCCAGCTAATTGTTTCAATTTTCTCACCAAACCCAGCAAGTGAAATGGCAAGCATTGCGAGAGGGATCGGTCCAACCACTGTCAGTTTAGCGTCTGCTGAAACAATCCATGCTAGTTGCCTCTCTAGTACCCACTTAAGTTTTTGATCTTCTGGCATTCGACTCACCTTATAGATGTCATTTCGTTTACACCTCGCCTACAGGCAAGTCCAATGAGTACCCTTTGGCTCCGCGCCCGCCCGTGGGGGCGGATCGGGCGCTGCCCGGCCTTTCGGCCGGGTGAGACAGAGGCAATCGCAGATATGAAAAACGGGGCCGTGGCCCCGTGTTGCATACGTTCGAATGGGTCGCGTTTCCGGCGAAGAACACCCCAAGCAGACACGGAATTGGCTGCGCTCAATGCTTTCGCCCGGCGTCCCTAAAATGGTCAGCCGGGCTCCGCCCCTTCGCACCTGAAACGCTCCGCTGGAGCGTTTCCTGGACGGTGCTCAGCCATCCATCTTCAGGGCGGAAATAAACGCCTCCTGCGGGATATCAACCTTGCCGAACTGGCGCATCTTCTTCTTACCGGCTTTCTGCTTGTCCAGCAGTTTGCGTTTCCGGGTGGCGTCGCCGCCGTAGCATTTGGCGGTCACGTCCTTGCGCAGGGCGGAGAGGGTTTCGCGGGCGATCACCTTGCCGCCGATGGCCGCTTGGATCGGGATCTTGAACATGTGGCGCGGGATCAGATCCTTGAGCTTCTCGCACATGGCCCGGCCGCGCATTTCGGCGCGGTCGCGGTGGACCATGGTGGAGAGCGCATCAACCGGTTCGTCATTCACCAGAACCGACATCTTGACCAGATTGTCCTCCCGGTAGCCGATCATCTGATAGTCGAAGGAGGCATAGCCTTTGGTCACGGATTTCAGACGGTCATAAAAGTCGAAGACCACCTCGTTCAGGGGCAGATCATAGACCACCATGGCGCGGGAGCCGGCATAGGTGAGATCTTCTTGAATGCCGCGGCGGTCCTGGCAGAGTTTCAGCACGTCACCGAGATATTCATCCGGCACCAGAATGGTCGCCTTGATGCGCGGCTCTTCCATGTGGTCGATTTTGGACATGTCGGGCATATCGGCCGGGTTGTGCAGCTCGATCATCTCGCCGGGCTCGCTTTCCTTGCCCTTCATATAGATGTGATAGATCACCGAGGGTGCGGTGGTGATCAATTCGATGTTGTATTCCCGTTCGATCCGGTCGCGGATCACCTCCAGATGCAGCAGCCCGAGGAAGCCGCAGCGGAAACCAAAGCCGAGCGCGGCCGAGGTTTCCATTTCAAAGCTGAAGGAGGCATCGTTCAGCGCCAGCTTGTCGATGGCGTCGCGCAGATCCTCAAACTCGGCGCTGTCGACGGGGAAGAGGCCACAGAACACCACTGGCTGCGCAGGCTTATAGCCGGGCAGCGCCACTTCGGTGCCGTTGCGGTCATTGGTGATGGTGTCGCCGACGCGGGTGTCGCGCACCTGTTTGATCGACGCGGTCAGGAAGCCGATTTCGCCGGGGCCCAGGTGGTCCACCATCTGCATTTCGGGGCGGAAGACGCCGACGCGGTCCACATGGTGCAGCGTGCCATTGGACATGAATTTGACCCGCATGCCCTTTTTCAGGGTGCCATCCATGATGCGGACCAGAACGATGACGCCGAGGTAGGCATCATACCAGCTGTCCACCAGCATCGCTTTCAGCGGCGCGTCCAGCGTGCCTTCGGGGGCGGGTAGAAGTTTGACGACCGACTCCAGCGTGTCGCGGATGCCCTGCCCGGTTTTGGCAGAGACCTGAATGGCCTCGCTCGCATCAATGCCGATCACGTCTTCGATCTGTTCGGCGACGCGGTCACAATCAGAGGCAGGCAGGTCGATTTTGTTCAGGACAGGCACGATTTCATGATCCGCATCGATCGCCTGATAGACGTTGGCCAGCGTCTGGGCCTCAACGCCCTGGGTGCTGTCCACCACCAACAGCGAGCCTTCGACCGCGCGCATGGAGCGTGACACCTCATAGGCGAAGTCGACGTGACCTGGCGTGTCGATCAGGTTCAACACATAGGTTTCGCCGTCGTCGGCCTTGTAGTCGATGCGCACGGTGTTGGCCTTGATGGTGATGCCGCGCTCGCGCTCGATATCCATGCTGTCGAGCAGCTGTTCTTTCATATCGCGATCCTCGACCGTTCCGGTCTCCTGAATGAGCCGGTCAGCGAGGGTGGATTTGCCATGGTCGATATGCGCGACGATGGAGAAATTGCGGATTTTATCGAGCTCTGTCATGCAGTAGGATATGATTTGGATTTGGGGTTTGGTCAAGATGGATTGACGCGCCCAGACGCGAGGTTTTGAGCCAAAACCGCCGGAAATGGCGCCCCTGCCAGCGGTCGGGCCAAAGCTGGTGCAAAAGCGCACTGCCAAGCGTGCCCAAATGATCCTTCGAAGACCGTTCATAAGGCGGTGCAAACGCCGCGGTTCGCGTGGGCATCAAAGCCCCGTTTCAGGCGCGATCGGTACCATACGCAAGGCGGGGCACAGTACCCAAGGCGGAGCATAGTGGCAGATTTTTGCCGAGAGCTGGCGCTGCCATGCGCCGGATTGAAAGCACAGGCCCCTTGCGTCATAGTCGCGCCAAATAGAGCAGTTCACGCTCGGATCACAGCATTCCATGGGTCGGCTTGCCGAAAGGCCGCGAAGGATCCGCTGCTGAGTTCATCGACAGGGTTTAGGGACGGTTTTAGGGACAATGACAAAACAGCTACTCCTCCGCGCTGCGCTTTGTGCAGCCTTGGGTGCCACATTCATGCCTGCGTCTGCTACGGCGGGAGCGATTGAGAAGGCCTGCCGGCAATCTGACCGCACTGCCGCCTCCCCCAGCCTGTGCCGCTGCATCCAATCGGTGGCAGATGCCAGCCTGAACCGCAGCGAACGGCGCACCGTGTCGAAATGGTTCAGCGAGCCGGATCGGGCGCAGGACGTGCGCCAATCCGACCGGCGGTCTGATGAACGGCTTTGGGCCCGCTACAAGGCCTTTGGCGAAACGGCGTCTCGGGTCTGCGGCTAAGCATATCGGGTTTGCGGCCAAGCCCACGCGGTGGCGAAGCATCGCTGTGCAGCAGCTCGGCCAGCCGGAACATGTCTGGTCAGCCAGAACGCCTCTGGTAAGTTAGGCCGCGCAAAATGTGATACGGGCTGATCCGCCATCTATCCCTTTGATCTGGCCGGTTTGATTGATCTCACAGGTCCGCAAGGGCTTGCGTCACCACCTGACTTCCCGCAAAGCTGATCAAGATCCACAACCCCAGCGGCCTGTCTGTGCAGCAGCGCGTGAAAGCGCCGCCGCAAGGTCGCCCATACAGCAGGGAGCCCCCTGCCCGAAGAAGACGCAGGAGCGCAAAGATGTTGATGAAAGGGGTGACCCTGCGAGGGCTGGAAGTCTTTGAATCGCTTGCAAAAACGGGATCTGTGGCGCAAACGGCTGCCTTGACGGGGCTCAGCCAGCCTGCGGTCAGCCAACAGCTGCGCAATCTCGAAAGCGCATTGGGCGCGGAGCTGGTCAACCACGGCCGTCGCCCGATGATCCTGACCCCGGCGGGGCGCAACTTTCTGATCCGAACCGAAGCGGTGCTGAGCGAATTGCGGCTGGCGCAAAGCGAATTGAACGTGGTGGATTTGAACCACCTGTCGACGCTGTCCATTGGGATCATTGATGATTTCGACAACGAGCTGACACCCCGGCTGGTCACCACACTGGCAGAAAGCCTGGTGAATTGCCGGTTCAAAATGATCACGGCGGCCAGTCATGAAATCCTCGATGCGCTTGTGGCCAAGGATCTGCATATTGCGGTGGCCGCCACCACAGGGGAGCTGCGCGACGGGGTGACAGAATATCCGCTGGTGCGCGACCCGTTCATGCTGGTTGCGCCGCGCGGTTTGTTGCGCAAACCGGAGGCCGAATTGGATCTGCTGCGCTCGATCCCGTTTCTGCGCTATGAAAGCGCGCAGCTGATTTCACAGCAGATCGAAGCGCATCTGGCCCGGCAAAAACTGCTGTTTGAAGAACGGTTTGAAATTGGCTCCCATCAGGCGCTGATGGCGCTGGTCGCCCGGCGTATTGGGTGGGCCATCACAACGCCATTGGGCTATATGCGGGCGGCGCGGTTCCATGATGAGATTGAAGCGTTTCCACTGCCTTTTGGCACATTTGCGCGGCAGATTTCGCTCTGTGCCAGTTCCGATTGGGCCGACCGGGTGCCGCGCGATGTGGCGCAAACGGTGCGGCGGCTGGTGCAAGGCCATATGATCGATCCAGCCATGCAGCGATTGCCCTGGCTCGCAGGCGATCTGAAGGTTTTGGAAGACTGATCCGCGGGCCAAGCCTGCCATTGGCGCATTCGGTGACGCCCAGCATCAGCCGTTCGGCCACCCTGCCCGCAGCTAGAGCGTTTTGGCCAACCCGGCAGCAGCGTCTTCGATAAGGTCGAGACAACCCTCAAAATCACGGGTGTAGTAAGGGTCCGGCACGTGATCGGCCCCCGGCAGGCTGGCATAGTCTGTGAACAGCCTGACAGGCGTTGTGTTGCTGCTGGGGCGCTGAGCCTCGATATCGCGCAGATTATCCGCATCCATCGCTAGGATCAGATCAAAGCGGGCGAAATCCTCTGCAATAAACTGACGCGCGCGCAAATCCGACAGATCGTAGCCGCGCTGGGAGGCAGCTGCCTGTATCGGCCCATAGGGTGCAGCACCAATGTGATAGCCCGCTGTGCCCGCACTGTCCGTCACCACCTGGGGGCACAGGTCGCGAAACACACCTTCTGCCGCAGGCGACCGGCAGATGTTTCCGAGACAGACAAACAAGATGCGTTCCGCCATGGGCTAGACTCCTTATGCGGGCGTTCATGCGATGCACGGCCCACTCCATGGTTTCTGCATCGTCCGGTTCATGTTCCAGCCCATATTCCGGGGCTGAGCTACCTCCTGCGAGCGCGCTCAGTAAGGTCAGGATAGTCGACCCCACCACAGTCTGTGCCGGGATCGCCCATATCAGATCTGATGATGTAGGATCAGATCAATGCGATTTGGAATGACCGCCGTGATCTGCCTTGCGTTCCAGATCGACCGGAACGGTCACGGTGATCTCACCGGCGGTTTCGAAGACCAGCGTCAGCTCGACCTCGTCGCCGTGGGCCAGAGCACCGGTCAGCCCCATCAGCATCACATGGTCACCGCCACGTTTCAGCATATGGGTTTCTCCCGCTGGGATGGTGAAGCCTTCTTCGACATGCAGCATCTGCATGATGCCGTTGTCTCCCTCTTTGTGGGTGTGCAATTGCGTCAGTTTCGCAGCGGGGCTGCGCACATCGATCAACCGGTCAGCCGCATCTGATGTGTTTTCGATCATCATGAAAGCCGCACCGCTTTTGGCCGCAGCAGAAGACACGCGCGCATATGGATCCTGAACAGTGATATCAGCAGCCAGGGCAGCGGACGACAGGGCGAAAGCCGCCGCAACAGCGGCGAGAGTGTTTTTGAACATCATTGGTTTTTCCTTGGTGTATTGGGTCAGGTCTGCATCTGATCAAGATGCGTGAAGGTCACCCAATACCGGCGGTGCGCGGGCCAAATTTGCCTGCGACCAGATCGGCGCGACACCAAACGCCCCGGCCATCGCGCGCCACGGTGGCATGACAACAGCCTGCGCCTGCACGTGCAGCGTCTGTGTGGGCACAAACACCGCGAAGGTCAGACACTCCGGGCAATCCGACGGCGGCGAGGTCGGCGCACCGTCGCTGTCGATATAGACCATGACCGGGCCGGAGCCGGTGCAGATCACCATTTGGCCGGTCGCATCGCGCATACCGGCATGCGCGCTCACCCCGGTGAGAGCAAACACCCCCACCAGCAACAGGGTAAGATATGATCGCAGCGCTCGCATGTTACGCTGATATATGAGCCGCCAACTGATCTGCGGCAAGTTGAAAAATGTCGCAGCGCGCATCATGCGCGGCCTCTGGTCCACCACGTCATCAGATCAGGTCATACGGATCGAAGCGACACCGCAAAGGGCCGGAAAACCAGCGCAAAACGAGCCCCATTCCAAAACGAAAAAACGCTGCGCATCCGGTGATGCACAGCGTTTCGAAATCTTGCAGGATGCAAAAGATTAGGCGTTTGCGGCCTGGGCTTTTGCGATCTCTTTCTTGACCTTCAGCGCGGTCGCGGACAGTTCTGCGTCCTTTGCTTTGGCCAGGAATGCGTCCAGACCACCACGGTGGTCGACAGTGCGCAGAGCAGCGGCGGAGATGCGCAGCTTGATGCCACGGCCCAGAGTCTCGGACTGCAGGGTCACATCATTCAGGTTCGGCAGAAACCGACGCTTGGTTTTGTTGTTGGCGTGGCTGACATTGTTGCCAGTCATCGGGCCTTTTCCGGTCAGTTCGCAACGGCGCGACATGGTTTTTTCCTTCGTATCTGGGGCACCCTGCGAAGTTGATCCAACGTGGGCGCCAAATTACAAGGGGCGTCGCCTGTGGCCACGCCCGAAAACTGGTTGGATGCGTGTAGGAGGAATCGCGCGCAGGGTCAAGGCATATGGCAGGGTTTTTCTGACAACTCTGTCGCAACGGCCTGACATGCCCCGGAACATGCCCATTGGGCGGCCTGACCCACTGCCTAGGCACGCCAGTCACGCCTGTCCAGCTGGCGGGCACCGGAGCGTGGGCCAGAGCCGCTCGCTACCCTGCCCCCAACCCTTTCAGGAAGTCCTGCGCAGCGGCAGCGGGCGAGGCCTGCCCCTGTGCGACCTCATCTGCCAGATCTCCCATACGCTTTTGCGCCCAAGGGCTATCCAGCCGCGCCAAGAGTGCCTGGCGGACCTCTTCGCCAAACCAATACCGGGCCTGATCTGCGCGGCGGTTTTGCCAGTGACCATTTTCCTGCCGCCATGTCGCCAATGCCTGCATCTCTGCCCAAGCGACCTCCAGCCCGTCCTGGGCCAAGGCGGATACCATCAGCGCCTTGGGAAAGCCGTCGGGATCCTGCGGGCGTTTGCGCAGGAGGCGCAGCGCACCGGCATAATCGGCGCAGGTCCGGGTGGCTGCGGGTTTCAAATCGCCATCGGCCTTGTTCACCAGAATGATATCGGCCATTTCCATGATGCCGCGCTTGACACCCTGCAATTCATCGCCGCCAGCAGGCGCAAGCAACAGAAGGAACAGATCCGACATCTCGGAAACCACCGTTTCGGATTGCCCGACACCAACTGTTTCGATCAACACAACGTCAAAGCCTGCCGCCTCGCACAGGGCGACCGCCTCGCGGGAGCGGCGGCCCACACCACCCAGATGCGTCTGACTGGGAGATGGGCGGATAAACGCGTTTTTCTCGCGCGACAAATGCTCCATCCGGGTCTTGTCCCCCAGGATGGACCCGCCCGAGCGCGTGGAACTGGGATCAACGGCCAGCACCGCGACCTTCAACCCTGCTTCGATCAGCATCATACCGAAGTTTTCGATGAAGGTGGATTTCCCCACACCCGGCGTCCCAGACAGGCCAACGCGCAGCGCATGGCGCTGTGCCTGCGCCAACCGGTCCAGCAGCTGCGTTGTCGCGGCGCGGTGATCGGCGCGGCCGCTCTCCACCAAAGTGATGGCCCGGGCCAGCGCCCGCCGCTCGCCGTTGAGGATGCGGGTGGCAAGATCGTCGATATCCGGGATCGCGCCGCGTTGCGGTTTGCCCGGTGTTGTGCCCTCACCTGATGCTGCGGATTTGCCTGCTGCTGCCATGCTGGCCTCTCTCCTGCCGACCCAATGTCGCGCATTGATGGCGCAGGGCAACGGCTCTTGTCCAGAGAGCAATCACCCACATCCGCAGACAAACCCGCAACCCGTGGTCTCGGCGCTGGACGTTATGACACCCATTGGCGATAAGGCGACATGAGCAAACTACCCATTGATGACGCCCTCCCCGAGCTGCTTTCGGCGCTGCGCGACCACAAACGCGCGGTACTGCAGGCCCCGCCAGGGGCCGGGAAAACCACCAAAGTGCCACTTGCGATCCTGGCGGCCGATCTGTGTGCCGGGCGCATCATCATGCTGGAGCCACGGCGGCTGGCGGCGCGTGCCGCAGCAGAGCGGATGGCCGATACCCTTGGTGAAGCGGCAGGGGAAACCGTCGGCTATCGCATCCGTGGTGAGGCCAAAGTCGGCCCAAAGACCCGGATCGAGGTGGTAACCGAGGGTATTTTGACCCGGATGTTGCAGTCAGACCCGGATTTGCCCGGTGTTGGCGCGGTGATTTTTGATGAATTTCACGAACGGTCCCTGAATGCGGATCTGGGACTGGCGCTGTGCCTGGAGGTGGCCGATGCGCTGCGCGATGATCTGGTACTGGTGGCGATGTCTGCGACGCTTGATGCAGGTCCAGTGGCCGCGCTGATGTCCGCACCGCTGATCACCTCGGAGGGGCGCAGCTTTCCGGTCGAAACAAGATGGCTGGACAAACCGGTGCGCAGTGATGCGCGTGGACGATCTGGGCCCAAGCGGCTAGAGGCCATCGTCGATCTAATTGTGCGCGCCGAGGCTGAAACCCGTGCTGGGGCCGCAGGTGCGTCAGGTGGTGGCATTCTGGCGTTCCTTCCCGGCGAAGGCGAGATTCGCAAAGCCGCTGGTCTGCTGGCGCAGCGACTGCCCGCGACCTGCGTGGTCCGCCCGCTGTTCGGCGCCTTGCCTTTTGCCGAACAGCGCGCCGCGATTCAACCCGACAGGACAGCGCGAAAAATCGTGCTCGCCACCTCCATTGCCGAAACCTCGCTGACCATTCAGGACATTCGCGTGGTGGTGGACATGGGGCTGGCCCGGCGCAGTCGGTTTGATCCCGGATCCGGCATGTCGCGGCTGGTCACCGAGCGAGTGACGCGCGCAGAAGCCACACAACGGCAGGGTCGCGCTGGCCGGATTGCAGAGGGCATCTGTTACCGGATGTGGACCAAGGGCGAAGAAGGCGCGCTGGCCGCTTTCCCGCCACCTGAAATCGAGGCTGCGGATCTTGCGGGCCTGGCGTTGGAACTGGCGCTTTGGGGCGCCAGCCCTGCTGATCTGCCCTTTCTGACGGCACCGCCCACAGGGGCTCTGCAGGAGGCGCAAGGATTGTTGCGGATGTTGGGAGCACTGGACGCTCAGCATCGGATCACAGACCATGGCCGCGCGCTCGCCAAACTGCCGCTGCACCCGCGACTGGGCCATATGCTGCAGCGATTTGGCCCGGATGCGGCGTTGCTGGCCGCCCTGCTGGCCGAGCGTGACCCCTTGAAAGGGGCCCCTGCGGATCTTGCCCTGCGGCTGGAGGCGCTGCGCGACGCGAGAGCGTTTCAACAAAAACGTCCCTACCAGCTGAACCCGGCAGTTGCGGATCGCATCAAGACCGATGCCAAACGGCTGCGCCGCCATGTGAAGGCCGATGCAGCGGATCGCACGGGCGCGCCGCCTGCTGTGATGGCGGCTGCCGCCTACCCCGACCGCATCGGCCAGCGCCGAAAGGGGGATGCCGCCCGTTATGTTCTGTCCGGCGGCAAGGGCGCTTGCCTGCCCAATGAGGATCCGCTGGCCAGCGCGCCGTTTGTCGTGGCGCTCGACAGCGACGGCAACCCACGTGAGGCGAAACTGCGTCTGGTGGCGCCCATTTCCCTGTCAGATCTGCGCCAGGAGTTTGCGGGCCAGATCGAACAAAAGGACCTGTGCCACTGGTCGAAACGGGAACGCCGGGTGGTTGCGCGCAAACAGCAGTGCCTGGGCGCGGTGGTGTTGGATGATCAGATCTGGAAAGATGTTCCTGAACAGACCGTGTCCATCGCCATGCTGGAGGGGCTGCGCGATCAGGGCCTGCGCCTTGCTGGGGCAGCAGAGCGGTTTGCAGCCCGAGTGCGTCTGGCGCGACAGGATGGGATCGACCTCCCCAATTTCAGCGAGGAGGGCCTGCTGAACAGTCTTGAGGACTGGCTGCTGCCGATGATCGGGGGGCTGCGCAGCCTGGAGGATTGGAAACGGTTTGACCCCCTGCCTGCGCTGCGCGCGGCTTTGACCTGGGAGCAGACCCAGCGACTGGACCAGATTGTGCCGCCCCATTTCGTCACCCCATTGGGTCGCAAAGTCCCAATTGATTACAGTGCCGAGGTGCCGGAGATTTCTGTCAGGCTACAGGAAATGTTCGGCGTGACGCGTCACCCGAGCGTCGGGGGTGTCGCGCTGAAAATAACGCTGCTGTCACCGGCGCAGCGGCCGATCCAGATCACCCGAGATCTGCCTGGGTTCTGGGCTGGATCTTACGGCGATGTGCGCAAAGATATGCGCGCCCAATATCCCAAACATCCCTGGCCAGAGGACCCAACAGAGGCCAATCCAACGCTGCGGGCGAAACCACGAAACCGCTCGTGAAACGATCAAATCCTGCGGTTGCCCCCATGATCCCGCTATGGATTACCCCGTGATTCACCATTTATTGACCAAAAATGCGCCATCTAGGCAGATATCAGCGCCAGGAATGGCAGATTTTCGGCGGCACACTCTTGCAAGCGCCGCCTGACATGCAAAAATAAGGGAAAGTGAGCGCAGCAGCGGCACCTTCGGATCTTACTATGGACGGCCGAGGTTTGGATGCCCAAGGACGGCCACAAGACTGCGCCAGAAAGCCGAGCAGATATGAAGCCAGTGTTATCATCCGCCTGGGAGGAGTTTCTCAGGCCCTTGTTCTTCAGACCCAAAGCGCTGCAGGTTGCGGCGCTGTGTTATCGTGCGGGCACTGCAGGGACTGAGGTGCTGATGATCACCAGCCGTGGCACCGGGCGCTGGATCATCCCCAAAGGCTGGCCGATCAAAGGCAAAAACAGCCCGCAATCCGCGCTGCAAGAGGCCTGGGAAGAAGCCGGGGTGAAATCTGCCGACATCGAAGACACGCCAACGGGCAGCTATACCTACATCAAGACCCGCAAAAATGGCATCCGGGAACGGGTGGAAACGCTAGTCTACAAGGCACTGGTGTCTGAATTGTCCGATGAATACCCCGAGAGCCATCAGCGCAAGCGGGTGTGGATGCCGGCAACAGAAGCGGCTGAGCTGGTGGCAGAGCCGGAACTGAGCGCACTGTTGCGCCAGGTCTAAAGCAATCAAGCCGCGGACAGTATCCACGTATCCCAACTAGCACGCGGCCTTGCGGGTGCTGCTGTCGCGGCAAAAGCGTAACTGTCAGGGTTTATCTGGCTGGAAAGAGCGCGACGGATGCACCGCTTACTGTGACGGTCCCGTATTACTTTGACCGCCCTGTAATTTTGAAATTCAAACAGCAACCGCCGCCATCAGCAGCGGTCGCCAAATGCGAAGGCTCAGCCTTCCATGCAATACCGCATGATGGCCTTTTGGGCGTGCAGACGGTTCTCCGCCTCATCAAAGATAACCGATTGTGGGCCATCCATGACAGCAGAGGTCACCTCCTCCTCGCGGTGGGCCGGCAGACAGTGCATGAACAGCGCGTCTGGTTTGGCCTTGGCCATCAGCGCCTCATTCACCTGATAGCTGCGCAGCATGTTGTGGCGCCGTTCCTTGGAGGATTGGCTGTCATGCATCGACACCCAGGTGTCAGCGACCACCAGATCGGCCTCTGCCACCGCTTTTTCGGCGTCGCGCTCAATGATGACTTCGACACCCTGGTTGCGCGCCAGGCCGATGAATTCAGGTTCCGGGTCCAGTTGCGCAGGTCCGGTAAAGGTGAAGTCGAACCCGAACTGCCCTGCGGCATGCAGGAAAGACGCACAGACATTGTTGCCATCGCCGCACCAGACGACTTTTTTGCCCTGGATCGGGCCACGGTGCTCTTCGTAGGTGAGCACATCCGCCATGATCTGGCAGGGATGGGTGCGGTCGGTGAGACCATTGATCACCGGGATCGATGCGAATTCCGCCATTTCCGTCAGCACGGTTTCATCGAAGGTGCGGATCATGATCATATCGACATAGCGCGACAGAACGCGCGCGGTGTCTGCGATGGTCTCGCCATGGCCGAGCTGCATATCGCTCCCCGACAGCACCATGGTTTGCCCGCCCATCTGGCGCACACCGACATCGAAGGACACACGGGTCCGGGTGGAGGGTTTTTCGAAGATCAGCGCAACCATACGGTCCTTCAGCGGCAGATCATCGTCCAAGGCGGCTTTGGGGCGGTTCAAACGCGCCTGTTTGGTGGCTTTCGCCTGATCGATAATGCCGCGCAGCGCGGCCTTGTCCGTTTTGTGAATATCAAGGAAGTGGTTCATGAGACGACGTAGCTTTCGTGGATCTGATGCCAGCGAGGGCGCTTGGCGCCGGCCGCTGTATTATGAGTATTTTTGGAAAGGTGATGCCTAGGCCACCTGCTTGGCCGAGAGCGCCGTGGCCGCCTGATCCAGGCGCGCAAACGCCTCTTCGATATCCTCATCGGTCAGGGTGAGAGGCGGCAACAGGCGGATGACATTGTCGGCCGCAGGCACCGTGACCACCTGGGCGTCATAGCCGGCAGCCACCACATCGGTGTTGGCCGCCACGCATTTCAAACCAAGCATGAGACCACTGCCACGCACCCCTTCGAAGATGGTGGGGTGAGAGGCCACCAGACCTTCGAGTTTCTGGCGCAACAGCCCTGCCTTGCGGCCAACCTCTGCCAGAAAGGCGGGATCTGCCACATGATCGATCACCGCACATCCCACCGCACAGCCAAGCGGGTTGCCGCCATAGGTGGAACCATGGGTGCCCGCGGTCATGCCCGACGCAGCCTCTTCGGTGGCCAGAACCGCGCCAAGCGGGAAGCCGCCGCCGATGCCTTTTGCCACCAGCATGATGTCCGGGGTGATGCCCGCCCATTCATGGGCAAAGAGTTTCCCGGTCCGCCCGACGCCGCATTGAACCTCGTCCAGGATCAGAAGCAACCCGTGATCATCACAGATCTGACGCAGGGCCTTCAGCTCCTGATCTGGCACGGGCCGGATGCCGCCCTCCCCCTGGACCGGTTCAATCATGATGGCCGCGGTTTCATCGGTGATGGCATCCGTGACCCCATCCAGATCCCCAAAGGTCAGATGGACAAACCCCGGCAGCAGCGGGCCGAACCCCTTGGTCATCTTTTCCGAACCTGCCGCAGAAATGCCGGCTGATGAACGACCATGGAACGAGCCTGAGAATGTCAGAACCTCCACCCGCTCGGGCTGGCCTTTTTCGTAGAAATACTTGCGCGCCATTTTGACCGCGAGCTCGCAGGACTCGGTGCCGGAATTGGTGAAGAAGACCGTATCGGCAAAGCTGTGATCCACCAGTTTGTCCGCCAGCGCCTGTTGCTGTGGGATGTGATAGAGGTTGGAGACATGCCACAGATTCTGGGCCTGATCCGTCAGCGCTGCAACCAAGGCCGGATGGGCATGGCCCAGCGCGTTCACAGCGATGCCTGCCGCCAAATCCAGAAACCGTCGACCATCGGCCTCGATCAGCCAGGCGCCCTCGCCTTTCACGAAGCTGAGCGGCGCACGGTTGTAGGTCGGCAAAACGGACGGGATCATCGGGATCCTCCTTTAGGTGGTGTCAGGCCAAGCAGTGACGCAGCAATTGGCCAGGGTCAACAGTTATGGGATGTGGAGAAGATCGGCCCGTTGCGGGCCAGACAGACAAAGAAGCAAAGGTCATACCGGACACCCGGATGCCAAATCACGCGCGCAGGCGTCGGCGTCGTACAGATCGGATATGATGCAGCTTTGTCATGCTGGCTGCATAGCGGCGTGCGCCACCAATGAAAAGGGCAAATTCAGCCCAAACGGTCAAAATTACCCCTAAATTGGCCAAAATGCATATCAGAATGTGCATTCCGGTCGTTCCAGACTGCCAAAACGTCCAGTCTGTCCAGTCCGTGTCCGTTTGATCCGTCTCCGGTCGAGCGGCTCAGCACTGATCCGCCAGTGACCCGCGTTTGATACCGCTGTTGGCGCAGCTGGATGCTGGCGGCAGGCAGAGGTCGCGCAAACTGCCGCTTGCCATTGCGGTCAGGGCCGGGCAACCCTGCGCAGATGACCAAATCAACCGCCCCAGCCATCGCGCAGAACCCAGCGCTTGCCGCGACATTCATCCTGCTCGCCACGGTGTTCATTGCCGCGACCACCCTGATTGCCAAAGCGCTTGGCACCGAAACCGCAGGCGCGCCTCTGCATCCGCTGCAAATCAGCTTTGGGCGGTTTCTGTTTGCGTTTCTGGCGATCAGCACCGTAGTGGGCTTGCGGCGGCCCCGCTTTGGCCCGCCGAATTGGCGGTTGCATATCGGGCGCACCAGTTTTGGCTGGCTGGGGGTGACGCTGATGTTTGCATCTGTCGCCTATATCCCGCTGGCGGACGCCACGGCGGTGACCTTTCTCAACCCGATTTTTGCGATGCTGCTGGCCATTCCCCTGCTGGGCGAGCGAGTGGGTCGCTGGCGTTGGCTGGCCGCGGTGGTCGCCCTGATTGGCGCAATGATCCTGCTGCGCCCCACACCGCAGAGTTTCCAACCTGCCAGCTTGCTGGCCTTGGCGGCTGCCGTGATCATGGGGATGGAGCTGATCTTCATCAAGAAACTGGCAGGTCGTGAACGGCCCCTGCAGATCCTGTTCTTCAACAACCTTCTGGGCTGCACCATCGCCACCGTGGCGGTTTTATCCGTGTGGCAGACGCCGACAGCGTCGCAATGGGTCCTGCTGGTGTGCCTTGGGGGGCTGATGGCCTGCGCGCAGGGCTGTTTTGTGAATGGTATGGCACGGGCAGAGGCGTCTTTTGTGGCGCCATTCAGCTATGCGACGCTGGTGTTTGCAACGCTCTATGATCTGGTGTTTTTCGCTGTGCTGCCGGATTGGATCACCGTGGTTGGGGCCGTGATCATCCTGACCGGCGCAGCGATTCTCGCCTGGCGGGAGGGCCGCCAGGCGGGGAACTCATCCGCAACCCTGGGCACGCAAGACGGCGACACCATGAAACATAGCCGTCCAATTGGTTCAGCCGCAAAACAGGAACAGTGACAAGCACAGTCAACAGTCCCGCACTGAGATCAAAGCTGATGGCTCAAACCAAGCATGGCGGGAGGGTCAGGATTTCAACCGATACCCGCTGCGCAACATGGCCCAGGCCAGGGTGCAAGTGGCCAGCGTTGCCGCGCTGCAGACAGCAAACCCCAAAAGCGGCGAGCTATCTGACGTGCCGATGACCCCGTAGCGCACACCATCGATCAGGTAGAACACCGGGTTCAAGTGAGAGGCGACGTTCAGGACAGGTGGCAGGGCCTCAACCGAGTAGAAGGTTCCCGACAGAAAGGCCAAGGGCGTCACGATAAAGTTCGTGATTGCGGCCATTTGGTCGAATTTTTCCGCAAAGACGCCGGCAACAACGCCCAATGCACCGAGGAATGCCGCCCCGAGCACCACGAACACAAGCGCAACCAGCGGATGGACCGGCACAATGCCCAGCACCAGCATAATGCCCGTACCAATCCCAAGGGCCACCAGCACCCCGCGCGCCACTGCACCTGAGAGGTAGCCCAGCAGAATTTCCAGTCCCGACAGCGGCGGCATCAACGTGTCGACGATGTTGCCCTGCACTTTGGTGATCACGATGGAGGACGAGGTATTGGCAAATGCGTTCTGAATCACCGTCATCGTCATGATACCCGGCGCAAGAAACACGATGAAGGGCACGCCCATGACCTCGCCCCGGCTGGGCCCGATCGCGATGTTGAAAATCATCAGGAACAGCGCTGCCGTCACCATGGGCGCCAAAAGCGTCTGGGTCCAGACCACCAGAAAACGGGTGATTTCACGGCGCGCCAGTGTGACCAGGCCGAGCCAGTTGACGGCGCCAAAGCGTCGCTCACCCAGGCTCTGGGGCGGCGCCTGCTGCAAATCGGTCTGGTGCAATTCAGGCTGGTGCAATTCAGGCTGCGACATCTGGATGCTCCTATCTGGACAGCTCGGTGAAATCTGCACGCCCTGCCCCCTCAGGCGGCGGGCAGTCTTGCTTGTGACAAATGAAAACGCGTGCCGCAGATCTAAAAGCATGCGGACGGACCGGGGGCAAGCCGGATTGTCGGCGCCCAGACAATGGCCAAGCCGACATCCGATAGATGATGAAACCGTCTGACACCTAGATTCGAGCAGGGGCCAAGACGCTCTTGTAACTCCCACCGCAGTGATTAAGATAAGGGACTGATACGGAATTCGATGGCGGCCGCAGGTTCCTGGGGCCGCTTTTAGCGTGAAAGGCAACAGATGTCCTGGACAGACGAGCGCGTCGAACTGCTCAAGAAAATGTGGGGTGAAGGGCAATCTGCGAGCCAGATCGCCAAAGAACTCGGCGGTGTGACCCGCAATGCGGTGATCGGCAAGGTGCATCGCCTGGGCCTGTCCAACCGCAACAGTGGCTCCAGCAAAGCAGCGGCCGAACCCAAAGAAAAGGCTGCAGCAGCACCCAAGCCCGCCGCAGCACCAGCCGCGCCCAAACCCAAACCGCAGCCCAAGACCGAGCCTGCGCGCCCCGTCAAGGCCGAGCCTGCGGCCACGGAAGCCAAGCCTGCGACACCCGCGCGGCGTCAGATCATTCCGGCCGGTCAGCCGTTGCCGCCACAGCCGTCGGCCAATGAAATCAGCCCCGAGGCCCTGGCCAAGGTCAATGAGATCGAGAAGAAAGCCAAGAAGCTGTCTTTGATGGAGCTGACCGAGCGGACCTGCAAATGGCCGGTTGGCGATCCTGCCACCGAAGAGTTCTGGTTCTGCGGCCTGCCCGTGCAGCAAGGCAAGCCCTATTGCGAGGCCCATGTGGGCGTGGCGTTCCAGCCCATGAGCGCGAGACGCGATCGCAAACGGTAAGTGCCGATTTGCAAGGTACAAAAAAACAGCGCCCAGGTGATCCCGGGCGCTGTTTTTTTATGTCGTGCTGTCATGCTGTCTGTTCAGCACCGCACTGCCGAGAGGATCGACAGCGCGGCCTGCAGAGGCGAAATCAACCTTTGTTCGGTGCGGTCGAAGTGAAGTTCGGGATCACCCGATCAGAGGCGTCTGTTGGCTCGATGCCCGGCCAGTTGCCTTCTGCCAGGTTGA
>NZ_JAJDWC010000074.1 GCF_022825805.1 Phaeobacter sp.
CCCGCTTCGACGCGTGCGAACGCAGCAGCCCAAATCTCCAGTCGCCTACGGCTCGTTCCGATTTGGGCTGCTGCGGTACTAACTGAAGCGGACAATTGGCATGTTACCTACACCGGACAATTCAGAATGTTCTCGACACGCCCATCAGTCGCAATTGCCGGACGGCATCAAAATCGGAGGTTGCGGGCAAATTGTGCTTTTGTGCCAGGCGCCGTGCGATGCGCAGCTGGCGCCCTGTCAGCCCTTCTTTGCGAATGGCATCCAGATCGGTCGAGCCGCCGGTTTGCGTCTCTGCCGGTTTGGATTGCTGGGCTGCACCAGCCTGCGGTGACGCTGACTGATTTGACCTTGACTGATTTGACGCTGGCTGGTGTGCGGTCGGCGGGGCAACGGGTCGCGGGGCCGCGGCGGCAGATTGTGCGCCAGCGGTTCCCGCACCAGAGCCTGCACCATTCTGCGCCTCGGTCGGGGCGTTGCGGCGCAGGCGAAACTTCTTAGCCTTGGGTTTGGTAGTCATAAAGCTGCTTTGCCTCTTCCAAGGTTTCAAACATATGCAACTGCCCATCCAGCAGAACTGCGGCGGAGCGCACAAATTTCTCGAGCGTTTCGGGTTGATGCGACACCATCACAATGGTCGTGGTCTCCAGCCGTTCGCGCAGGATGGACCCGGCCTTGCGGTTGAATTCGACATCCGTGGTTCCAGGCATGCCCTCGTCGATCAGGAACATGTCGAAATCCAGCGCCAGCATCAAAGAAAAGGAAAACCGCGACTTCATCCCCGAGGAATAGGTGCCCAGCGGCTGGTCGAAATACTCCCCCAAACCGCAGAGCCAGCGACAATAGGCTTCGACGTAATCGGGATCCAACCCATAAAGCTTGGCGATGTAGCGGGCGTTTTCCATCGCAGACAACCGGTTGATCACCCCGCCCATGAACCCAAGCGGGAAAGAGATGCGGCAGCCCCTGCGGATGTCACCCTCGTCGGGTTTTTCCAATCCGGCCATCATGTTGATCAGCGTGGTCTTACCAGTCCCATTGGGTGCCAGAATGCCAACCGAGCGGCCCAGATCGACGCGAAACGACACGCGATCAAGGATCACCTTGCGCTGGGTCCCGGTCCAAAAGGACTTGCTGACATTTTCAAACTCTAGCATCGCGAGGTCCGGTGCTGCTCATGGCCCTGTTTGGGCTCTTGTGATTGTCGCCTTTGTGGTCAGAACGGGTTGCAGCCGTTTTGGTGGCAGTCGTCCTGTGGCATCTTACGACCTGTTTACCACATAAGCGTTAACGTTCTAGGTCACCAATTGGGCCATATTATGTCCGACCCGGTCGCGGGCCATCAAGGTTTCGTTAACCAAGCTATTTGTCTGCCGCAAGCTATGCTCCTGTATAGGAGCGCCCGCAAAAAAGGAGGCCAGCCATGACATATCCACCATGTCCGCACTGACGGCATTGCAACAGGACATCGGGGCCTGCCGTCTTTGTGCTGACCGGTTCAGCCAGACCGCAACCGCGCATCGGCCCCGCCCGGTGGTGTGGTTTGACACAGGGGCAAAAATTCTGATCGCGGGGCAGGCGCCCGGTGCCCGTGTCCACAGCAGCGGCAAACCGTTCACCGATCCTTCCGGGGATCGCTTGCGCCATTGGCTGGGCCTGTCCGAAGACCAGTTTTACGACCGCAGCCTGGTGGCAATTGTACCGATGGCGTTCTGTTTTCCAGGCTATTCCGCGAAAAAAGCGGATTTGCCGCCGCCGCCCCTGTGTCGGCGCACCTGGCACGATCAGGTGATGGCGCATCTGCCGGAAATGTCCCTGCGCATTGTGGTCGGCAGCTATGCGCAGAGTTACCATCTGGGTGGAAAAATGTCGGTACAAGCCCGCGTCGAGGCCTGGCAATCCTATGCGCAAGACAGCTTCCCCTTGCCTCACCCGTCGTGGCGCAATACCGCATGGCTGAAACGAAACCCCTGGTTCGAGACCGAGCTGCTGCCGGTTCTGCGCAGCCGGGTGCAAGAGGTGATTGCTTGATGGACAACAAAGAGTTCGCGCCGGATGCGCTGCTGACCCAATCGGAACCCGCCGCGGATCTGACGGCTTTGGACATCAGCCACGCAGAGATGTCTGCCGCACCGCAGGACGATGCCGCGCGGTTGCGCTTTTATGAACGGCTGGCGGATTGCGAATTGTTCCTGATGCTCGCCAAAGAAGCCGAAGGCGACAGCATCGCGCCAGCTTTGTTTGATACGCCAGAGGGCACATTTGCGCTGGTTTTCGACCGCGAGGACCGGTTGGCCGAATTTGCAGGCGGGATCGTGCCTTATGCCGGGCTGTCGGGGCGGCTGGTGGCCCAGATGCTGGCGGGGCAGGGCATTGGCTTGGGGGTCAACCTGGATGTCGCGCCCTCTGCAATCCTGATCCCGGCAGATGCGCTGTCCTGGTTGCAGGGCACATTGGATCACGCCCCCGATGAGGTCGATGCCGAGATCGAGCAGGTATCAGCACCACAGGGCCTGCCGGAACGTTTGATCACATCGCTGGACACGAAACTGGCCACCGCAGGGGGGCTGGCTACCTCCGCCTATCTGGTGGGGCTATCCTACAAAGGGGGCGGTCAGGGGCACCTGCTGGGGTTCATTGATGCTCGGCCCGGCGCAGAATCAGCCCTCGCCAAAGCGGTCGGCGAAGCCTTGACGTTTTCCGGTATCGAGGCGGGTGCGCTGGATGTGGGCTTTTTCGCGGCCAGTGACGCGATGGCTGCGCATCTGGCCAAAGCGGGCCTGCGGTTTGATTTGCCCCAGCAGGACGCGCCGCAGGCTCCGACGGCACCGGGACGTGATCCAGACAAACCGCCGCGTTTGAAATGAGGCCCCAAAACGGATGAAGACACCGCGCCGATAGGGCGCGATGTCTTCTGAAACGCGTGACGCGATATTGGCTCAGCTATTGCTCAGCTGTCGTTCGACTGCAGTTTGTCCTGCGTATTGGTGTCGAAATCAGCGGCGCTGTGGCGCTCGTGCAATTGGGTCTGCAGTTCACCAAAGGTTCGGTTCACCATCCGCCCCCGCGCCACGGCTGGACGGGCGTCCATCTCTTTTGCCCACCGCATCACATGGGTGTAGCTGTCGACGTCCAGGAATTCAGCGGCGTCATACAAACGGCCCAGCACCAGTTGGCCATACCAAGCCCAGATCGCCATATCCGCAATGCTATAGTCCGGGCCCGCGATATAGGCGGTTTCTGCCAGTTGACGGTCCAGCACATCCAGCTGACGCTTCGTTTCCATCGCGAAGCGGTTGATGGGGTATTCAAACTTTTCAGGTGCATAGGCGTAGAAATGGCCAAAGCCGCCGCCAAGATAGGGGGCGCTGCCCATCTGCCAGAACAGCCAGTTCATCACCTGGGTGCGCGCATTGCCTTCAGCAGGCAGGAAGGCGTCGAACTTTTCGGCGAGATGCATCAGGATGGACCCGGATTCAAAAACACGAACGGGCTCAGCGCCGCTGCGATCCAGCAGGGCAGGGATCTTTGAGTTGGGGTTCACATCGACAAAGCCGGAGCCGAACTGATCGCCATCGCCAATGTTGATCAGCCAGGCGTCATATTCTGCCCCGCTGTGACCTGCAGCCAGCAGCTCTTCGAGCATGACAGTGACCTTCACGCCGTTTGGTGTGGCCAGCGAATATAGCTGCAGCGGATGCTCGCCAACGGGCAGATCCTTGTCGTGGGTGGCACCTGCGATGGGGCGGTTGATAGACGCAAAGCGGCCACCGCTTTCCTGTTCCCAAGTCCAGACTTTAGGCGGGGTGTAGCTGTTGTCACTCATATCGGTGCCATGTCCTTTAAATCAATTGATGCCGCGCACAGAGGCTTCATAGCGGCTCTGCTGACGTTACAAAGAGGCTAGAAAAGCGGCCTCAGGGTACCTTTTCAGAGCCACAATTGCGCGGCGATAGGCCAGAACATAAGCGCAGCAGCGAAAATTCCAATGCTGGGGAAAGGGGCTGGAAACACTTTTTGTTGACTGTTTGCTGCCTAACGTGGCGTCGGCAGCGCGCCTCCTGTCCGTTTTCCGCATCCACCGCTTTGGAACAGCGGCTGTTACAAACCGATCACGCTGGCTCTTGCCTGGACACAGAGCCGTGAGCCCCTCTTCGCATGGCGCACGAGGTGCATATTATCAGCGATGACCCGGCCAGCAGGCTGGTGTTGCTCAGGGAGGTGGCGCAGCGACAGGTCCGTAGACCGGTTTGTTCGGGCTCCCAAACCGACACCGACGAATTCCATTTGTGATTTCCGTCAAACACAATTCACTGCCGAGGCACCCGCTTGCCGATGGCCCAGATGACAAAAGGACCGAACATGAAAAACGTTCTCTTTGCTGCACTTGCTGCGACATCCTTCGCCCTGCCTGCATTTGCAGGGGATCAGTATATCGACGGCACCGGCTTCGCCGTTTCCGGCTACGACGTAGTGGCCTACCGCGGCCTTGACCAGGCGCCTGTCGGCTCCGCGCAACCCGCTGGCGTGCCCGGCAACGCGGCCTACACTGCGGACTACAACGGCGCGACATTCGCCTTTGCCTCTGCCGAAAACCGCGACAAGTTCACCGCCAACCCAGAATACTACGCGCCTCAGTATGATGGTCACTGCGCCTATGGCGTGTCCAAAGGCGGCAAAGTGCCAGGCAATCCAAATCTGTGGCGGATCGTGGATGACAAACTTTACCTTAACATCACTGAAAACGTGGTCGGTTTCTGGGAAGAGGACA
>NZ_JAJDWC010000085.1 GCF_022825805.1 Phaeobacter sp.
CTCCGGGCGGGGCCCCCGCGGGCGCCCGCCCGCCCCCGCCGGAGGGGGGCTTCCCCCTCCGGACCTCCCCCGGGATATTTTTGGCAAGAGGAAGGAAGGGGCCCTGTTGTGACGCATGGTGAGCTGAAACAGGCTTTGGCCGACTGGGGTTATGTCGCCGGTGATGATCTGGCGATGGCGGTGCATCTGGCGCTGACGTTGGGGCGTCCGCTGTTGCTGGAGGGCGCAGCGGGGGTTGGCAAAACCGATATTGCCAGGGTGCTGGCTGAGCTGCGCGACACCCGTTTGATCCGCTTGCAGTGTTACGAGGGGTTGGATGCCTCGCAGGCAATTTATGAATGGAACTATCAGCGGCAATTGCTGACCATCCGGGCCGCAGCAGAGGATGGCCAGACCGGCCTTGCGGTCGAAGAGCGGATTTTCTCTGAGGATTTTCTGCTGCAGCGCCCCTTGTTGCAGGCCATTCGGCAGGAGCAGCCGCCGGTTTTGTTGATCGATGAAATCGACCGCGCCGATGAAGAATTCGAAGCCTATTTGCTGGAGGTGTTGTCCGAGTATCAGATCACGGTGCCGGAGTTGGGCACCATTGAGGCGGTCACGAAGCCCGTGGTGATCCTGACGGCCAATGGCACCCGTGATCTGAGCGATGCGCTGCGGCGTCGGTGTCTTTATGCGCATGTCGATTATCCCGATGCGGCGAGTGAGCTGGCGATCCTGCAGACGCGCTGTCGCGGGATTGATGCGCGATTGGCGCAGCAGATTGTTGGGTTTGTGCAGGCCCTGCGCCGCGAAGATCTGGAAAAGACCCCCGGTATTGCAGAGATGTTGGATTTTGCAGCCGCCCTGATGGGGTTGGGCCTGTCGGATCTGGCAGCGGATCCGGCGATCTTGCAGGCCACGTTGGTGACGCTGTTGAAAACCCAAAGCGATCAGGCGGCAATCCCCACCGAAGTGGCGCAGCGTCTGGCAGGGCGGGCGGCATGAGCCGGATCACCAAATTCACGGCGCGTGATCCGGGGGCCTCTGCGCGTATGGCGGGGTTCATGGCGCATCTGCGCGCCAATGGCCTGCGGATTGGGCCTGCGGAAACGCAAACCGCTCTGGAAGCTCTGAGTGCGATCAACGCAGCTGATCCATCGGCCTGCTGTCTGGCGTTGAAATCGGTCTGCACTGGTACGGCCCAGGATGCGGCGCGGTTTGAGGCGTTGTTTGACAGCTATTGGCGCAATGGCGGGCGCGTGTCCCGCCGGGTGATTCAATCGCCCCAAGTGGACCCAAAGGCGGCGCATCCGTCGGTGCATTCCTCGCGGGAAGTGGAGGGGGCAGAGACCTCGGGTGCGGGACAGCAGCGCGCTCTGCCCGATCAGGGGGGTGAGAATGACAGCGGCAGCGCGGCGGGTGAGGGGCGTTTGATGGCGGTGCGCAGCCAGCAATTGGCACGCAAAGATCTGCGTGATCTGGTGCAAAAAGAGGATATCCTGGCCGCTGAGCGCATTGCCCGTCGGCTTGGTGCTGCGCTGCGGGATCGCCGGTCCCGGCGGCGGCGTCTGGCCCATCGGGGCCGCGGTCTGCATTTTCGCAAGACCATACGCGCCAGCCTGGCCACGGGCGGCGTGCCAGTGCGGTTGTTTCGCAAAAGCCGCCCTGATCGTCCGGTCAAACTGGTCGCGCTTTGTGATGTGTCGGGCTCCATGAGCGACTATGCCCGTGTCTTTCTGGCCTATCTCGCAGGGGTGATGCGCGCGGATCCGACCAGTGATGCCTATGTGTTTCACACCCGTCTGGTCCGCATCACGGATGCGCTGCGCGACAAGGACGCGTTGCGCGCGCTTGGTCGGCTGTCGGTGATGGCTGAGGGGTTTGGCGGCGGGTCGCGCATTGGCGCGTCGCTGGACCATTTTGCCCGCGGCTATGCTCGTCGCTTTGTGGATGGGCGGACCGTGGTGATCATCCTGTCGGATGGGTATGACACCGAGCCCGCTGAGGCCGTGGCATCGGCATTGGCGCGGCTGCGCCGGCGGGGCTGCCGTATCCTGTGGCTCAATCCGATGAAGGGCTGGGACGGTTACGCGCCCATTGCGCAAGCCATGGCTGCGGCGTTGCCGCATCTTGATATGTTTCGTGCTGCCAATCGGTTGGAAGATCTGGCGGCACTCGAACCGGAGTTGGCAGCGCTATGACACCTGCAGAATTGACCGATCTGGATCTGGCCTCCGTCACCACGTCGCTGCGCAGCCGTGGTGCGCCTTTTGCCATCGCGACGGTCACCCGTGCGTCGGGGTTCACGGCTGCGAAACCGGGCGCAAAGGCGGTGTTGTTGGCGGATGGGTCGATTGCCCACGGCTGGGTAGGTGGGGGCTGCGTGCGCAGCGCCCTGGCCAAAGCCGCCCGCGTGGCGCTGCAGGATGGCCAGCCGCAGCTGATTTCCCTGAAACCGCAGGAGGTTCTGGACGCCGAAGGGATCACAGCGGGCACCGATCATGACGGTGTGCGATTTGCCCGCAACGGGTGCCCGTCCAAAGGCTCGTTGGACATATTTCTGGAACCTGTGCTTCCGAAACCTGCGTTGCTGATCTACGGTACGTCTCCGGTGGCCAAAGCGCTGCACCAGCTTGCGGCGGGTTTTGACTGGGCGGTGCAGGTTGCAGATGCTGAGGCCGCGAGCGAAGCAGATAGGACGAGAAACGGGTCAACACATAAGCCAGCGCAGGAAAGGGGGCAGTGCATGATTGTTGTGGCGACACAGGGCAAGGGTGACGCTGACGCCCTGCGTGATGCGCTACAGCAAGGAGCTGCGTTCACGGCCTTTGTCAGCAGCCGGCGGAAGTTTGTGGCGCTGCGCCATAAGCTGGAGCAGGACGGCGTTGATCCGGCCGCTTTGGCAGAGGTGCATGCTCCGGCGGGCCTGGCGATTGATGCGGTCACACCGGAGGAGATTGCCCTGTCGATCCTGGCGCAACTGACACAGGTGCGTCGCTCCAAACAGCGGGCACGGGCAGATCATGTCTGATCGTGCGCCCATCACGCCGACGGTGGCCCCGCGTTCTGATCGCAGTGTTGATCCGCAGTCGCGCAATGTGCCGTCTGCGGCTGCATCCCAAACCGCGCCCGCGCGCCGGGGGCTGATGGCGTCGCTCACCGGCTGGGCGTTGCCGAAAGACCAGGCAGATGTGATCGCGACGATAAAGTTTCCCTGTTGTTGAAAAGGACAAGACAATGGAATTGAACGATGAAATTTTGATCCAGGCCCCCAAGGACAAGGTCTATGCCGCGCTGAATGATCCTGAGGTGCTGCAGGCCTGTATTCCGGGCTGTGAGGAGCTGATCAAACATTCCGATACCGAGCTGGAAGCCAAAGTCGTGTTGAAAGTTGGCCCGGTCAAAGCCCGGTTCAGCGGCACGGTGCAACTGGACACCGCTGGTGCGCCTGATGCGTTTTCGCTGCAGGGACAGGGCAATGGTGGGGCTGCGGGTCACGCCAAGGGCGGCGCGGATGTCACCTTGGTGGAAGATGGGGAACAGACCCGTTTGACCTATACGGCGAAGGCTGAAATCGGTGGCAAGCTGGCGCAGCTGGGCAGCCGTCTGATCCAAAGCACCTCGAAAAAACTGGCGGCGAAATTCTTCAAGAAATTTGCCGAGATCATGGAACCGGCAGAGGCCTGAAGCAGACCTGCTCAGACTGTTTGGGTCAGATCCCGGATGAACAGATCCACCGCATGGCGCAGCACCGCCGTGCGGCGGATGGCCAGATAGAATGTCGACTGCCAGGCCGTATCTGACAGGCGGATTTCGCGCAGCTTGCCACTGGCGACGCGGTTCGCGGCGAAATGGGTCGGCAGCGGCCCAATGTAGTGGCCCGTCTGGATCAGCATCGCCATCGCCTCCATATTGGCAACCACCGCTTTGGGCTCTGGTGAGCCAAGTGCGGGAGAGACCATCATGTCATAAGACCGCTGCGCAAACGCATAGCGGCCGAGGCTTTCGGAGGGGCGCGGCTGATCGGCCTCGTCAAACAACGGATGGCCCGGCGCGCAGTACAGCCGGTGTTCTTCCTTGCACAGCTCGTTATAGCTCAGTTCCGGCACCTGATTGCGAAACGGGGCAATCGCGGCGCTGAGGTCGCCGCTGATCAGCCGTTGCGTCAGGTCGGTGGGGGAGGCCACGACAATTTCCAATCGCACATCGTTGGGCCGCGACAGAAACCGGCTGATCGCCTGAACCAGGCCGAGATCGGGCAGGCTGTCGACGGCATCGACCACACCAATGCGCAAATCACCACTAACGGTGTCGCGCAACTCCATCAGCTCGGCGTCAAAATCGCGGGCGCTGCGCAGAATGTCCCGCGCTTTTTGATAGGCGATTTCGCCCCGCTCCGTCAGGCGAAAGCCACCGCGCCCGCGTTCGCAGACCCGGTAGCCGAGCGAGGTTTCCAGATCTCGAATCCTGAGGCTGATGGCGGATTGGGTGATGCCAAGCGCATATTGCGCATCCGAAAACCCACCACATTCGACCACCGTGACAAAGGTTTCCAACAAAGGGTTGCGCAAGAGTTTCATCGGGTTTCCGGGCCTATCATCAATTTGCATGAGAAAATTTCATGCAAATATGATCAATGCAATATTTAATCATGTAAATTCCCGTGATGAGCTGTCTCCGTTCTGGTCAAAACACACAGGGAGACACCACATGACCAATCGACTGACTTCATGGAAGGCGACCGCTGCAGCGGCGCTTTTGTCCTTTGCGCCGGTGGCGGCGCTGGCGGAAGACTGGAAATTCGCAATCGAAGAAATCCCCGGTTCGATCATGGATTCCTATGCGCAGGAGTTCAAAAAACGGATCGAGGCGGCCACCAATGGCGACGTCACCGTGACCGTGTTCCCGATGGGCACCCTGGGCACACCAACCGAAACGGTCGAGCAGGCGGCAGATGGCGTGATCCAGTTCACCAATGTGTCGATCGGCAATCTCGGCACCATTGTGCCCGAAAGCCAGGTGTTCCTGCTGCCCTATCTGCTGCCCTCTGACGCGGCGCTGATTTCCAAGATCCTCAGCGGGTCGGACACGATCTATCAGGATTTGAACTCCGATTTCCAGAAACGCGGTCTGGAAGTCATGACAATGTATTCGCAGGGCCCGCAGGTCTGGACCACCAATCGCGAAATCCGCTCTCCGGAAGATTTCGAGAACTTCAAAATGCGGGTGATGGTCTCGCCGATCCTGTTGGAAACCTACAAAAACATGGGCGCAAGCCCCACGCCGCTGCCTTTTGGCGAAGTCTTCGGCGCGCTGCAACTGGGCGCGGTGGATGGCCAGGTCAATCCGATCCCCACCATCGAAGAAATGAAGTTCTACGAGGTCACAAGCCATCTGATCTGGGCAGGCGAGCAGGAGTTGGTGACCACTGTTGTGGCCGGATCCGACTGGTTCGAAACTCTGTCGCCCGACCGCCAGCAACTGGTGCGCGACACGATGGCGGGGATGACCGGCTACATCGACGGGGTGGTCAGCGACTTCAATCAGGCGCGGCTGGATATCATCAAAGAAGCCAAGCCTGACATCGGTCTTGTGGTGTTGAGCGAAGAAGAGCGCGCGGTCTTCCGGGCCCGGTCTGGGGATACCGCTGCAGCCTATATCGACACTGCAGGTGAGCGTGGTCAGGACCTGCTGGACGCTCTGAAAGCAGAGCTGGCCGGCAACTGAGCCACGGCGGCCCCGCGGTGCGGCGCGGGGCCAATCTGAGGGAGGATATCATGCAAGCTGACAGACCAGCCCCGTTTGGGTTTTTGCGTCGGATTGATGCCGCCATCGGGCGGGTGGAGGTCTGGATCCTGGGATGGGGGATCATCCTGATGGCGAGCAACACCATCGCTAATGTTCTGGGGCGATATGTGTTCAACCAGTCGATCTACTTTTCCGAGGAATTGAACGAATTTCTGATCGTGCTGGTCACTTTCATGGGGTTGGGCTACGCCACCCGTAAGGGCATTCATATTCGCATGTCCGCGGTTTATGACGCCCTGCCAGTCACCACGCGCAAGGCGATGATGGTGGTGATCGCCACCGCCACAGCGGTGATGATGGCGACGCTGGCCTGGTATGCCTTTGAATATGTGCAGAAAGTGGCAAGCCGCGGCCGGGTCACCCCGGCGCTGCAGGTGCCGTTATATCTGACCTATGTCTGGGTGGTGCTGGGACTGGCGCTGACAGCGTTTCAATATCTGCTGACGGCGCTGCGCAATCTCAACTTTGCAGAGCCCGACATCTACGTGTCCTACCTGGAGGTGGACCGATACGAAGATCCCGAAACAACCGCCGCGTTGCTGCGCCACGGTGAGGACGCTGCTGCGGCAAACCCTGACGGTCACGGCGGGGCCGCCGCCGATGAGAGCAGATCCACAACAACAAGCAAGACAGAGAAAGGGGCGGATCAATGACGGAATTGATGCTGGCGGTCATGATCGTGCTGTTGCTGGCAGGCTTCCCGATGAAAATGCCGCTGATCTCTGCGGCGGTGCTTGGGTTCCTGGTTTATTTCCCGAACATGAACCTGCAGATCCTGGTGCAGCAGATGATCGGCGGGGTGAAACCATCCGCGCTGATTGCGGTTCCGATGTTCATCCTGGCCGCCGATATCATCACCCGGGGTCAGTCCGCCAACCGGCTGATTGATGTGGTGATGAGCTTCATGGGCCACATCAAAGGCGGGCTGGCAATCTCGGTGACATCTGCCTGCGCCCTGTTCGGTGCGGTTTGCGGATCCACACAGGCCACCGTTGTGGCCATTGGCGGCGCGATGCGGCCCCGGATGCTGAAATCCGGCTACAAAGACAGCTTTGCCATTGGTCTGATCGTCAATGCCGCTGATCTGGCATATCTGATCCCGCCCTCAATCGGGATGATCATCTATGGCGTGGTCTCTGGCACCTCGATTTCGCAGCTGTTCATCGCAGGCATTGTGCCGGGGCTGCTGATCGTGGTCCTGTTCTCGGCCTATTGCATGGTCTATGCCCATCGCCACAACATCCCCGTTCTGCCGCGCGAAGGCTGGGGACAGCGCATCACCGCAGTGCGGCGGGCGCTGTGGCCGATGGGTTTTCCTGCGATCATCGTGGGCGGTATTTACGGCGGCGTGTTTTCCCCGACCGAGGCGGCCGCGATCTGCGTGCTCTATGCTGCCATCCTCGAAGTGGTGATCTTCCGCTCGGTGCGGGTGCGTGATCTTTGGGACATTGCGCTGTCCACCGGCGCGATCACCTCGGTGGTCTTCATTCTGATCGCGGCAGGCGCGGCGTTCAGCTGGACGCTGAGCTTTGCGCAGGTGCCGCAGCAGATCATCGCTTCGCTTGGTCTGGAGGATGCGAGTCCGTTGATGGTGCTCTTGGCCGTCAACATCGCCTTTTTTGTGGGCTGCATGTTTGTGGACTCCATCGTGGTGATCCTGATTTTGGTGCCGATTTTTGCCCCGCTGATCAAAGCAGCCGGTCTTGATCCGGTCCTGGTTGGCGTGCTGATCACGCTGCAGGTGGCCATCGGTGCGGCAACGCCGCCATTCGGATGCAACCTGTTCACAGCCATTGCTGTGTTCCGCCGCCCCTTCATCGAAGTGGTGCGCGGGGTGCCGCCCTTCCTCTTCATCTTGTTGTTGGTGACCGGATTGCTTGTCGCCTTCCCACAAATTGCCCTGTTCCTGCCGGAACTGGCCTATCGTTAAAGAAAACGGAGAATCACATGTCAGGACACGGATACGATGCCGGCCGCCTCAACCTGCCCTTTGTTGGCATCGCAACCTTTGGCAAAAAGCCCTATGTCGAGAACTGGGACCAGATTGATGCGGATGTCGCTATTCTTGGCGCGCCTTTTGATTTCGGCTGCCAGTTCCGCTCTGGCGCCCGATTTGGGCCGCGCGCGGTGCGCGAGGCGTCGACCCTATTCAGCTTTGGTCACGCTGGGGCCTATGACCACGAAGATGACGCCACCTATCTGGGCGCAGATGTGCGGATCGTCGATCTGGGCGACGCTGATATCATCCACACCAAGACCGAGGAAAGCCACGCCAACATCGAATATGGCGTGAAGAAGATCCTCGACGCAGGCGCGTTGCCGGTCACCATCGGCGGGGATCATTCGGTCAATATTCCCTGCATCAACGCTTTTGCCGAGGATTGTGCCCAAAACGGGCCCATCCATGTTGTCCAGATTGATGCGCATCTGGATTTTGTGGACGAACGCAAAGGTGTGACGGACGGCCATGGCAACCCGATGCGCCGCGCCATCGAAAAAGACTACGTCTGTGGCATGACGCAGCTGGGCATCCGCAATGTGTCCTCCACCGCAAAAGAGGGCTATATCGACGCGCGCGAACGCGGCTCGGATATCCTGTCGGTGCGTCAGGTGCGCAAGCTGGGCACCGATGCGGTGCTGGACCGGATCCCCGACGGCGCGCGCTACTATGTCACCATCGATATTGATGCCTTCTGCCCGTCCATCGCGCCCGGCACTGGCACGCCGAGCCATGGCGGGTTTCAGTACTACGATGTGCTGGAAATCCTGCAGGGTCTCTCAAAACGCGGCGATGTGGTCGGCATCGATCTGGTGGAGGTCGCACCGGCCTATGATCAGACAGAAAGCACCCAGGTGCTGGCGGCGCAACTTTTGTTGAACTTCATCGGCTTCATTTTCCACAACAAGAGCTGACGGGCAGGGCAGTCTGCGCTGGCTAACTTGGCCAGTGTGGGTCGGCTGTTGTGATGGGCGCGCCGGGTTGCCCAGCGTGATCTACCATGTGCAACGGATCATTCTGGTTGGGCCTTTCTGCACGGCGCTTTCAAGGGAACTCAAAATCAGGCCGCCCGCGGAAACGGGGCGGCCTGTGTTTTTCATGACCGAAGGCAATGCGATCTCAGAAGTCTTCCCACCGCGCGTTGGCGACCATCGGCTCTGATCCTGCGGTGTCATCCGCAGGATCAGAGCCCGCTGTCTGCGCGTGTAGATCCTGCACTGTTGGGTCACCCGATGGCCCTGGCAGGGCAACAGCGCTCGCCTGCGCCAGTGGGGAGGGGTTTGCCGCATCCAACACCGCATCTTCGTCGGTTTTGAAGGCGTTCATCAGATCCACCAGACGCTGGGCATCGGTGCGCAGAAGATGGCTGGCAGCGGTGGTTTCCTCCACCATTGCGGCGTTGTCTTGGGTCACCTTGTCCAGTTGGGACACCCCGATATTGATCTCCCCAAGGGTTGTGGACTGCTCTTCGGAAGATTTGGCGATATCGGTGACCAGACCGGAGATATTGGTGACCCGTTCGACGATCGTCTTCAGCGCCTCGCCGGTCTGTCCGACCAATTCGACCCCTTTGTCCACCTGATGGCTGCTCTTTTGGATCAGGGTCTTGATTTCCAGCGCCGCATCGGACGCCCGTTGCGCCAAGGCCCGCACTTCGCTTGCCACCACGGCGAATCCTTTACCCGCTTCGCCTGCGCGCGCGGCTTCGACCCCTGCGTTTAGCGCCAGAAGGTTGGTTTGGAAGGCAATATCGTCGATCACGCTGATGATCTGCGAGATATGTTTTGACGAGGCTTCGATTTCGGTCATCGCTGCGATGGTTTCGCTCACCACCAGCCCGCTTTGTTCGGCTTCTGCTTTGGCGTTGCTGGCGGCGGTTTCGACGGTGCGCACATTTTCAGTGGCCGAACGCACGCTCACGGTGATCTGTTCCAGCGCTGCGGCCGTTTGCTCCAGGGTGGCGGCCTGGCTTTCGGTGCGGCGGGACAGATCGTCGGCGGCTCCGTTGATTTCCACCGCACCCTGCCGGATGCTGTGAGCTGCGGAGATGACCTGCGAAATCACCTGGTTCAGCCCGCCCATGGCATCATTGATATTGTAGCGCAGTTTGCGATGCTCATAGGGGAAGAACTCGGTGATCGTGTTGCGGAAATCACCCTGGGCCAGGCCCATCAAGGCTTTGCTCAGCAGATCGACGACGCGGGCATTGGCTTTTTGCGTTGCCACTTCGCGTTCTTGGGCGGCGGCGCCTTCTTCCAGTCGGGATTTGAGATCCTCCAGGGTCTGCGCCATGACACCGATTTCGTCATTGCTGTCGGTGCCTTGGACCGTGATGGAGTAGTTCTTTTCAGCGATCTCATGGATGTCGTGGGACAGCGTGATGAACCGACGCGCAATCCAGCGGCCCACGATCCAGGAGGTCAGTGTCAGCGCCAGCGTGGTTGCGATCAGCCCTAATGTGGCAACCAGCTGCAAGAAACGGTTGGCGGCCAGTGCCTCGGCGGCGTCCACCTCCATCACGACGCCCCAGCGGTCGCCCCGGCTGGTCACAAGGGAACTGGTGGCGGCAACAACGGGCTGCCGGTTCAAACCGACCGTGTCAGCAAAATACCCGGTTTCACCGGCCAGCGCGGCTTCGATCTGTGGGGTCATCCGGCCAGAGCTCTGCTTGTCGGCGGCTTGGGTGATGGTGCTTTCGTTGGAGGCCGAAGACGACAGGATTTGCCCGTCCGACCCGGTGAGGATCACTTGGCCGGTTTCGCCCAGCAGGGCGGAATCCGACAGTATTTCCCCGATGACATTGAATGGCACCTGCAACGCCACAACACCGATGCGGCGGCTTCCGTCGAACACGGGTTTGGCCAGGAACAGCGCCGGGGCGCCCCCGCTGGGCGCATAGGGCGCGATTTCAGTCAGATAGAGTTCATCTGCGGGCAGAGCGTTGCTTTTCTTGAACACATCGCCCAGCCCGGAATCCGCATAGGGGCCATCGACGAAATTCATCGCAAAATCGTCTTCTTTGAAGACGGAGTAGACCAGGTTGCCGCGGGCATCGAACAAAAACAGATCGTGATAGCCATGGTTGCGCTGAAAGCTGCGCAGCGCGACGTGATAGCGTTCATGCAATTGGCTCCAGCGGGAACCGTCATAGGCCGCGACCAACTCGTCCTTTTTGCCCGCCGGATGGGGGTTGTCGATGATGTAGAATTCCCGCAGGTGGTCGGCAGCGTTATCGCCCAACCCGTTCCAGGCCATGGTGAATTCATCAATCGCTTCGGTGACGGAGATGTTGGAGGCCAATGAGTTAATGTCATCTTCGATGGTGCCCAACCATCGTTCCAACGCGGTCGCACGTTCCTGCGCGAGGGTGGAATACACTTCTTGATTGCGTTGATTGAGAATATTCGAGAATTGCCAAACCAGTACCAATCCCGCGAGCGAGACAAACAAAACAATGGGAAGGGTGATCGCCAAGGGCAATTTCTTGGAGAGCTTCATATCCCGAACTAACGTCATCGATTTTCTCCGATAAGGACGACTGAAACGTGCAAGGCGCAGGGAGTGCGCACAATCCAAGGTAGAAGAAAAAGGATGAGGGAAGCTTAACACAGCGCGCTTTTGTACAACTTTGGCGCGATTTTAGGGTTTTGATAGCCAAGATAGAGGCTGTTCGAAATATCGATGCCTAAATCAAAAGATGCGATGCATTGCAATATAATTGTTATATATCAGTTATTTAATGCTATTTATGCCCTTGGTGGACCTGAGGTGAGTAGGCGAGTGGCCGCATCCATCGCGGGCCTGAAAAGGTGCGAAAAAAATACCTCTTTATGTTGAAGGCGGCGTTGCTCACCACCCATTCTAAAGGATGCAGTGTACCCAGCAGGGGTGAATTCGGACGCTAGCTTGCGGGCTGGTCATGGCGGCGCAGGGCATCGGCCAATGCGTGGTAGGATGCTTTGGGCGTGCGGGTCAGCGTGTCGAAATCAACATGCACCAGACCAAAGCGTTTTTCATAGCCAAGCGCCCATTCATAATTGTCCAAAAGCGACCATAGGAAATAGCCCTGAACCGGCACGCCCGCCTTGATTGCCCGGCGCAGGGCGTCCAGATGGGCATCGATGAACGCGATCCGCTCGGCATCCTCAACCACGCCGTTGCGCAGGATATCGCCATGGGCCATGCCGTTTTCCGTAACCATCAGCGGCAGGTCACCGGTGTAGGTCTGCGCGGTTCTGGTCAGAAACTGAAACAGCCCGTCGGGATAGATTTCCCAGCCCATCTGGGTCTTGTCCAGCGGGCCATCGACCTCCTCGTAGTGGGGCCAGGCGCCGGTGTCCGGGGCGAGCCGTTTGCGGGTATAATAGTTCAGCCCGCACCAATCGACCGGGGCGGTGATGGTGGCGAAATCATCCTGCCAGCCTGTCGGCAGGTGCGGTTCCAGCCCCTCCAGCGCCAGAGCGGGGTAGCGGCCATGAAACGCCCCGCTGAGGAAGAAGTCGTTGTATATCGCATCATAACGGGCCGCAGCGGCGTGGGCGGCGGGGCTGTCATCGGCGGGATCGGCCCATTCGAGGTTGAACACGGCCCCCAGATTGCGCATGCCAAGACCGCGCATCGTCTGGATCGCGGTGCCATGGGCCAGCATGACGTGATGCATGGCCCGCGCTGTGGCCCGGATGTCGCGCATCCCCGGCGCGTGATGGCCTAGAAAATGCGATAGCCAGCCGACGCACCAGGGTTCGTTGATCGGTGCGGCCGAATACATGCGATCTCCAATCCGCCCCATGATGATTTCGGTGAAGTCGCCGAACCATTTGGCGATATCGCCATTGCGCCACCCGCCGAGATCCGCAAGCGCCTGCGGCAATTCCCAGTGATAGAGAGTGACGCAGGGTTTAAGCCCGCGCGCCAGCATGGCGTCGGTCAAGCGGTCATAGAAATCCAGACCCTCGATGTTGGGAGCGCCGCGCCCCTCTGGCAGGACCCGCGCCCAACTGGTGGAAAAGCGGTAGCAATCGAACCCGGCGGCCTGAACCAGATCCAGATCCGTCTCATATCGGTGATAGTGATCGCATGCGCGGCCACCATGTTCGGCGCGCACCACATTACCCGGTGTGGCGGCAAAACTGTCCCAATGGGTGGGGCCTGCGCCGCCGAAATCGTGACCTTCGATCTGATAAGCGGAGGTTGCGGTGCCAAAGAGGAAATCGTCAGGAAAGTCGCGGCGGTTGTTGCGAAGCATCGGATGTTTGTCCTTTTGGCAGCGCTCAGGCCGAGGATGGGGCCGAGGATGAAGCAGGAGCCGGGGCAGGGCCAGTGGATGTCCCGACCGTCAACTGCGCCTCCAGCAGGCGGGTGGGCATGTGATTGGGAACCGACAGGATCTGGTCCAGCAACAGCGCGGCAAGCTGGCGGCCTGCGTCCTGAACCGACGAAAGCGTGGCCGTGAACTGTGGCACCTCACCGCTGTTGCGCAGGTAGGACAGGTCATCATCATGGGTGATCACCGAGATTTCGCGGCCCATACGGCGCCCGGAATCTTCGACGGCGCGGCGCACGCCCATGGCCGGAATGATAGATGACACCAGATAAGCGGTCGGAGGATCTGCCAGCGCCTGGGTCTGCATCACAGTGCGATAGCCGTAGCTTTCGGTCATCTCTTCGGCAAACATGAGGGACGGATCAGCGGCGATGCCGTGGTTTTCCAGCGCGTAGAGATAACCGGCCCGCCGTCTCCAGGCGAAATCCATGTATTCCAGGCCATTGACCAGACAGATCCGGCGGTGCCCCAGATCCAGCAGAAACTGGGTGGCGCGTTGAAACGCACTTTTGTTGTTTACATCCAACCAACTGTAGGGGCCATCGACCTCCGAAGCCCGGCCGTGAACGGCAAAAGGCAATCCGATTTCGCGCAACAGATCGATGCGCGGATCCGCCATGCGTGGTGCGTGCAATATGATTCCGTCGACATTCCGCTTGGCAGCCATATCGCGGTAGGCTTTTTCCTGTTTGTCGTCCTCCACCAGCGACAGCACCATATCATACCCGGCCTTGGCATAGGTCTCGCCGGCGCCGGCGATGAAGTCGCCAAAGATCGGGTTCACCATTTCATGCTGCGCCGACACGGGGATCACATGGCCGATCGCCATGGCGCGCCCGGTGGCCAGCGCCTTGGCCCGGGTGTTGGGCCGATAGTTGTGCTGCTCTGCTGCGTCAGCCACCCGTTTGCGCGTCGCCTCGCTCACCTCTGGAAACCCATTGAGCGCACGGCTGACGGTTGTCTGCGACAGGTTCAGATGGGCGGCCAATTCCTTCAGGTTCATGATTGGAATGCTCCAAAGCGCTTTGATTCTCTTGGGTGCGGTTGGGTGAAACACGCGTCTTTGCTTGGTTATGGCAGGCCGAGACTTTGGCTGGCAAGCCCTGATAGCCCTATTTTAGGGGCGTTTTCTGCGCTTTGATGGCGCTGGGGCGTCTCAGTATTGACAGAGTTTGACGAATCCGAGATTTTGAAAGCATCCAAAGCGCTTTGAATGATTGCGGCAAGCCGCGGGCAGGCGCTGTGACTTAGGGGAGGAATGATGATGAAACGCAGGTTGACGGCTGCCGCGGGCGTTCTCGCGCTGACGGCGGGCATGGCGCAGGCGCAGGACACGCTGACATTTCCAGTCGGCGAGGGCGCGTTCAATTGGGACAGCTTCGAGGCGCTGAAATCCATCGATTTGGCTGGCGAGCAGGTCACGGTGTTCGGGCCCTGGCTTGGTCCGGACCAAGAGGTGGTTGAACGGGTGCTGGCCTATTTCGCCGAAGCCACGGGTGCGGACGTGCGCTACACCGGGTCCGACAGCTTTGAACAGCAGATCCTTGTTGATGCCGAGGCCGGATCCGCGCCCAACGTGGCGGTGTTCCCGCAACCTGGCCTGGTGGCCGATATGGCCGCGCGCGGCTTTATCGCGCCCTTGGGTGATGAGACCGCGGATTGGGTGCGTGAAAACTACGCCGCAGGCGATTCCTGGGTGGATCTCAGCACCTTCAAAGGCGCTGATGGCGCAGAAGATCTGTTTGGTCTGTTCTACAAGGTCGATGTGAAATCGCTGGTCTGGTATGTGCCCGAAACTTTCGAAGACTTCGGGTATGACATCCCGCAATCAATGGAAGAACTGAAGACGCTGACTGATCAGATGGTGGCGGATGGCAATACGCCTTGGTGCATCGGTCTGGGTTCTGGCGGCGCAACGGGCTGGCCTGCCACCGACTGGGTCGAGGACATGATGCTGCGCACGCAGGAGCCAGCGGTCTATGACCAGTGGGTCTCCAATGAAATCCCATTTACCGATCCGCGTGTTGTCAGTGCGATTGAGGAATTTGGCTATTTTGCCCGCAACGACGACTATGTTTCAGGTGGCGCAGCTGCGGTGGCCTCCACTGATTTCCGCGACAGCCCCAAAGGGCTTTTTGCAAGCCCGCCGCAGTGTCTGATGCATCGTCAGGCCTCATTCATTCCGGCCTTCTTCCCCGAGGGCACCGAAGTGGGCCTGGATGCGGATTTCTTCTACTTCCCGGCCTATGAGGACAAACAGCTGGGCAGCCCGGTTCTGGGTGCGGGTACGCTGTGGTCCATCACCAATGACAGCGCAGGTGCGCGGGCCTTGATGGAATTCCTGAAGTCTCCCATCGGACACGAGGTCTGGATGGCGCAGCAGGGTTTCTTGACGCCGCATAAAGGTGTGAACACCGACATCTATGCGACCGATACGCTGAAGAAGATGGGTGAGATCCTGTTGTCGGCAGACACCTTCCGCTTTGATGCCTCCGATTTGATGCCAGGTGGCGTCGGTGCCGGGTCGTTCTGGACCGGTATGGTTGGCTATGCCGGTGGCACCCCCGCCGCAGAGGTGGCCGCTGAGATCCAGTCGTCCTGGGACGCGCTGAAGTAGTGCACGCTTGCGGGTCGGCCCTGTTGGGTTGGCCCGCTTGCAACGTTTCACGGCCATCAACTCACTGGCATCAATGCACGCTTTGATGTCTGTGACGATCCGAGATCCGCACCGACCGATGGCCCAAAGGCCACATAGACTGTCGGCCCTGTGTGCAGGCCTGTGTGTCGGCCCATGTTTCGGAACCTGTGTCGGCCCGCTGTCCACGCTGTAGCGCGAAGGAACCCCTCCCATGCATCCAGCCATTCAAGGCCTGCTCACCATCGCATTTGGCGTCGGCGGATGCGTGGGTTATTTCTACTTTTCTAATCTGGTGCTCGACCGGGCGATCTTCCCGGCTCGAGGCCCGCACATTGCGCGCAATATCCGCCGTGCCAATATGATCCGGCCGTGGTTGTTTCTGCTGCCTGCTTTGTTGGCGCTTGGGCTCTATCTCGCCTATCCCGTGGTTGAGACCCTGCGTCTGTCGCTGAGCGAGCGGCTCCCCGGTGGCGGATCAGAGTTCGTGGGTCTTGCCAATTATCAGCAGATGCTGGCGGAAGCGAAATTCTGGGAAGCGTTGCAGAACAATTTCCTGTGGCTGCTGGTTGTGCCAGCGGCTGCCACGTGGTTCGGCCTGCTTGCCGCACAGCTGACGGACCGTTTGGCCTGGGGCAACATCGCCAAGTCCCTGATCTTCATGCCGATGGCGATTTCCTTTGTCGGCGCGGCGGTGATCTGGAAACTGGTCTATGACGCCCGCCCGGAAGGCACCGAACAGATCGGTGTGCTGAATGCGATCTACATCTACTTTGGCGGCGACACGCCGATGCAATGGCTGACGATCCCGTTCTGGAACAATGTCTTCCTGATGATGGTGCTGATCTGGATCCAGACCGGGTTTGCCATGGTGATCCTGTCCGCCGCCTTGCGGGGCATTCCCGAAGAAACGGTGGAGGCCGCGATTGTGGATGGGGCCGGGCCGTTTCAGATCTTCTTCAAGATCAAGGTGCCGCAGATCATGGACACGATCGTTGTGGTCTGGACCACCATCACCATCGTCGTGCTGAAGGTCTTTGACATCGTCTTTGCCATGACCAACGGGCAATGGGAGACGCAGGTCCTGGCCAATTACATGTACGACAAATTGTTCCGCGCCAACGACTGGGGGGTGGGCTCCGCGAGCGCCATGGTGATCATGCTGCTGGTGCTGCCGATCCTGGTCTGGAACGTCTACAACGCCCGCCGCGAAATGCGCTGAGGAGAGTGCCATGTCTTCAATTGTCGGAGAAAAACCCGCGTTGATCTGGGTCTTGCGCCTGTCGGTGGTGCTGTTGGTGGCGCTTTGGCTGTTCCCGACGCTGGGCTTGTTGGTGTCGTCGTTCCGCACCGCTGATCAGATCGCCACCAGCGGCTGGTGGCGCGCGATGTTCCCCAGCGAGCAGAATTTGACCCTGCGCACCGCGGCCCCCGAAACCCAAATCCGCGAGGGCGATCTGTTTGTGATCGAAGGCCAGCTGTTTGGCGATGACGCCAAAGGCGAGATTTCGGCCTGGGGCACCTCTGCGCGTGACCCTGCGGCCTACGCGCCGGGCACCACCGCAGAGCTGCGCCGGGGCGGCACGCTGACCGTTCAGGCGGATGGGCGCTACCGCTATGAGAACACCGAAGAAATCAGCGGGAAACGCGGCCCACGGGTGTTTGTCTCGGCAACGGTGCCGCCGGAATTCACGCTGGAGAACTACGCAACCGTGCTGGTGTCCGGCAATGCCACCGACAATATGGCCAAGGCGTTTTTCAACACGCTGACCGTGACCATCCCCGCCACGATCATTCCCATCCTGGTGGCCGCTTTTGCAGCCTATGCACTGGCGTGGATGGAATTTCCGGGCCGTGCCCTTTTGGTGGCAACCATCGTGGGGTTGTTGGTTGTGCCGCTGCAGCTGGCGCTGATCCCCTTGCTGAAGGTCCATAACGAGATCGGGATCGGCAAAGGCTACATCGGTGTGTGGATGGCCCATACCGGCTTTGGCCTGCCGCTGGCGATCTATCTTTTGCGCAACTACATGATCGGCATCCCCCGTGACATCATTGAAAACGCCCGTGTGGATGGCGCGACGGATTTCATGATCTTTGTGCGCATCATTCTGCCATTGTCGTTCCCGGCGCTGGCCTCTTTCGCGATCTTCCAGTTCCTGTGGACCTGGAACGACCTGCTGGTGGCGATGGTGTTTCTTATCGATGCGACCGGCGAAACCACAGTGATGACCAAGCAGATCGTCGAGCTGCTCGGCACCCGCGGGGGCAATTGGGAGATCCTTGCAACCTCGGCCTTTGTGTCGATTGCGGTGCCGCTCGTGGTGTTCTTTGCGATGCAGAAATACCTGGTCCGAGGCCTGCTGGCCGGATCGGTCAAATAAACAGTCATGCAGGCTCCGCTGCATGGCGGCGCTGCTCACCTATAGAACCATGGATAAACTACAGATGAATGCCCAAGCCAACGCTCAACTGAACCCGGATCAATTTCTGGCAGCAGATCCAGATTGGTGGCGCGGTGCGGTGATCTATCAGATCTATCCGCGCAGCTACCAGGACAGCACCGGCGATGGTATCGGTGATCTTGCCGGCATCACCCAACGCTTGCCGCATATCGCCTCGCTCGGGGTTGACGCGATCTGGATCTCGCCGTTTTTCACCTCTCCGATGAAAGACTTCGGCTACGACGTATCCGACTATTGCGATGTGGATCCGATGTTTGGCAGCCTTGCCGATTTCGACCGTCTGGTCGATACCGCCCATGAACTGGGGCTGCGGGTGATGATCGATCTGGTGCTGTCGCATACCTCCGAACAGCACCCCTGGTTTGGCGAGAGCCGTCAGAGCCGAGACAACGACCGGGCCGATTGGTACGTCTGGGCCGATCCCCAGCCCGATGGCACGCCGCCAAACAACTGGCTGTCGATCTTTGGTGGCTCAGCCTGGCAATGGGACAGCCGCCGCGAGCAATATTACCTGCACAATTTCCTGGCGTCCCAGCCCGATCTCAACTTCCACACCCCAGCCGTGCAGGACGCGTTGCTGGATGTGACCCGGTTCTGGCTGGAGCGTGGCGTCGATGGGTTCCGTCTGGATACGATCAATTTCTACTTCCACGACGCCGAACTGCGCTCCAACCCGGCGCTGCCACCGGAACAGCGCAACGCAACCATTGCGCCATCGGTGAACCCCTATAACCATCAGGAACACCTCTATTCCAAAAACCGGCCAGAAAACCTGGCGTTCCTGGCACGATTCCGCGCGCTGCTGGATGAATACCCTGCCAAAACCGCTGTGGGCGAAGTGGGCGATGCCCAGCGTGGGCTGGAAATCATGGGCCGTTACACGGCGGGCTCCACCGGCGTTCACATGTGCTATGCCTTTGAACTCTTGGCCAAAGACGCTCCAACCGCGGCGCGGCTCGCAGAGGTCTTTGCCGAAGTTGACCGTGTCGCCGCGAACGGCTGGGCCTGCTGGGCGTTTTCCAACCATGATGTGATGCGCCACACCTCTCGCTGGGGGCTCAGCGCTGAGGCGCAGCGCCTGTTCACCACATTGATGATGTGCCTGCGTGGCACCGCCTGTATCTATCAGGGCGAGGAGTTGGGCCTGCCGGAGGCAGATATCGCCTTTGAGGATTTGCAGGATCCCTATGGCATTGAATTCTGGCCTGAATTCAAAGGGCGTGATGGCTGCCGCACACCCATGGTCTGGGAGCCGTCCAACAGCGACGGGGGCTTCAGCCAAGCCCGGCCTTGGTTGCCGGTCTCACCAGAGCATTTGGCCCTGAGCGTTGCAAATCAGGAACAAGATCCGACCGCGCTGCTGCATCACTATCGCCGGGCCATCGCGCTGCGAAAGGCCTATCCCGCCCTGGCGGTTGGCACTCATGATCAGCTGCGTGCGGCAGGCAACGTCGCCTATTTCACCCGGCAGGACCGCGAAGAGGTGATTTTCTGCGCCTTCAATCTGGGCGACGCGGCAGCAGATATCACCCTGCCAGATGGCAGCTGGCGCGCGGTGGAGACGGACATCGATCTGGTAGATGTGCCCGCAGGCGGCGGCCCGGTGTCGCTCGCCCCATGGCAAGCCTGTATCGCGGTTCGGGACTGATACACCAGCAGGAGGAGGGCAACACGATGGCAAACCTGAAATTGACCGATGTGGCAAAGACCTACGGCGGCGGTGTTGAGGTTCTAAAGGAGATCAATCTTGATATCAAACAGGGCGAGTTGATTGTCTTTGTCGGCCCGTCCGGCTGCGGCAAGTCAACGCTGCTTCGGATGATTGCAGGGTTGGAGCGGATCAGCGGCGGCACGCTTGAAATCGACGGCGGGGTGATGAACGACATCCCGCCAGCCCAGCGGGGCATTGCCATGGTGTTTCAGTCCTATGCGCTTTATCCGCATATGACGGTGCGCGATAACATGGCGTTTGCCCTGAAAATTGCCAAGAAATCCAAAGAGGAAATCGACGCAGCGATTGAGCGCGCAGCCAAGATCCTCCAGCTGGAGCCCTATCTGGACCGCCTGCCGAAGGCTCTATCGGGTGGGCAGCGTCAGCGGGTGGCCATCGGGCGTTCCATCGTGCGCGACCCGAAGGTCTATCTGTTTGACGAACCTCTGTCGAACCTGGACGCGGCCCTGCGCGTCGCCACCCGGATCGAAATCGCCCAGCTGAAAGAGGCGATGCCGGACAGCACCATGATCTATGTGACCCATGATCAGGTAGAAGCGATGACGCTGGCCAGTCGCATCGTGGTCTTGGCCAACAAGGGGATCGCGCAGGTCGGCACGCCGCTCGAGCTGTATGAACGGCCAGAAAACGAATTCGTCGCACAGTTCATCGGCTCGCCCGCGATGAACCTTATTGCGGGCACCGTGACCGCGACGGGCGCGCGCACCACCGTCCGTCTGGACAGCGGCGAAGAGGTTGTCGCCGATATTCCCACCACCGATGCGGATCAGGGGCTGACGGTCAATGTGGGCGTTCGGCCCGAGGATCTGGTGGCGGCAGGTGACGCAGCCGCGCTGATCGACAGCCAGGTCGATATTGTCGAGGCTTTGGGCGAGGTTACGGTGCTCTATATTCGCTCAGCGACGGGAAAAGACCCGCTGATCGCCAAATTGCCGGGCATCCATGAGGGGCTGCGCGGCAAGCCTATCCGTCTCACTGCGGATCCGGCAAAACTGCATCTGTTCCATCAGGGCCAGTCGCTGCTGTATCGCTGATACTGGATCACTGCTGCAGCACGGTTTCGCGCCATTCCTCCAGGAAATGGGCGCGTTTCAACCGGTCAAGATAGACCAGCAGGCCGGGTCCCATCTGGATCGGGCGCAGCGCGGCGGTTGGGCCTGCTTCTTCGGTGGAATAGCGCGGGAAGGGATAGGCCGGGTCCGGGGTTGCCCCCCAGGCGGCATCCAGCAGATGGTTGATGAAGGCCCCGGCAATATCCGGGCGTTTTGCTCCTTTGGGGATCACGGCGGTGCGCAGCATCATATTGGTGTAATCCTGCGGCTCGATGATGGTGATGTCAGGCGCCAGATCAGCGCGCGCCTGCGCATAGCTGCCCAGCACATTGTAGCCGATGGCGATCTGCCCGCTGGCCACGGCCTCGATCATGTCGCTGGAACAGCAATAGAGCTGCACGTCCAACCTGCCAAAGATCTCCATCATCCGCCAAAAGGTCTCCGCGGCGCGCACATCCTGGGTGGCAAACAGATAGCCAAGCCCGCTGCGCTCCACATCATAGGTGCCGATGCGCCCGCGAAACCGGTCGGGATACCGGCGCAGCAGCGCCATCAGTTCTTGCCGCGTTGTTGGCATCTCCAGCCCGGCAAAGGCCGCGCGCGACAGCACGAGAGCGGCGGGTTCCTGTGAAAACGCAAAGACATGGTTGCGCCATTTCGCCCAATCCGGCACCCGGATCCGGCTCTCTGGTCGATGGGCCCTGGTGTGGCCGTCGTTGGCCAATTTGGTTTGCAGATCCAACGCCGAGGAAATCGCCAGATCGGCTGGTGCGTCTTCCTCGACAATGGCGCGCATCAACTCCGCACTGCTGAGACTGATGTAATCGACCGTCACGCTAGGGCGCTCGCGCAGGAAACTTTCGATCAGCGGGGCCAAAAGATCGGTGTCGGTTGTGGACAAAACCCGCAGCTTGTCTGGCGTCGGCCCGGTGCCCAGCGGGCCGAATTGACGGCGGTCTTCGATTTCAAACGCGGCAGCGGGGCTGGTCCAACCCAGCTGCGCGAGAGCCATCGCAGCCGTCACAATCAGCGCCCCACCCACTGGGCCGGGTTTTGTCGTGGTCAGTACGGATGCGAGCACGCGGAGGCCGCGCAGTCGGTGCATCACGGCTGACAGGGAAAATAGAGCGAAACGCAAGAGCCATGTCTTTCATTTGGAAGGGTGGCAGGACGGGGGGTGATCTCAAGATGGCCGCCATGGGCCTCGACCACTTCGCGCACGATGGTCAGGCCCAGACCGGATCCGATGGTGCCACCGGCATTGCTGCCGCGCACAAACCGGGCGGTCAGCGCATCGGTGTCGTCGCTGGGAAATCCACCGGCCTCATCCATGATGCTGAGCCGCAGCCGGGTTCCCTCTGCGCTCTGCTCTTCGCGCAGGACCACCCGGATGTTACACTCTGCGGGGCTGTATTTGATCGCATTGTCCAACAGATTGCGAACCGCGTTCTGGATCAGAATGGGATCTCCGGACAGGGGCGGACACTGCGCCAGATCCGAATGCAGCGCAATATCCTTGAGATCAGCCAGCGGGGTCAGCCGTTCCAGTAGATCATGACACAGGGCTGCCAGATCCACAGGCTCCCGCGCCAGCGTATCGGTGCGGAAAGACACCATAGCATGGTCAAGCAATTGCCCGGCCGCCCGCGAACTTTCGTCGATGGCGCGGATCATCTCCCGCAGCGAGGCGCGGTTCTCCGCCCGCTCCACCCGCCGCAGTGTGATTTCCGCCTGCGTGCGCACTGTGGCCAAAGGGGTGCGGACCCGATGTGCGGCCTCGGCAATGAAATCCTCGGACCGTGACAGCGACAGGCGCAACCGATCAATGAACCGGTTCAGCGAAGACACCAGTGGCACCATTTCGGAAGGCACCGGCCGGTGAACCGGACGCAGATCCTGCGGTCCACGACGCGACACAGCACCTGCCAGTTCATCCAGTGGCCGCACGTTGGATTGCGCCGTCCAGATCGCCAGGCAGGCGGCAATCAGGAAAAAGCCGACACCAATATGCAGCGCGGTGCGGGTCAGATCGGCCAGTTGGCTGGCCTGACCTTCGCGGGTCTGCGCCACCGTTATGGTCAACTCCGACAGCCGCCCGGCCACGGAAATGCGACGGCTCAGCGTCACCATTCGGATGCTGTCGTCCTGATATCCGCGGGTTTCGAACTGTGGCTTTCCCTGCCGTGGGCGGGCGTTTGGCTCTGGCAGATCGCCGTAGCCGGTCAATATGGCGCCATCCAGACGCACCCGGTAGAACACCCGATCATCGCTGACATTGCCCAGCATCGACAACGCGGCATAGGGAATATCGACCGTAACGGCGTCAGCCCGCACAGTGGCTGAATCCATGATCGAGGTGGCGGAGGCCTCCAGAATGCTGTCATGGGTCTGCTGCGATACATCGCGGGTGAAGACCAGCACGATGAAAAACAACAGGGCCGCCAGAAACGCGGCGCTGCCAACCAATTGCACTGTCAGTCGGCGTCGAATGGATCCGCTGGTGGGCAAGGTATCGGCATGGGAGCGGTGGGCCTGTGATTTGGTGGCCGGGTCAGCGGGCGCTGAACCTCTGAGCGTCGGGTGAGGGGGCAGGGGCTCTGTCGCTGGTCTCGTCATACCTGCGACATCCGATAGCCAAGCCCGCGGACCGTCACGATCTCCACATCCGAGCTGGTCAGATGCTTGCGCAAACGCGCCACATAAACCTCGATCGCATTTTCGGAGACATCCTCGTCATAGGAAAACAGCCGATCCACCAGTTTCGATTTGGAAAAAATCCGGTCTGGCCCGTTGATGAATATCTCCAACAGACGCAGTTCCTTGTTGCGCAGTGACACCGTTTTTCCCGCCACCTCCAGCGTGCCGGCCAGCGGATCAAACACCAAAGATCCGAATCGTTTCTGGTTTGAACTGCCCCCACCATGGCGTCGCAGCACCGCGCGGCAGCGCGCCTCCAACTCGGAAAAATCAAACGGTTTGGTGATGTAATCATCCGCCCCAAGATCCAAAACGCCAACCCGGTCAGAGATCTCGGACCGCGCGGTCAGCACGATCACCGGTGTGGTGCCCTGGCGATTGCGATGGGCTTTCAGGAACTGTCGCCCGTCACCGTCCGGCAGCATAATATCCAGCAAAATCAGATCGTAATCGATTGTCGCGGCATAATCGTCGGCCACCGCAATATCCGGGGCGTGGTCCACAACATGGCCATCCATCCGCAGACGATCCTCCACCGCGGCAGCGAGGCTCAGATTGTCTTCTACCAGCAAAAAACGCATGCAGTTCCATTCGGCATCGGGTCGAGACGAAAACCATCGCAGCCGGTGACAGGTTTGTGTCAGCTTTGCGTGGTCCTCTTTAGTCATGAGCGGCCAAGCCGCCATTTGTCAAATGGGAGGAGACACCAATGAAATTGACCCTGACCCGGCGCGCCCTGATGGCGGCGACCGCCGCAACAACGCTGGCGTTTGCAGCACCTGTGGCCGCGGAAGAGGCGGTGGACAGCATCCACTTTCTGATCCCCGGTGGCGCTGGCGGCGGCTGGGACGGCACCGCACGTGGCACCGGAGAGGCCCTGACGAAGGCTGGCCTGGTCGGCACCGCGTCTTACGAAAACATGTCCGGCGGTGGTGGCGGCAAAGCCATCGGCTATCTGATCGAAAACGCAGAAAGCAACCATGGCACGCTGATGGTGAACTCCACCCCCATCGTGATCCGCTCGTTGACGGGCGTGTTTCCACACAACTTCCGCGATCTGACCATGGTGGCGGGCACCATCGGTGACTATGCCGCGATTGTTGTCGGCAAGGACAGCGCCATCAATTCGATGACAGATCTTGTTGCCGCCTATCAGGCCGATCCGCGCGGCACAGCCATCGGCGGCGGTTCGGTGCCCGGTGGCATGGACCACCTGGTGGCAGCCATGGTGATGAAGGCCGCAGGCGAAGAGCCAACAGCGGTGAAATACATCCCCTATGACGCCGGTGGGGTGGCTATGGCCGCGCTGCTGTCGGGCGAAATCGCCGCTCTGTCCACCGGGTTCTCCGAGGCGGTCGATCTGGCCAATGCCGGAGAGGTGAAGATCATTGGCGTCACCGCCGATGAGCGTGTCGCGGCCTATGAGGACGCACCAACAATGAAAGAGCAGGGCATTGACGCGACATTCGTCAACTGGCGTGGGTTCTTTGGCGCGCCGGATCTGCCCGCCGAGAAAGCCGAAGCCTACCGTGCTGCGCTGGAAAAGATGTATGACACTCCCGAATGGGAAGAAGTCCGTGCCCGCAACGGCTGGGTCAACATCCACAACAGCGGCGATGATTTTGTCAGCTTCCTGGAAGGCCAGGAAGAAATCATCCGCAACCTGATGCAGGAACTGGGTTTCCTCTAAACCCTGACCGGCGGCATGGCCGATCCCTGTGGTCGGTCATGCTCGCCTCTTGCCCGTGCTCGCCTCTGCCTCTTGCTCGCAGGACAGGCCGAGTGGCCTGTCGGCCACGATGGCACCGCAGCACCGCAACATCATTCACATTGTTTTCGACCCGAAGGGAGGAGCCCCATGGCGCTCGACCGATGGATCGCACTGGTCATTTTGATGATCAGTCTCCTGTATGGCTATACGGCCTTCTTCACCATGGATGCGGGCCTGCCGCCATTCATGAAATTCAACGCCATCTGGCCCAGCACCTTCCCCAAGGGCCTGTCGGTTCTGGCCATGCTATGTGCGCTGCTCATTTTGCTGTCGCCGTCGCAGGGGCGCACCGAGCCAAAGCCGGGTGACATCGATTACCGCCGCCTGACGGATTACAAACTCGGACAGGCGCTGATCCTGTTGGCGCTGATGGTGGCCTATGCGCTGCTGTTGCGCCCGGCGGGTTTTCTGCTCTCCACCGTGGGGTTCCTGGTGATCAGCTCGCTGGTTCTGGGGGAACGCAAGCTGCATGTCCTTATCCCGGTCGCTGTGATCGCCGCTGTGGTCGTGTGGTATCTGGTGCAACAGGTGTTGGGGATCTACCTGCGCCCGCTGCCGCTGTTTCTGACCAACGGAGGCTGACATGTTAGACGGCATTCTGATTGGCCTCAGCACGGCCTTTTCGCTCAGCAATCTGTTGATGGTGATCGGAGGCTGCCTGATCGGCACCTTCATCGGCATGTTGCCCGGCCTTGGCCCGATGAGCATCATTTCCATCATGATCCCGGTTGCGATCTCCATCGGTGATCCGTCAGCAGCGCTGATCTTGTTGGCAGGGGTCTATTATGGTGCGATCTTTGGCGGCTCCACATCGTCGATCCTGATCAACGCACCGGGGGTGGCCTCGACCGTGGCGACCTCCTTTGATGGCTATCCGCTGGCGCGCCAGGGCAAGGCCGGTAAGGCCCTGACAGTGGCGGCGATCTCATCCTTTTGTGGCGGCAGCATCGGTGCAATCCTGTTGATGATCTTTGCACCCGCACTGGCCAGTGTGGCGCTGCTGTTCCACTCGGCTGAGTATTTCGCCCTGATGGTGGTTGGTCTGTCGGCCATCGCGGCCTTTGCGGGCACCGGCCAGGTGGTGAAGGCGCTGTTGATGACCGTCTTGGGGCTGATCATGGCCACGGTCGGCGAGGGCGCATTGTTCAACATGCCGCGCTTCACCATGGGCATCATGGATCTGCAATCGGGCTTTGGTTTCATCACTTTGGCGATGGCGATGTTTGCCCTGCCAGAGGCGCTCTATCTGGTGCTGGATCCCAGCCGTTCCCGGACAGAGGGCGGCAACAGTGAAATCAAGGATCTGCGCATCAGCAAAGCGGAAGCCAAATCCATCGCGCCGGTCATTGGCCGTCAGTCGATCCAGGGGTTCCTGGTGGGCGTGCTGCCCGGTGCCGGGGCGACCATCGCGTCATTCTTGGGCTATGCGGTGGAACGCAACATCGCCCCGAAGGAGGAGCAGGCGCAATTCGGCAAAGGCGCGATCAAAGGTCTCGCGGCCCCCGAAAGTGCCAATAACGCCGCCTGTACCGGTTCCTTTGTGCCCTTGCTGACGCTTGGTATTCCGGGATCGGGCACAACGGCGATCCTGTTGGGGGCGCTGATCGCGCTCAATGTGTCGCCGGGTCCGCGCCTGATGGTGGATGAGCCGCAGATTTTCTGGGCGGTCATCATCTCCATGTATGTGGGCAATCTGATCCTGTTGATCCTGAACCTGCCGCTGATCCCCTATATCGCAAAGGTGCTGGCCGTTCCGCGCAACTATCTGATCCCGTTCATCTTCTTCTTTACCCTGATGGGCGCTTATATCGGGCAGAACAACGCGACAGAACTGCTGATCCTCGTGGGGCTGGGTGTCTGTGCCACCGTGCTGCGGTTTGCGGATTATCCGCTGGCGCCGCTGCTGATCGGGTTCATCCTCGGTTCGATGCTGGAGGATAACTTCTCCCGCTCCATGCAGCTTTATGATGGGCTTGGCTTCTTGATGGAGCGGCCGATGACCATTGGCTTGTTGGGGTTTGCGATGATCCTGGTGATCCTGCCGGGCTATCGCGCCCGCCGTGCGCGCCTGCGCCAGGCTGGGGTAGCTGACGGCGACTGATCCCAGATTATCAGGCCATATGGTGATCAGGTCATCACGGTAATGATTTACAGGGCTGCCCCAACGTCGCAAGACGTGGTCCGGGTGGCCCTGTTTGCATTGGTGGATCAGCCCAAGATTAGCCCAGTATCAGCAACCAGAACCACACCGTAACGATACAGGCGCCTGTCGCGATCAACACCGAAGAGGCCGCAACCCGTTTGGCGCGACCATACATATTGGCAAAGATATAGGCGTTGAACCCGGGCGCCATCGCCGCATTCAATACTGCCGAGCGGAACAAATCCGTTTGCACCTGCAGGGTTGTGCCCATCAGCCACACGATGGCGGGGTGCGCCAACAACGAGATCGCACAGACATAGAAAATCGTGCGCAGATCGCCTTCGGGTTTGTATTGAACCAGCACGCCGCCCAGAGCAAACAGCGCCGCAGGCAGCGCCGCCCGGATCACCAGCGACAGCGCCTCGTCCACCGCTTGTGGGATCCAGATGCCGGAGATATTCACCACAAACCCCAGCGCAATTGCCAAAATCAGCACATTGCGGAACATCGCGTTCAACACGGCTTTGACGGTCGCAACACCGCCAGCGCCCTTGTTGCGCACGATCTCCATCACAGTGATGCCAAGGCCGTAACAGAACGGCGAATGAAAGGCGATGATGGCGAAATTGCCGGTCAGATTGTCCGCGCCATAGGCCCGTTCGGTGATGGGCAGCCCCAACAGAACTGTGTTGGAAAACAGGCAACAGAACCCGATCGCCACGCAGTCTTCCCAGTCCCGCTGAAACAGCACCCGCGCACCCAGGATGCCAAGCCCAAAACAAAGCCCCGCACCGGTATAAAAGCTGATCAGCAGACCAGGGTCGAAACTCGCCGACAGATCCAGCGTCGCGATGGCGCGAAACAGCAGACAGGGGATGGCAAAACTCTGGGTGAAGCGCATCAGCCCGTCGATTTGTTCCGCCTGGAAAAAGCCCCGGCGGGTGGCCACATAGCCTGCGCCGATCACCAAAAAGACCGGCAGAATGACATCAACAAGACTCTGAAACATAGCTGCCATCTCTCAGGCAAAAGGATGGGACAGCGCAAGCAGGGTCAAAACGCTGTGGATCGGCTCAAATATCGTAGGTGATCACCATGCCATCATAGGCAGGTTCAATGTGATCAGGGGTTTCATCCGCAACCTGGGCGTAATCCAGATCGATGTGCATATTGGTCAGCACGGCTCGGCGTGGGCCCATCCGCTCGATCCAGTCCAGCGCCTCATCCAGACACAAATGGGTCGGATGTGGTTTGCGTCGCAGCGCATCCAGGATCCAGCAGTCCAAGTCTTGCAATTCGACCAGCGCGGCATCGGGGATTTTCACCACATCTGGCAGATAGGCGAGATCGCCGATCCGAAAGCCCAAGGCATCAATGGAGCCGTGGTTGACCAAAAAGGGGCGCAGCGTGATGTCGCCGCCGGGGCCGCTGATGGTCAGCGGGCCATCGATCTGGCGCAGGTCCAGGATTGGCGGGTAGGGCGAGCCTTCGGGCTGGATGAACGCATAGCCAAAGCGCGACAGCAATGCGTTTTGCGTGTCACCATCGGCATAGACTGGCACCCGCTCGCGCATGTTGAAGACGATCATGCGCAGATCATCGATGCCATGGACGTGATCGGCATGGGAATGGGTATAGACCACACCGTCTAGCCGTCCGATGCCCGCGTCCAGCAATTGGCTGCGCATGTCGGGGGTGGTGTCGATCAGAACGGTGGTGGTGCCCTCCGGCCCCTCGCGTTCGACCAGCAAGGAACAGCGCCGCCGCTGGTTGCGCGGATTGGTCGGATCGCAATCCCCCCAATGGCCGCCCAACCGGGGCACCCCGCCAGAGGAGCCGCAGCCCAGAATGGTAAAGCGCAGCGCCCCCATCAGGCGGCAGCCTCATATTGCGCGGCTTTCCAGAACAGGCGGTCGAAATTGGCTTGAGTCTGGGCCGCAAACTGCGCGTAGTCCACGCCAAAGACCTCGGCACCCACCCGCGCTGTATGGGCGGTATAGGCCGGTTCGTTGCGCTTGCCGCGATAGGGCGGTGGCGCCAGATAGGGCGCATCGGTTTCCACCAGAACGCGCTCCAGCGGCGCGGTGGCAAAGATATCGCGCAGCTCCTGGCTCTTCGGGAAGGCCGCAATCCCCGACATCGACAGGTAAAATCCCAGATCAACAGCAGCCTGTGCCAGCTCTGCAGATGAGGAAAAACAGTGCATCACACAGCTGAACGCGCCTTTATCCATTTCCTCGCGCAGGATCGCAGCCATATCATCATCGGCATCGCGGGAATGGATGATCAGGGGCAGGCCGGTTTCGCGCGCCGCGGCAATATGGATGCGCAGCGACTGTTTCTGCAGCTCGGCGCTGTCGGCGGTGTAGTGGTAATCAAGCCCGGTTTCCCCGATGCCGACAAATTTTGGATGCTGCGCCAGCGCCACCAGCCCCTCGACCGAGGCCATCGGCTCGCTTGCCACGCTCATCGGATGGGTGCCAGCGGCGTAAAACACGGGCGCATGGCTTTCCGCGATGGCGCGCACCGTCGGTTCGTTGCGCAGTTTGGTGCAGATCGTGACCATGCGGGTCACGCCCGCCTCTGCAGCCCGATCCATCAACGCATCCAATTCGCCGTCGAAATCCGGAAAATCCAGATGGCAATGACTGTCAGTGATCGCGGGGGGGGTCTTGGAAAGGCTCTCGGTCATACCTGCTCTCTGTCGCGTCCAGCGGGAGATCCGGGGCAGCAGATCCCGGACGGATCAGCGTGCCGCAGTTTCCTGCATCTTGAAAACCGTATCTAGAACAAGCGCAGCCGGGTCAAGGTTCACCGCCTGACCATGACGCATCCGTGCAGTGACCTGTGCTGCCAGATCAGCCCAGGCGCGCGATTTGGCCAGGGTGGGGGAAAGCCGCGTCAGGATCGCGCCCTCCTGCGGAGCGGCCTCTGGCAGCGGCGGCTGACCTGTGGCACCGGTGCGCGCGAGCCGGGCCAAAACGGTGTCGATCAGCGTCAGCAACAGTTCGAATTTTTCCGCACCACCGCGTTGGGCCGCTTGCTCGGCCAGCGCCATCGCCCGCTGTCTGTCCATCCGTGGCATCGTGTCCAGCAGCCGCATCAGATCGCCATAGGCCGCCAGACCGCCAAGGTTCAACAGCCGCAGCGCAGCCCCCACAGATCCATTGGCCAGCGCGGCCAGATGCGCGGTCTGTTCGGGCAGCTCGGCACCAGCCTGGGCCAGCGCCGCCTGCATATCATCGGGGCCCAAAGGCGCAAACCGCAGCAGACGGCAACGCGAGCGGATGGTGGGCAGCAACCGGGAGGGCTGATGCGATATCAAGAGCAGCGTTGTGCGGGCGGGGGGCTCTTCGAGCATTTTCAGCAGCGCATTTGCAGCGCTGGTGTTCATGTCATCCGCTGCATCAACAATCACCACCCGGCGTCCGCCATCGGTGGCCGACAGGCCAAAGAATTTATTGAGGCCGCGAATATCATCAACGACGATCTGATCGCGCAGCTTGCCCTTGTCGTTTACGCTGCGGGTGATTGACGCCAGTCCAGGTTCTGCCAGGGCCTGGATGCGATGCATAACCGGATGGTCTGCGCCGATGTCCAGCCCGGTTGCAGGTGGTGGCGCCCCAAACAAACTCGCCTCTCCCGAGCCACTCCCAGTCATGGGGGGCTGCGACAGCAGAAAGGCCGCAATCTTCCAGGCCAAAGTCGCCTTGCCGACACCCTGCGGACCGGTCAGCAACCAGCCATGGTGCAGCCGATCAGAGTTGAACGCCGTCAGAAAATCCTGCTCTGCCTGATGCTGACCGAACAGCTGCGCAGTGCTGCGAGGGTGCGGTGCGCCCGGGGTTTGATCGGCGCGCAGCGGCGCGTCATCCGCGCTCATGTCTTGGGGCTTTCACTTTGGGTGGCTGGCAGCGCGTCTAGCACCACAGTCAGCACATCTTGCGCCACCAGATCGATGGGTCGGTCGCCATCAATAATCCGAAAGCGATCCGCAAATTCCGTCGCCAGCGCCAGAAACCCCGCGCGCATCTGATGCTGCAGATCAGCGCCAAAATCTTCAAAACGTTCCTCGTGACCCTGCCGCCCTTTGGCGCGCGCCAGACCTTTGTCCGGGTCCATATCGATCAGGATGGTCAGATCCGGTTCATGGCCGATCATCAATTCGTGCAGTTGATCAACGCTGCCGCGCAAATCACCGCGTGACAGGCCCTGATACATGCGCGTGCTGTCTGCAAACCGGTCACAGACCACCACTTGATCCGCCGCCAAAGCAGGCAGGATGCGCCGTTCCAGATGGTCCCTGCGTGCAGCCGTGAACAACAACAGCTCTGTTTCTGCGGACCATCGGTCGGGATCCCCCTCGAGCACGAGGCGGCGAATTTCCTCTGCCCCCTCAGAGCCGCCAGGCTCACGGGTGAGGACGACCTCGCGCCCACGGGCCGACAGCGCCTCCGCCAGCATCCGGCACTGGGTCGATTTGCCGGAACCATCGATGCCTTCGAACGTCACGAAAAGGCCACCGCGCCCAGTTGTTTGGTTTTCAGTCGCTTGGCTTTCAGTTGTCTGGTTTTCAGGCATTTGGTCTTCGGTGGTCTGGTCTTCTGAAGTCTTCTGCGTCACTGGCTGGCCTCAGGTCCGGTCAGAAACCGTTTGATCAACACCTCTGCCGCGGTGCGAACCCGCACGGGGAAGCCACCCATCGGGATGTCTTTCTCCGCCACAAGCGGCAGGCGCAGCTCGGGCAGCTCTTCGGGTTGCAACACCAGTTCGGCCAGGGGTTGCCCGGCGCTGATTGGCGCCTCAATTGGGCCGGTATAGACCACCTCTGCCGCAACGTCGCGGCCCGAAAGCGCGGGCAGCAGAATGCGGAAATCCTCGGACGGGACGAGCCCCACGGTCGCTTCTGCCCCGCGCCAGACCTCCGCGTTTGCCACAGGCACCCCGGCCTTCGCGACTGTTTTCTGGGCAAATTGGCGGAACGACCAATTGACGATGGCTTCGGCCTCTTCGGCGCGGGCACGGGTGCTGTCCAGCCCGGTGATGACGAAAATCACCCGCCGGTCGTCCTGTTTGGCGGAGCCGACCAGGCCATAGCCTGCCTCTGACGTATGACCTGTTTTCAGCCCATCCGCGCCGATCCCAAGCCCCAGCAGCGGGTTGCGATTGCGGGTGTTGGACGGCGCGCGCCCATCAAATTCGAAGACTTTTTCGTTGAACAGCGGATAATATTCCGGGAAATCCTCGATCAGCCGCTGCGCCAGGATACCAAGATCCTCCACCGACATCCGATGACCCGCCGCAGGCCAGCCGTTGGAGTTGGTGAAGTTGGAGTTCATCATCCCCATGTCCTTCGCCCGCCGCGTCAGATAGCGGGCAAAACCCGCCTCTGTGCCATCCGGGCTCAGGGCTTCGGCAATGACCACGCAGGCATCATTGCCGGACAGCACGATGATCCCGCGGATCAGATCTTCGACCCGGACGCGGTCTTGCGTGTTCAGGAACATGGTCGAGCCCTTGTAGCTCATCGCATGTTCGCTGACCGGCAGCCGCTCATCGAGCGACAGGCGCCCATCACGGATCGCTTCGAACGCCACATAGAGCGTCATCAGTTTGGACATTGACGCAGGCGGCAATGCCAGATCGGCGTTTTTGTCCAACAACACGGTGCCTGTGCCTTGATCAACCACAAACGCAGCCCGCGCCCGTGTGTCGAAGGCCGCGACAGACATCGCCGAGAGGCTGAGCATCAGCCCAGCTGCAACAGTCAGTGTGAGCCCGCCGCGCAAAGCGGATATGGCCCGGGACGAAACGGTTGGAAGAGAGGAAATGGCAGAGGAGATCACGGTTCTTGCTTCCCTTATATCATCGCACGCACAGCGGTCAGATCGCGCGCCATTAATTCGTCACCGCATAGGCATCGGAGAACCCGACCTCTTTGACCGTGGCCAGCAGCTGGCTGCGTTCGGATTGCGACTGGGCCGGGCCCACGACGACGCGCCAGAACGGTTTGCCATTGCTTGATTGGGCCAGAACGGTCGGGATCAGACCGGCAGAGCGCATCTGATCCGCCGTGCGGGTCGCATTTGCTTCGATGCTGAAGATACCGATCTGGATAAATGGTTTGCTGAGCGAGGAGCGCGCCGCCAGCGCCCGCGTGTCGGGCTGGGCGGAAACAAGGCTGCTTGCGCTTGCACCGCTGGCAGCGGCGGTGTCGCCCGCGGCCTCAATCGCGGCGGCGGCCCCGGCAATCGGATCCAGGGGTGTGGCTGCGATATCCGCAGGTGCATTGGCGGCCACATCCAGATCGGTGGCAGGTGCCAGTGGGCTGTCCTGTGTGGCACCACTGATGGTGGGCTCTGGCACGGTTTCGCGCCGCAAGGCCGTGACGTTCAACTCAACCGGCGCTCCTGCCAGCATCTCTAGCGCTTCTGCCGCATCAGAGGACACTTGCAACCGGGGTCCCGGAATGTCCCGTTCCCGCCGGAACAGCGCACCAATCACAAATTTGCCGTTGGCCTGATTGCGGATGATCACTTGTTCGGGGTCTTTGGCGTCGGGATGGGCAACCCAGACACCGCCCAGCGAGGGCCGTCCGTCCCAAAGGCCGGATTCCGTGACCTGAAACACCTCGGGAGCTTCGATTTCACGCTCGACCAGACGGGTGCTGCTGGAGGGTTCCACCGCATCGGCGGCCTTGTCCTTGGGCGTCAAAAACGCCAGCGGCGTGCTGTCTGCGCAGGCCGCCATTACGGTCAGCGCGCTCAGCGCCACCATCAGGCGTATCGCGGGTGTTCGAGGCGGTGTCGCGTGAACCATATGTGTTTCCTTGCCCGTATGCTCTGGCCTGTTGTCCGGCCCGTCTTTTTACCGTCGGTGTGACCGTCTCTTTGACCGTCTGTGTGATCGGTCCCGCCGACCGTGTTTTTTGGCTTACCTGTTGTGACCAGTCGTTAGACCGACGCGCTCGACCGCGCGACTTTGACCAAGTTTTACGCGATCCCTTTCCGCGATCACAGGCAACCACGGCCGGTGTCGAGAACATTCTGAATTGTCCGGTGTAGGTAACATGCCAATTGTCCGCTTCAGTTAGTACCGCAGCAGCCCAAATCGGAACGAGCCGTAGGCGACTGGAGATTTGGGCTGCTGCGTTCGCACGCGTCGAAGCGGG
>NZ_JAJDWC010000103.1 GCF_022825805.1 Phaeobacter sp.
ATGACTGCGCACGCAAGCCTCAAGCTCTCGACGCTCTGAAGGGGTAAGAAAACCGGGGCGGATCATGAGCCTAACTGAACCGTTTTCACGCATGACGTCAACTCATCAAAACTCGGAAGTTCGATGACGCTAAGTATAGCAAAATCAACGGGGTATCGATCTTGGCACTGCGCAGTGTTCGCAGCGCAGACAGGCCGTCCAATTCGGGTGTCATACGATCGAACACCAGCACATCATACTCGCGGGTGGTGGCCGCGAGCAAAGCGTCGCGACCATTTTCGATCCAATCGACCACATGGCCCGCAGCGTCCAGACCTTTGGCGGTCCAGGCACCGATTTCCCGGTCATCTTCCAACAATAAGATCCGCATCGGCCCCTCTGCTTCCCATTGCGTTTTATCAAGCCTGCCCAACAGGCCTATGCAAGAACGCGGTGGCCCCGGCCCTGCATGCAGCGGATCAGGATCTCGCGGCGGGTTTCATCCGCCTCTGCAGTGCCCTCCAACGCGCCGAGCCCACCGCCAAGCACGGCACCGATCAGCGCATCATCGGCCCGGTCGCCATCCTTGCTGTCCACACCACCAATGATGCCACCGATCACAGCCCCTTGAACAGCGCCGGATTGTGCCAATTTTTCAGTGTGTTGTTCTGCCACCGCACGGCAGGCGCCCAAATCGGCCTGAAATCCGATTTGCTTGGGCCCATCTGTCAGCAAAGGTTCATCAAAACTGTTGCTGCACGCTCCAAGTGCGGCGAGCACGGCAACGCCTGCGACTATCCGTTTCATTCTCAATTCTCTCCAAATCAGTGTGTTGCCCCAACCCGTTGCGCACCAAAGGCTGCGCCCTAAGTGCAAGGACTGGGTGGGGCAAGGGTGTGCGGCCCGCCAACCAAACGGTCGGCGCCGCGTTGTCCAAATGTCAGCTGTCGTGATCGTGTTCGCAGTCGTCGCCGTCGTCATAATCATCCATCAGCGCCGCAAACTCGTCCAGATCATCCAGATCGTCATCCATCAGCTTCTGCAACAGCGCAGGCGTGTCCGCCGACTGGGTGAATGTGGACATCACCGTCCCATCGTTGGCGTCAATCATCAGCTCGCTGACGGAGGTGGCAGATCCGATCACTGCGAAATAAACTGGCGCGTCCTCGAAATCCTCCAGGCTCAGTTCAATCAACCGGCCTTCCGCTGTACCTTGGGCAATTTCGCTTGCCTGTGCAAAGCTGACAGGAACCGCCAGAAGATCGGCGAATGTCATTTCTTCCGCTACGGCTTGCGTCAGTTCACCGGTCGTGGTCGGCGTTGTTTCCTGCGCCTGAAGGCTCTGAGCAGCAAACCCACCAGCAATCAGCGCTGCGGTCAAAACAATGGTGGTTGTGGTCCGGGTGATCATTGGCATCCCTTTCATATCGATGTTGTCTGTCTTGGTTGTCTGTCTTGCGATGACACCAATATGAGAGCGCAGACTTACAGGGTCTCTGCCGCCAGATTACAAATTTGTAAGGTACAAAAAACGCTGCAGCCCTTGGTTGGCTGCAGCGTTCATGATGTCAGATCGCGGTGCGACGAGCTCTTGGCAGGGCACCTTACCGCAAAACTGCTATGCCGAATTGCGACGCATATTCCCAGCCTACGCCAGGCTTGGCAGCCACAACACAATTGATGGGAAAGCCACCAACAGCGCGATGGTCAGCCCATCTGCCACGAAAAACGGCATCACGCCCCGGAACACATCCTGTACGGTCAAATCGTCCCGCACCCCGGCCACAACAAAACAGTTGAGCCCGATTGGAGGCGTGATCAGACAGAATTCGGCCATTTTGACCACGAGGATACCGAACCAGATCGCACACATCGGCCCCGACATGCCAAAGGCACTGTCAGCGGCAGAAACAAACTCCCCCCCATTCAGCGCCATGACGGCCGGATACACCACAGGCAAGGTCAGCAGCAGCATACCGATTGCATCCATGAACATGCCCAGGACGGCATAGGCCAGCAGGATGCAGATCAGGATCAGCATCGGCGACATCTCCAGCGAGGTGATCCAGTCGGCAAAGGCTTCGGGCAGTTCCGCAAATCCCAAGAAGCGGACATAAATCAAGACACCCCAGATGATGGAGAAAATCATCACTGTCAGCTTGGCCGTGTCCAACAGCGCGTTCTTCAACTGCCCCCAGCGCATGCCGCGATACAGCGCCATCAAGAAAATAATGAACGCCCCGATGGCACCACCTTCCGTCGGTGTGCCCCAAGCATCGCCAAAGGGGTTATAGACAAAGAAGATGATGATCACGACAACCGCAAGGATCGGCAAAGCCGGTGGCAGAGATCCAAACCGCTCGCGCCAGGTGAACCCGGACACCGGCGGTCCGACATTCTTGAAGAAGACCGCAATCCCGATGATCAAACCCGCATAGACCACAGCCGAAAAGACACCGGGCAAGAAGCCTGCAAGCAGCAGTTTTCCCACGTCCTGTTCCACGATGATGGCGTAGATCACCAAGATCGCCGACGGCGGGATCAGGGACGCCAGCGTGCCGCCTGCGGCCACAACCCCTGCAGCGAATTGTTTGTTGTAGCCGATCTTCAACATTTCCGGGATGGCGATCCGCGCAAAGACCGCCGCCGTCGCAACGGATGCGCCTGAGACAGCAGCAAACCCTGCGGTGGCAAACACCGTGGACACGGCCAAACCACCCGGCACCCAGGCGATCCAGCGTTTGGCCGCCACAAACAGCGCCGTGGTCAGTTTGGCGTGATAGGCCAGATAACCGATCATGATGAAGACAGGGATCAGACTGAGCACCTGAGCGCTCACCTTGGAATGTGGGGTCAGCCCAGCAATCTTCACACTGATCTGCAGCGCCTTGCCAAAACGTTCGGGATCATAGTCAAACCCGTTCCAGCGCAGCCAGACCAGACCGATAAAGCCCGCAAGACCGGCCGCAAAGGCAACGCGCATCCCCAAAACAACAAACAACAGCAAACCAGCGCTGACCCAGAGGCCAATTTCAATGGGTTCCATGTCAGTCAGACCCCTCTAGTGCTTCGGCTTCCAGGCGGGCCTGTTCGGCGACCGACAGGGCTAGCGGCACCGCAACAGGCGCCTCCAGACCCAGAACCAAGGCGCGCCCATAACCTACCGCCTGCAAAATCAGCCGCAGAACCAGCACTGCAAACGCGATGGGCACCACCAGTTTTGAGGGCCAGATCGGGATGCCGATATCGATGGAACTGTCCCGGCTGCACAGCGGGCGGGCGCAATCGAACGACCGGCCAAAATGCTCCCAGGCGCCCCAGGTAAGGGCGCAGATCAACACCAGGATCAACAAGACTGAAATCAGCTCGAAAAACCACAACATCCGTCCCTTGAGCGCGCTGACCAGCATGTCCATCCGCACATGCGTCCCGTCCCGTTGCACATAGGAAATGCCCATGATCGCGATTACCGGCATGGCTGCTTCGATGTAGTCGACATATCCAGCCATCGGGGAGGCAAAAAACTTGCGCCCGGTGACGGAGTAAGCGGCCAGAAACATCAGTGAAAAAATTGCAAATCCGCTTAGCAGCGCACAGATGCGCTCGAGCGGAAGCAGTGCACGGTCCAGCCGACTGAGCAGGCTGGAATCCTCAAGCACAGCAGCAGATCCTGCCATGGCTCTGCTCTCCCCAGAATTTGATTGGTGCGGGCCGCCAGCCCGCGCAATCACAGTCCCTTGGGATCATGATTGCGCCGGGGCGTAGCGGCCCGAGTTGGCGTTAGCTGCCGCTTTTTGCGTCCGCCAGTGTTTTGACGACCAGATCATAAAGCTCCTGACCTGGCAGGCCCTGCGCTTCCATGTCGGCAATCCAGGCGTCCCGCGCAGGCGCTGCAGCCTTGGCGCGGAATTCATCGATCACGGCTGCGTCGATTTCGACCTTCTGCACGCCTTTTTCGGCCAGGGTCGAATCCCAACGCTCCAGCAGCTCGCCATAGTTGGCAAGATAGTGGTCCAGCGCCTCGGAGACGGAGCTGTCCAGGGCTTCGCGATGCGCATCCGACAGGGACTCATAGGCGTCAATATTCACCACAACCGGGCAGTTCACCGTGCCGGGGTTCAGGTTTGCGGTCCACCAATCGGCCTGATTGATGGTGCCAAAGCTGAGGTGGGCGTGCTGGGCAAAAGCAACCGTGTCAACCACGCCGCCTTCCATAGCTTGATAGGCTTCTGTTGCGGTCACCGAAGTTGGCACGCCACCGACGGCCTTGAACGCTTCGCCCAGACCACCTGTCGCGCGCACGCGCATGCCTTCGAATTCCGACAGCTCGTCACGCGGCTCGCCGGTTCCGACCAGGTTGTACTGCGGCATCGGAGAGGTCATGAGAAGTTTGGCATTCCACTGCGCCATTTCTTCTGCAGCGGCGGGATGGCTATAAACCGCGCTGGACACCGCGACCTCTTGCTCAAGGTTTTCAACCCCGAGGAATGGCAGTTCCAGAACGGTGATCACCCGGTTCTTGTCGCGGTGATAGCCCGCACAGAATTGCGCCATCTCAAACGCCCCGATGGAGATACCATCCAGGTTTTCGCGGTTCTTGCTGAGCCCGCCATAGCTGATGTTCAGCGTGAATTCACCGCCGGTTTTTTCTGAAACCAGTTCAGCGAGTTTTTCGACATGTTCCGTAAACGCACGGCGCTTGCCCCAAAGGGACACGTTCCATTCGGTTGCGGCAGCTTCGCCCACCAGAGACAGGCCAGCAATCGCCGCTGTTGCGACGGTAACGTAGGTCTTCATGATATCCTCCCAATTTGCGCCTTTGCCAACCGCCACAACACTGCACCTCAGGGAACAGAAGCGCCGACCAGCAGACGTCTGATCAAAAGTTAGCGCTAAGCAGCACAGCTGCCAACCCCTAGGGAAACCGCCTTTCACATCTGCCTAAATTATGGGCATGAACCTGTGGCTGGCCGCAGCTGACCTTCCAGATGGGTTTGCCCCCCAAGGTTGGTCACGCGGTGCGCAGTTTGCCGGACCGCGTTTATGCAAGCGGCACGTGCCGGACAAAGATCTTTCGCCTGATCGGTTCCCCAGATCTGTTGCGATGACGCCAGTCCGCCACTGCCCATAGCGCCACCTTTGCGCAGGGCTTGCGGTAGCCATCATTCGATGCAGCGTGCATATTTACAAACAAGCCGTTGTTTTAATACAGTTAAAAACCAAAACAACGCTCATCATTTGCTAAATAGGTCGAGCGCCGGAAATTCGTTTACAAGTAAATCCTTTGAACACGGCCACTTACTTTCTTTATTTTCAAGCATCGGTAATATTCATGCCGAGGACGGAAAAGGTTTGACAGCCGCGCGCCATCGCTGTGCTGTGCAGACCAAAGAAGACACCAGGGAGGGATCACCATGACCCAGGAGAGGGACACCGCAACCTTTGCGCCATCGGCAGACACTGTTGCAAAGGCACATATCAACGCTGCTCAATATGATGAGATGTATGCCGCCTCCATTCAGGATCCAGATGCGTTCTGGCGCCAACAGGCGGAGCGGATCGACTGGATCAAACCCTTCACGCAGGTCAAAGACGTCAGTTACGATTTGGGCAATGTGTCCATCAAATGGTACGCCGACGGCGCGCTGAACGTTGCTGCCAACTGCATCGACCGACATCTGGAGAAACGTGGCGATCAAACCGCCATCATCTGGGAGCCCGATGATCCGGAAGAGCCCGCGCAGCACATCAGTTACCGTGAGTTGCACAGCAGCGTCTGCCGCATGGCAAATGTGCTGTCCGATATGGGCATCACCAAAGGTGACCGGGTTGTCATCTACCTGCCGATGATCCCCGAGGCGGCCTTTGCGATGTTGGCCTGCGCCCGTATCGGCGCCATCCATTCCATCGTTTTTGCCGGTTTCTCACCCGACGCGCTGGCCGCCCGCATCAACGGGTGTGACGCCAAACTGATCATCACCGCGGACGAAGCCCCCCGTGGTGGCCGCAAAACACCGCTGAAATCCAACGCAGATGCCGCGCTATTGCACACCAAAGACACGGTGAAATGCCTGGTGGTGAAGCGCACGGGTGGCCAGACCACATGGATTGATGGCCGTGATCACGACTACAACGCGCTGGCATCCAGCGCATCGGATCAATTCGCGCCCGCAGAAATGAACGCTGAAGATCCGCTGTTCATCCTCTACACCTCCGGCTCCACCGGACAGCCCAAGGGCGTTGTGCACACGACCGGCGGCTACCTCACCTACGCCGCCATGACCCATGAGATCACATTTGATTACCATGATGGCGATATCTACTGGTGCACCGCTGACGTCGGTTGGGTGACCGGACACAGCTACATTGTCTATGGCCCGCTGGCCAATGGTGCCACGACATTGATGTTCGAAGGCGTGCCAACCTATCCGGATGCAGGACGGTTCTGGGCTGTATGCGCCAAACACAAGGTCAATCAATTCTATACCGCCCCGACGGCAATTCGCGCCCTGATGGGACAGGGTCCAGAGTGGGTCGAAAAACATGACCTGAGCGATCTGCGCACCCTCGGCACTGTGGGCGAGCCGATCAACCCAGAGGCCTGGACCTGGTACAATGACGTTGTTGGCAAAGGAAAATGCCCAATCGTCGACACCTGGTGGCAAACAGAAACCGGCGGTCATCTGATGACCCCCCTGCCCGGCGCCCACGCGACCAAACCCGGCGCAGCCATGAAACCTTTCTTTGGCATTGCGCCCGTCGTGCTTGACCCGCAATCGGGTGTCGAGATCGAAGGCAACGGTGTCGAGGGTGTCTTGTGCATCAAAGACAGCTGGCCCGGCCAGATGCGCACCGTCTGGGGTGATCATGAGCGTTTCGAGAAGACTTATTTCTCCGACTACAAAGGCTACTACTTCACCGGTGACGGGTGCCGCCGTGACGAGGATGGCGACTATTGGATCACCGGGCGGGTTGACGATGTGATCAACGTCTCGGGCCACCGTATGGGCACGGCAGAGGTCGAAAGCGCATTGGTTGCTCATGCCGCCGTGGCCGAGGCCGCTGTGGTGGGCTATCCGCACGAGATCAAAGGTCAGGGCATCTACTGCTATGTCACGCTGATGAATGACCGCGAGCCTTCGGATGAGCTGCTGAAAGAGCTGCGCACCTGGGTGCGCACCGAAATCGGCCCGATTGCCTCGCCCGATGTGATCCAATGGGCACCTGGCCTGCCGAAAACCCGTTCGGGTAAGATCATGCGCCGCATCCTGCGCAAGATCGCCGAGAACGATTTTGGCTCTCTGGGCGACACATCGACCCTCGCCGATCCATCGGTGGTCGAGGATCTTATTGCCAACCGCGCCAACAAAGGGTGATCGTTATGACGGATACAGATGTACTGACACGTCCCGCCGTTCTGATCCTGCTTGGCCCTCCGGGCGCCGGAAAAGGCACGCAGGCGCGCAAATTGGAAACCCACTATGGCTTTGTCCAATTGTCGACCGGGGATCTTTTGCGCGCGGCCGTGGCAGCAGGGACAGCTGCGGGCCTGGCCGCCAAAGCGGTGATGGAGGCTGGCGGGCTGGTCAGCGATGAGATCGTGATCGCCATCCTGCGCGACCGCCTGGCGGAACCCGATTGCGCGAAAGGCGTCATTCTGGACGGTTTCCCACGCACCTCGGTTCAGGCAGAAGCGCTTGACGCGTTGTTGGCGGAAACAGGCCAGCGGATCAATGCAGCGATCAGCCTAGAGGTCGATGATGCCGCCATGGTCGCGCGGGTGGCGGGCCGCTACACCTGTGCGGGCTGCGGCGAAGGCTACCACGACGATTTCAAAAAGCCCCGCGTCTCGGGCACCTGCGATGTCTGCGGCAAAAGCGAAATGTCGCGCCGCCCAGACGATACAGCTGAAACCGTTGCCAGCCGACTGGAGGCCTACCACGCCCAGACCGCCCCGTTGATTTCCTATTATGCGCAGAAGAACGTGCTCCAGCGTTTGGACGCAATGGGCGACATCAACGAGATCGGCACCGAAATGCGACGCCTTGTCGACGGCGCAACCGCCTGATCCAAGGCCACGGCGTCAGGCGAAGAACAAAACCAACTGTACCTTTTGCGTCGCGAAAGCGCAGATGCGTCCTGGAGCAATCAGAGATAATCGAAAGAGCCTGCAAAAATGCGGGCTCTTTTGTCGTTTCAGACTGGTCTTTCCAGCGGCAAACGCCATCTATGGCACTGGGCAAACGGACCAGTAGACAGACCAGATGTTTCGTGGCACCCATCGCAAACAGACCAACCGACAGGACACAAAGATGACAGACACCCGTTTCCGCCCAGGCCCGGATACAGCGCGCGACTACCGCGATGCGTTGGGCTGTTTTGGCACCGGTGTGACTGTTGTGACCACCCGCACGGACCAAGGGCCTTTGGCCTTCACCGCCAACAGCTTTACCTCGGTCTCCATCGATCCCCCGCTGTTGCTGTGGTGTCCGGCGCGCGCCTCCCAGCGACATGACCCGTTTGTGCAGGCGAAACACTTCGCCATCCATGTGATGGGCGAGGATCAGCTGGACATGGCGATCCAATTTGCCCGCAATGGGGCCGATTTTTCCGGGATCACATGTGGTGACACGGATGATGGCGTGCCAACCCTGCCCGGGGTCATCGCACGATTTGATTGCCAAGCCTACGACAACCACCTGGCTGGCGATCACACCATCGTTGTAGGCCAAGTGATGCAGGTCACCACACGCCCGGGTCCCGGTCTGATTTTCAAGCGCGGCCAATACGGCAGTTTTCTGGAACACAGCTGAAGCCCCGAAGGGTCAGCCCCCAAGCCGTAGAGCGACAGACGCAATGCAGCGTCAACCGTTCGCCTCCAATGTGACTTCAAACGTGGCGGCCGGGCCATCAGCGCCCACACGAAGCCGCGGTTGCAACCTGATCGCAGCAGGATCGCAGACCGATGCGCACAGCCCGCATTGAACGCAAGCTGTCTCGTCAAACCGAAGGCCGGCCCCATTGTCCGTGATACTCAACGCCGCTGTGGGGCAGATCCAGGCGCAGGCTTGGCAGAAACTGCATTTGTCAGGCGCGATCTCAACACCGCCATAAGGCGCCCCATGGGGGAGTGGGACCTCAGAGGTCACAGGCTCGGACAAAACAGCAGCAAGGCAGGCCACGGCCTCTCGACGGTTTGCAACGGCGTTTGGCGAAAACACCCGCTCTCGCCGCGGCACTGCAGGACCCTCCGCAAGCCCAACCACCTGCAAGGCATGCCGCAGATGCGAGTCGGAGCGATACAGGATTATCCGCTCTCCTGCGCCAAGCAGGGATGCGATCTCCGCCTCGCGCCCCTGATAGTGCCGGTCTGTCCAATTGACAGGTGCCTCCAGCAAAAGACAGTCAAACCCCTCTGCCAGGCAATACATCATATCGGCGTGGTCCAGCCCGGGCAGCCCGTTCACAGCCACAACCGCCACATCAACATCCCGGCTGGCCAGCGGCGTGTTCAGCTGTGCCAACCACCGGGGCGCAACCCGCTGATGCAAAATCAGGATCTGCAAACGGGGCGCCGCAGCCCCACGACGGCCGCGCACCCTGTCGCACAGATGCTGGAACGGCCAGTCCAGATCATCCCCCGCAAAGGTGGCTCGACGATTGAGGTTATGAATGGCCTTTTTCGCTCTGGGCGCCATCGCAGATATGCGCCGCATCACCCCACGGGTGCGAAGATCAATCGTGTCAGTGTGCCAAATTCCCATATTCAGCCCTCCCGGCAAGGGGCTCGGATCAACCGTGCTGAAGATGTATCCGCACCTCAGAGGATACGCGCAGGTCACTCAGGACCTGCCGCAAAAAAAGCGGGAAACCAGTATTTTATCGGTTCTTTATTCTGGGGATCCCGTCACCGGACGCGGGCACTGATCCCGTTTGGCGCACCACACCGCTGACCATTGGGGCCTTACAAACAAAAACGCCCCACCCCAAAGAGGGTGAGGCGTCGCCGAACTGAACCGGCTTTTATCACAAGATCACTTCAACGCAGCGTCCGTGATGATGTGCGTCCAGGCACCAACGGGCGCCTTGGTGATCACCGGGCTGGAGCCACCCTCCAACAGGGTTTTCACGGTGCGCTCATAGTCCGCTTCGCTCAGCGCGCCATTGCTGCCCGCGGTGAGTTTTGCGACCTCAGACATCATCCGCTTCTGGTGCTCTTCGGTCTGTGCGCCGGAGGCATCGTTGTCCAGAACGATCTCTGCCGCAGCATCCGGGTTCTCCTCGGCCCATTTCCAGCCTTTCATCGAAGCGCGCACAAAGCGTTCCATCTTGTTCACAAAGGCCGGATCTTCCAGGTTGCTTTCCAACACATAAAGACCGTCTTCCAGGGTCGCGACGCCCTGATCCTCATATTTGAAGGTGATCAGCTCATCCGGGTTCACCCCAGCGTCGATGACCTGCCAATATTCATTATAGGTCATGGTGGAAATACAGTCTGCCTGCCGCTGCAGCAGCGGATCCACGTTGAAGCCCTGTTTCAGAACTTCTACGCCAGTTTCGCTCTTGCCATCGACGGCGATGTCCAGCTGGCTCATCCAGCTCATGAAGGGGAATTCATTGCCAAAGAACCAGACGCCCAGGGTGCGGTTGGCCAGATCGCTTGGCGCGGCAATTCCTGTATCTTTCCAGCAGGTCAGCATCATGCCGGAGGATTTATAAGGCTGCGCGATATTGACCAGCGGCAGGCCTTTTTCGCGGGCTGCCAGTGCGGCTGGCATCCATTCGACGGTCACATCCGCGCCGCCACCGGCAATCACCTGTGTTGGGGCAATATCCGGCCCGCCCGGCAGAATGGTAACGTCCAGATCTTCGGCTTCATAAAACCCCTGATCAAGGGCCACATAGTAACCTGCAAATTGAGCCTGGGTGACCCATTTCAGTTGCAGCTTCACCTCATCAGCAGCATGTGCCGCTCCCGCAGTCGTCAGTGCCATGGCGGCGGCTGTGAGCACGTTCTTCATTGTTAGACTCCCTGTCTTTCTTGTGGTGAAATTCTGCGCCATGCCCGCCTGCAAACAAAGATCTTTTTGCCTTTTGTGCAAAACGGCCACCGCGCGTGGCAAAATTTTAAGCCTCAGATCTACGGTTGGATCACATCTGCGGCACTCTCCGTTCGAAGCGAACCCCACGCTGGCACGCGCCCCAACAGGTCACGTTCATGTCCGCCGCTGCGATGGGTGCCAAAAGGTGAGAAGCCCTTCCAACTTCGCCATGGCCCCATAAAACGCAGATCCCGCCAAAGCGGCCACGACGATTTCCGCCCAGACCATATCCAGCGCCAGTTGCCCCACGGATGTGGAGATCCGGAAGCCCATACCAACCGTCGGTGAGCCAAAAAACTCCGCAACGATGGCCCCTACCAGCGCCAATGTGGTGGAGACTTTCAAACCATTGAAAATGAACGGCAGCGCCGCGGGAAGCCGGAGTTTGAAAAAACTCTGCCAATAGCCGGCCGCATAGGTCTGCATCAAATCCCGCTGCATCTGATCGGTCTCACGCAGTCCAGCCACAGTGTTCACCAGGACTGGGAAAAACACCATCACCACAACAACTGCCGCCTTGGAGTGCCAGTCAAAGCCAAACCACATCACCAGGATCGGCGCGGTCCCGACGATCGGCAGGGCTGCCACGAAATTGCCAATCGGCAACAGCCCACGACGCAGAAAATCGCTGCGATCAACGGCCACCGCTGTCAGCAAGGCCGCAGCACAGCCCAGCACATATCCAGACAGCGCGCCTTTGACGATGGTCTGCATGAAATCCGCCCACAGGATGGGCAGGCTGGTCCCAAAACGCGCCAGAATGACCGTGGGCGCAGGCAAGATCACCAATGACACATCCAGCCCTCGGACCAACAGCTCCCACATCACGAGAAGCGTCAGACCAAAAATGCCGGGCACCGCCAATTGCACGGACCGATGATGCGCCAATGGCCCGTTCGCCAGTTGCGCATTGACCCACCAGCCAACGCCCCATGCTATCACAGCCAAGCCAACCAACATCATGACGTCTCTCCCAGCATCACTTTTGCTAGTGTCGCCTGTCCCAGTATCGTCTTTCCCAGCATCCTCTCTCGTAGTGTCATCTTTCCAAAAATACTCCGGGGGAGCCATGCTTGCATGGCGGGGGCAGCGCCCCAGACTAAAAAGGAACTCATGTTTTCACCCCCATACGGCCCAAAAGCAGCCGTTCGATCAATCCGAGCGCCGCAACCAGTGCGGCTGCAAGAATGGCGGCCGCAAACAGCGCGGACCATATCTGCACCGTCTGGCCGTAATAGCTGCCCGCCAGGAGCCGCGCGCCAAGGCCCGCAACCGCGCCGGTTGGCAATTCCCCCACGATGGCGCCAACCAAAGAGGCCGCAATGCCGATTTTCAGCGAAGCAAACAGATAGGGCAGCGACGACGGCAGGCGCAATTTCCAGAACCCTTGTGCGGTGGAAGCGCTGTAGGTCTTCAACAGATCCAATTGCATATGGTCTGGACTGCGCAGCCCTTTCACCATGCCGACAACAACTGGAAAGAAACTGAGGTAGGCCGAGATAATCGCCTTCGGCAACAGCCCCTGGACGCCAACGGAGTAGAGCACAACGATGATCATCGGAGCCAACGCAATGATCGGAATGGTCTGGCTGACTATGGCCCAGGGCATCACCGACATGTCCATCACCCGGCTATGCACGATGCCAACCGCCAGCAAGATCCCTAACCCGGTGCCGATGGCAAAGCCGAGCAAAGTCGCCGACAGGGTCACCTGACCATGATAGATCAGACTGCGTTTTGAAGTTATTTTCTTTTCTACCGTGGTTTCCCACAACTCCACCGCGACCTGATGAGGCGCGGGCAGACGTGGTCTGTCCTGGCTCCAGGTCTCATCGATGGCAAAGCGATTGCTGATCACAAGCCCGATTTCGCTCATGTCGCGCCGCTCGCGCGCGGTTTCGGGCACCACTTCGATCCCGGCCCGCTCCGCGCCGTCCAGAACACCTTTGATGTTCATGGGCACACAGGCAATGTACCAGATCGCAATAATGGCTGTGAGGACGGTAAAGACAGCGATGATGCTTTTCATTTGCCCGCCTCCAAAATCTTGTTCAAAAGCATGGGCCTGCGCCAGGAACCGTGATCAATCATGGCCATGTCCGGCTCTCAGTCCGTCGCGCACACGGTGGGCAATCTCGATAAACTCGGGACTGTCGCGAATGTCCAAAGGCCGTTCCTTCGGCAGCGTGCTGTCGATGACATCATGGATCCTCCCGGGCCGCGGCGACATGACGACGATCTTTGTCGACAGGTAGACCGCTTCTGGGATCGAGTGAGTGACAAATCCGATGGTCTTGTTGGTGCGCGCCCAAAGCTTCAGCAATTGTTCGTTGAGGTGGTCACGCACAATTTCATCCAGCGCCCCAAAAGGTTCATCCATCAACAGAATGTCCGCGTCAAACGCCAAGGCACGTGCAATCGACGCCCGCTGCTGCATGCCGCCAGACAGTTGCCAGGGAAATTTGCCCCCAAATCCCGACAGTTCGACCAGATCCAGCACCTGCTCGACCCGCTTGTCCTGCTCGGTCTTGCTGTAGCCCATGATCTCCAGCGGCAGCTTGATGTTTTTGGCAATGGTGCGCCAGGGATAGAGCCCCGCCGCCTGAAACACATAGCCGTAGGCACGCTGTCTGCGGGCTTCATCAGGGGTCATGCCATTGACGCTCAGCGTCCCACCCGTTGGCCGTTCCAAAGCCGCAATACACCGCAGAAACGTTGTTTTGCCGCATCCCGACGGGCCGATAAAGGAAACAAAATCGCCTTTGCGGATGTTCAGGCTGACATCTTTCAGCGCATGGACAGGCCCATCGTTGGTTTGAAAGGTCAGGTCCAGGTTTTTTGCTTCGATGACAGTGGCCTGTGCCGAGCTTTGGGAACCGGTGGCCTGGGGCTCAGGAGCCTGGGTGGTCGTTTCCATATTCATGTCTTTGCCTTAAATTCGAACAGAGTAGATGAAAAAAACGGGCCACCAAAACTGGCAGCCCTTTTCATCCTTACACACCTGTTGCCGGAATGCCTGTCCGTTCGACGGGCCGCGGCGCGGTGAGCTCTTTCCAGGTCGATAGTGCCTTATTGACGGTGGTATTTGGCGCACGCTCGACGAATTTGCCGTGGCCTTCTTGGGTGCGGATCTCGCCATCATGCACCGCAACATGCCCACGTGTCAGGGTGAACCTGGGCAACCCTTTAACCTCGTGACCTTCAAAGACGTTATAGTCGATCGAGGATTGCTGGCTACCTGCCGAAATCACCTTCGTTTTCTCCGGATCCCAGACCACCAGATCTGCATCCGCGCCGACCAGAACCGCTCCCTTCTTGGGGTAGCAATTCAGGATCTTGGCAATATTGGTAGAGGTAACGGCCACAAATTCATTTGGCGTCAGGCGGCCGGTGTTTACCCCATGGGTCCACAACATCGGCATACGATCTTCGAGCCCGCCCGTCCCATTTGGAATTTTGGTGAAATCACCAACGCCATAGCGTTTCTGTTCGGTGGTGAAGGCACAGTGGTCGGTTGCGACCACAGACAGGGAGCCAGATTGCAGACCATTCCACAGGGAATTCTGATGCTGTTTGTTGCGGAAGGGAGGCGACATCACCCGACGCGCTGCGTGGTCCCAATCCTTGTCGAAATATTCACTCTCATCCAGGGTCAGATGCTGGATCAGCGGCTCCCCCCAGACGCGCTTGCCCTGCATCCGCGCCCGCCGGATGGCCTCGTGGCTTTCTTCGCATGATGTGTGCACCACATAAAGCGGCACGCCCGCCATATCAGCAATCATGATGGCCCGGTTTGTCGCCTCGCCCTCCACCTGCGGTGGCCGGGAATAGGCGTGGGCTTCGGGGCCAGAATTACCTTCTGCCAGCAGTTTTGCCGACAGCTCGGCAACCACATCTCCGTTTTCAGCATGCACCATAGCGATGCCGCCCAGCTCTGCCAGACGCTGGAACGATGCATAGAGTTCGTCGTCATTCACCATCAGCGCGCCCTTGTAGGCCATGAAATGCTTGAAGGTGTTGATGCCGCGAATTTCGATGACGGTCTTGATGTCATCAAACACCTGCTCGCCCCACCAAGTCACCGCCATGTGGAAGGAATAGTCGCAGTTCGCGCGGGTCGATTTGTTGTCCCAGCGTTTCAGCGCATCCAACAGGCTTTCACCGGGGTTGGGCAATGCGAAATCAACCACCATCGTGGTGCCACCCGCCAGACCGGCGCGCGTGCCGCTTTCGAAATCATCGCTGGAATAGGTGCCCATGAACGGCATTTCCAGATGCGTATGCGGGTCGATCCCGCCGGGCATGACGTAACAGCCGGTTGCATCCAGCTCCTCATCCCCTTTCAAGCCGGGGCCGATTTGCGCAATGACACCGTTTTCGATCAAAACATCTGCCTTATAGGTCAGATCCGCGGTCACAATTGTGCCGTTTCTGATGACTGTCGTCATGAGTGTTCTCCCTGTGAGAGTGCGGACACAGCCGCATGTTTTGAAGATCCCATCGCGCGGACTTCTGTTGGCCCTATTGGCGCGGGATGTGGCAGGTGTGGCGAGGGCCGCAGCCCCTTCCCTATGACCCCTGCCCTATGCCACGATTTCGGCTGTTTCCAGAACGGCGTGCAACATCACGTCTGTGCCTGCCGCCGCCCACTCCTTGGAAATCTCTTCCGCCTCATTGTGGCTCAGACCATCGACACAGGGACACATGATCATCGCGGTCGGCGCGACATCATTGATCCAACATGCGTCATGGCCGGCACCGGACACGATATCCATATGGCTGTAGCCCAGACGCTCCGCCGCAGATCGCACGGCCGTCACACAGCCTGGATCAAACGTCACCGGATCAAAATGGCCCACCGGTTCGATCTCCAGCCCCAGACCCAGTTCATCTGCGATGACCTTGGCCTCGGCTTCATATTGCGCGCGCATGGATGTCAGCTTGTTCAGATCCGGCGAGCGGAAATCAACCGTGAACACCACCTTGCCCGGGATCACGTTGCGCGAGTTGGGGTAAACATCGCACTGGCCGACCGCCCCCACCGCATGGGGTTGATGCGCCATGGCAATCCGATGGGCGGCTTCTGTCATGCGCGCCATACCTAGACCGGCGTTCACGCGCATATTCATTGGCGTGGAGCCGGTATGCGCATCTTTTCCGGTAACGGTGCATTGCAACCACCAGAGCCCCTGCCCATGGGTGACCACACCAATTTCCTTGTTTTCCGCTTCCAGGATAGGCCCTTGTTCGATGTGCAATTCAAACATCGCATGCATTTTCCGGGCACCGACCTCTTCGTCACCCACCCAGCCGATGCGTTTCAACTCATCACCGAAGGACTTGCCCTCCGCATCCTCACGGCCATAGGCCCAGTCCTGGCTGTGCTTGCCTGCAAAGACGCCGGATGCCAACATGGCCGGCGCAAAGCGCGTGCCCTCTTCGTTGGTCCAATTGGTCACCACAATGGGATGTTTGGTCTTGATCCCCAGGTCGTTCAGCGTGCGCAGCACCTCCAGCCCGCCCAGAACACCAAGAACGCCGTCATATTTGCCACCCGTGGGCTGTGTATCGAGGTGCGAGCCCATGTAAACCGGCAGGGCATCGGGGTCGGTCCCGGCGCGCGTGGCAAACATGTTGCCCATGGTATCGAGCCCCATGGTGCAACCTGCCTCTTCGCACCAGCTCTGGAACAAGACACGGCCCGCAGCGTCATCATCTGTGAGGGTCTGCCGGTTGTTGCCGCCCGCAACACCCGGTCCAATCTGGGCCATTTCCATCAGGCTGTCCCACAGCCTGTCGCCGTTGATTTTAAGATTCTGTCCAAGCGACGTCATCTCAGCTTCCTTCCCTGTTGTCCCACTTTTGTGCGGGATCATCTCGGCTTTGCGCCGTTTCGGTGGCTTAGAAACGCTGGTCCTGATTTGACCAACTGGTCAAACTCACGCTATCAGGGTTGCCGATTCAGTCAAGAAATTGAGTCCACTATCTGCCGAAAATACCTCTAACCCTCGAATCTTTGACGAAAATTCAGGCGCAAGCCACACTCTCCGCCATCCGAGAAAGCCCAAAGAGCAAAATGCCAACTGATCGCAGCCCCACCCGGATTCAGAAAAAGAATCGCGCAACCATTCTGGAGGCCGCGCTTGAGGTCTTTTCCAACCATGGTTTTCGCGGTGCAACGGTCGATCAGATCGCCAAAGCGGCCGGGCTGAGCAAACCAAATCTGCTTTATTATTTCCCCTCGAAAGAGGCGATTTTCACCGAGCTGCTGTCCGGCCTTCTTGACACATGGCTGGATCCGCTGCGCGCCTTGGATCCGGATGGCGACCCGCTGGAAGAGATCCTGGCCTATGTTCAGCGCAAGCTGCAGATGAGCCGCGATTTTCCCCGCGAAAGCCGGTTGTTTGCCAATGAAATCGTACAAGGCGCGCCTCGGATGCTCGACAGTTTGAGCAAGGATCTAAAACCCCTGCTGGAGGAAAAATCCGCCCTGATCACGCAGTGGATGGATGCGGGCAAGCTGAACCGAACCCATTCAAAACATCTGCTTTTTTCGATCTGGTCGCTGACTCAGCACTACGCTGATTTTGATGTGCAGGTGCGCACTCTGATGGAGGACGAAGATCCGTTTGACAGCGCGCCCCAACATCTGGAGCTCATGTTCCGCCGCTTGCTCGCGCCAGATCACATCGCCGGATAGCACGCGCGCCCAAGTTTGACGGACAAAATCGGTCGGCAGATGAAACGAGCCGGTAAATCACCCGCAAATCAGATGGACCTGAAACAAAAAACGGCGCCTCCGTCGGGAGACGCCGTATTGATCTAGCTGGCGAAAGGCCTTTGGGCAAAGGGCCTTTGGCTCTTGTTATTCCGCTGCCGTGGACGCCGGGTTGTTCGGATGGGTTGTCCAATTGGCATAGTCGTCAGAGACAACTTTCCCGGTCCGCTCATCAATCTGTCCTGCAGGAACCTGTTCCATCGTGATGCAGCCTTCGACCGGGCAGACGTTGACGCAAAGATTGCAGGCCACGCATTCATCATCTTTTACCGTGAAGACACGATCGTCGCTCATGGCGATGGCCTGATGTGATGTGTCCTCGCAAGCTGCGAAGCAGCGACCACATTTGATGCAATCGTCCTGATTGATCTTGGCCTTGGCCACGTAGTTCAGATTGAGATACTGCCAGTCGGTGACGTTGGGCACAGCCTTGCCAACAAAATCGTCCAACGTGTCGTAGCCTTTGTCATCCATCCACTGGTTGAGGCCGGAAATCATTTCCTTCACGACGTTGAACCCATAGGTCATCGCTGCGGTACAGACCTGCACGTTGCCCGCGCCCATGGTCATGAATTCCGCCGCATCGCGCCAGGTGGTCACCCCTCCGATTGCCGAAATTGGCAGACCGTGGGTTTGCGGGCAACGGGCGATTTCAGCAACCATATTGAGCGCGATTGGCTTCACCGCTGGACCACAGTAACCGCCATGCGTGCCCTTGTCGCCGATGGTTGGCTCTGGCGCCATGGCATCAAGATCAACAGACACGATGGAGTTGATTGTGTTGATCAGGCTGACCGCATCCGCGCCCCCCGCTTTGGCGGCCCGTGCGGGGAAGCGGATGTCGGTGATGTTGGGGGTCAGTTTCACGATCACCGGCTTGGAGTAGTATTTCTTACACCACTCCGTAACCATCTGAATATATTCGGGAACCTGGCCAACGGCTGATCCCATGCCGCGCTCGGCCATGCCGTGTGGGCAGCCAAAGTTCAGCTCGATCCCATCCGCGCCAGTGGCCTCAACCCGTGGCAGGATGTCCTTCCAAGCCTGTTCCTCACAGGGCACCATCAGAGAGACAATGATAGCACGATCTGGATAGTCTTTTTTGACCCGGGCGATTTCTTCCAGGTTCACCTCAAGCGGGCGGTCGGTAATCAACTCAATGTTGTTCAACCCAAGAAGGCGGCGGTCCGCCCCCCAGATCGCGCCGTAACGCGGGCCATTGACGTTCACAACCGGCGGACCCTCGGAGCCGAGGGTTTTCCACACCACTCCGCCCCATCCGGCCTCAAAGGCACGGCGGACGTTATATTCCTTGTCCGTCGGAGGCGCGGAGGCCAGCCAGAACGGGTTCGGAGATTTGATCCCTAGAAAGTCTGCTGTTAAATCAGCCATTTGTCTGTTCCTTACACTGGCAACGCGAGGTCGTAGCCAACCTCGCCGCTGGCTTAGCCGATCAGGCTGGCGTGAATATCCATGGCCGCATCACGACCTTCGGCAACGGCTGTCACGGTGAGATCCTCTCCGCCGGACGCACAATCGCCCCCAGCCCAGACACCTGCGACCGAGGTGCGCCCTGCGTCATCAACTTTGATCTTACGCCCTTCCAAGGCCAACCCGTCGGGCTGGTCCTGCAGGGTCTGGCCAATCGCCTTGTAGATCTGATCCGCAGCCAGGCGCACCGTTTCGCCGGTGCCCTGCAAGGTGCCGTCAGTCGCGCTGGTGTACTCCAACTCGATCTCGACGCAGGACCCATTGCCATGGATCGCCTTGGGCTGGACGTTGAACATCAGCTTGACGCCTTTTGTTGCAGCCAAATCCTGTTCATACCGGCTGGCCCCCATCGCATCACGGCCCCGGCGATAGGCAATGGTCACGTTTTCCGCGCCCAGCAACTTGGACTGCACCGCAGCATCAACCGCGGTCATACCGCCACCGATCACAACCACGTTGCGCCCAACCGGCAGAGACGTCAGATCATCCGCCTGGCGCAGCTCCGCGATGAATTCCACCGCGTCACGCACACCGCCCTTGTCTTCGCCAGTGGCACGCAGCGCGTTGACGCCCCCCAATCCGATGGAAAGGAACACAGCGTCAAAATCAGCCTTCAGCGCATCAAGCGTCAATTCAGCGCCCAGTGATTTGCCGTATTCGACTGTGATGCCGCCGATCTGCAGCAACCAGGCCACTTCCTGAGCAGCAAAATCATTGGTCGATTTATAGGCGGCGATACCAAACTCATTCAGACCACCGGCCTTTGCCTTGCGATCATAGACCGTGACATCGTGACCCAACATCGCCAGACGATGGGCCGCCGACAACCCGGCAGGGCCTGCGCCGACAACGGCAACCGTCTTGCCCGTGGGCTCTGCACGAGAGAACGGGTGCACGCCCTTCTCCATCAACTTGTCCGTGGCGTAACGCTGCAAGCGACCAATCTCGACCGGTTTGCCTTCTGCGGCTTCGCGCACGCAAGCCTCCTCGCAGAGCGTTTCGGTGGGGCATACCCGCGCGCACATGCCGCCCAGAATGTTCTGTTCCAAAATCGTTTTGGCCGCGCTTTCGGGATGGCCTGCTTGGATTTCGCGAATGAACTGCGGGATATCGATGGCTGTCGGACAGGCCGTCATGCAGGGCGCGTCGTAACAGAAGTAACAGCGATCCGCCGCAACAGCCGCCTCGTGCGGCTCATACTGCGGATGCAGATCACCAAAGTTCTCAGCGATCTCAGCTGCGGACAAACGCCCTGCTTCGATGCTGGATGCCTGATGGCTGGTCGCCATTGGGTGTCTCCCTGATGTGTTTCTTATGGAATCACAGTGCCACAGTTTCATTTTTTATCAACTGGTAAAAAATTGAGACGTGCAAAATTACATATCGCGCAACTTTAGAAATAAGCCGTAAAACATTGTATCTTATTACTTACCCCATCCATCCACTTCGTGAAATCGCATAGAAACCCACCGCGCGGCCCCAAAATTCGCGGTGTCAACTCCGCTCAAAACGTCAGCATGACTGCCCCAAAACGCCTAGATTTTCCGCACAGGAGAGACTGACAAAAACAGGTGGAATTCGACCAACACACGCATCGATTCCGACAGCGCAGAAACAAAAAGGCCCCCGCCAATTGGCAGAGGCCTTTTGCAAAATTCAACGGTTGGCAGATCACATGCCAAGCGCTTCTTTGTACATTTCCAAAACCGCCTCTTCTTCGGCGATATCGTCTTTGTCACGCTTGCGCAGAGCGATCACCTTGCGAATGACTTTGGTGTCATAACCGCGCGCCTTCGCCTCGGCCATGATCTCTTTCTGCTGATCAGCCAGATCTTTCTTTTCAGCATCCAGCCGCTCAAATCGTTCAATGAACTGGCGCAGTTCACCAGCGGTCACACGGTAGCTGTCGCTCTTTTCGTCTTCGGTCATGTCCATGGGAGATCCATCCGCAAAATAGAGGTCAATTCACCGTCTCAAATACAAGTGCGCTGACGCCGCCGCAAGCGATGATCGCGCATTTGGCGCGGATGAGATCGGCTTGCCCCAGCGCGTGTAATCCGCTAGGCGGTTTTCTGTCTTGATCGCAGGTCAGCAGACACAATCACAGGCTGACGACGGAGAAAACGATGTTCGAAATTATGGTTTGGGGCGGTGCGGCCCTGTCGGTTGCCGGATTGGCCGGATTGATTGTGAGTGTCATTCGCGTGGCCTCTGCCAAACGGCAGAATCTCAGCGATGAAGAGCTGCGGGCCGCGATCCAAAAAGCCCTGCCGCTCAATCTCGGCGCTCTCTTTCTGTCAGTGATCGGCCTGATGCTGGTGATGTTGGGGCTGAGCCTCGGCTAGTGCCGTCACCGCTCTGGCGCTCCGCGCAGGCGGTTTTGCCCTTGTATCTGCTGTATCCGCTTTGAAGACCCAGAGGGATAGCATCAGGCAGTCTGTTTTGGTCCGTTCAAACCGGCATGTTGTCAAACATGTGGTCAGCGAATTCTTCGTGCAGCATCTGGTCCAAACGCACCATGCGCGGCGGCACACGTACGCCCGCAATGCGCAGACGCGCAAGAACATGGCTGAACTCTGCCCCCAAACGATGCCGGTCGTTGCGATGCGCGGCCAGCAGCATCTGCTCAAGTTGTTGCGCCGCAGCCATCAGCCTGCTCTGCCCTGACGACTGCACCGGTGACTGCGCCGACGACTGCTGCTCTGGTCGTGCCCCGGCATATCCAAAATTCACGCCACCCATTGTCAGTTCCTCCCTCTGCCATGCTTATCAGCCGGTGCAGGCCAACGGCACTGCACGGATTGGAAACGTCCTTGGTCTTGTTGTCTTTGGTCCTGTTGTCTTTGCTCTTGTCGTTTTTATCAGATCAATCGCTCGCCGAACTGGATCGATGGCCATTCGCCAGCCCCCGCCACGCGCCGAGTAGAGCTCTCTTTTATTTTCAAACTGGCGCATCGAGGGTCGGGATCAAGCTGAAGCGGAACTCTGTTTGACCCGCGCGGCGATCTGCCACGGTATTTGTCAGTCCCAACCTGCGCCTGGCCCACCCACGGCACGCTACCTGTGGATAAGGTAGAGGACAAATACACCTTAACAAGATCTTAATGCCGCCACAACGCGTCATCCGGGTGCATTTTACGGTGGTTTTCAGTCCACGTCTTCGCGACACTGAAGACCGGCATGTCACGCTTGAACATATTCACATTTATATATATGTAGAAAAACAGGAGGAGTTCCCATGCATCCAGCCGTTGAAGCATTCTTTGATTTGCAAACAAATACAGTTTCTTATGTGGTCAAAGAGCCAAATGGACGCTCCTGCGCAATCATCGACTCCGTCCTGGATTTTGACCATTCTTCCGGCCGCACGGGCACATCCTCGGCGGATCGCATCATTGCCTGGATCCAGGACCACAACCTGAACGTTGATTGGATCCTGGAAAGCCACGTTCACGCCGATCACCTCTCGGCAGCACCGTATCTGCAGGAGAAACTTGGCGGGAAAATTGGCATTGGCCGTCACATCACCACAGTACAAACCACCTTTGGCAAGGTCTTCAACGAAGGCACCGAATTCCAGCGCGATGGCAGCCAGTTCGACGCTTTGTTCGATGATGGCGACAGTTTGCACATCGGACAGATGCGCGCCGATGTGCTGCACACACCCGGTCACACCCCAGCCTGCCTGACCTATGTCATTGGCGATGCAGCCTTTGTCGGGGACACGCTGTTCATGCCCGATTTCGGCACCGCGCGATGTGATTTTCCGGGCGGATCTTCGCAACAGCTGTTTCAATCGATTCAGCGTATCCTCGCCCTACCCGATGAAACACGCATTTTTGTAGGCCATGATTACAAAGCCCCAGGTCGTGACGATTTTGCCTGGGAAACAACGGTGGGCGAACAAAAAGCGCTGAACATTCACGTCGCGTCCGGACGCAGCATCGAAGAGTTCGTGGCAATGCGCGACAAGCGGGATGCCTCGCTGGCGATGCCCCGGCTGATCCTGCCATCACTGCAGGTCAATATGCGCGCGGGCCACATGCCCGAGCCCGATGCCGAGGGCGACGTCTATCTGAAATTGCCCATCAACAAACTCTGACAGATCCCCCCCTCGCAAAGGAGCGCAGAACACATGGAGACCGCTTGGATCTTTGGCCTCATGGGAGGTATGCTTATCGGCGTGGCGGGCCTGATTTTGCTGCTGGGCAATGGCCGCATCATGGGCGTCAGCGGAATTTTCGGCCGTTTGATCGACGGATCAGCCCCCTCTGATTGGGCGGAACGCCTGACGTTTGTGGCAGGCTTGGCTCTGGCGCCCTTTGTGATTGCGTTGACCCTCGGTGGCGCGCCCACCCATCTGACAAGCAACACTGGCGTCATCCTCGCAGCCGGTGTGTTGGTCGGGTTTGGAACCCGGCTGGCCAATGGATGCACGTCTGGTCACGGGGTCTGCGGCATCTCGCGGCTGTCACTTCGCGGGCTCATCGCCACGCTGGTCTTTTGCGCGGCGGGGGCTGGCACAGTCGCGCTCCTGCGTCTGTTGGGAGTGTTGTGATGAAACGATTCGGCATTGCTTTTGTCTCGGGTGCCCTGTTTGGTGCGGGCCTGCTGATATCTGGCATGACAGACACGCAAAAAGTCCAAGGTTTCTTGGACATCACTGGTTCATGGGATCCCACTCTCGCATTTGTGATGGTGGGGGCGATCCTGCCGATGATGCTCGCTTGGCGCCTAACGCGGGGACGTCGGCCACTGGCAGGCGGGCAATGGCCTGCACACCCAAAATCAGCACCGGACCGCAGATTGATCGTTGGATCCACAATGTTTGGCGTTGGTTGGGGCCTTGCAGGACTGTGCCCAGGACCGGCAATTGCGAGCGTCGGATTTGGCGGTACCGAGGGGCTCCTGTTCCTGGCAGCCATGGCCATCGGTATGATCGGGTCAGGCCGCGTTCTGCAATGGCTAGACCAAGACACAGCAACCGCTTAAAAGACGGGATCATGGACCCACGCATTCTTTCCCCCCGCTACACCGTATCCCCGCAAATTTCAGTCGAAGATCTGAGCCGGATCGCTGAAGCAGGGTATCAGACCATCATCTGCAACCGGCCGGATGAAGAGGTTCCGCCCAGCCATCAGGCTGCAGCGATACAAACCGCCGCCGAAGCGCTTGGCCTGACATTCGAAGTCCTGCCGCTGACCCACCAGACGATGACGCCAGACAATGTTGCACGGCAAAAAGCGATCATTGAGGCAGCAGAAACCCCCGTCTTTGCCTATTGTGCATCCGGCACGCGCTGTTCGGTGGTTTGGGCTCTGGGTCAGGCCAGTGAACAATCTGTCGACGACATTCTACTGGCCGCCGCAAAGGCGGGATATCAGCTGGATGGATTGCGGCCCACTCTTGAGGCCTTGGCGCACAATCAGACTGCAGGCTAACATCTGCGTCCAGACAAGTGTTTGCCGCGCTCAAAGTGGGGCAAACACGCGTTTTTGTTATATCGTTGTATGATGTTGCAATGCCGGATCAACGTCTGTGACCCGGATGAAAAGTAAGCGCTAAAGCGGCAAATGTAGCGGCCAACGCGCGAGCCGCTGTATAGCAGAGCTTTGGCTGGCCCGAGATCAGGCCAAGGCCCTAGCTGTTGTTGCTCAGACCGGCCAGTTCTGCAATCTCGGCCTCTGCCGGTGTGGCACCCAGATCTGGAAGATCAGCAGGCAACCCGGTATCAAGGGTGCCACCAAAATCAGCGCCCAAATCGGCCCCGAGATCCCCACCCAAATCTCCCATCGCAGGCAGATCAGGCAGGCCATCGGCAGCTGGCAACCCGCCAAGGTCACCACCCAGTGGAGCGCCAAGGCCGCCACCGAGATCACCGCCAAGGTCGGCACCCAGATCTGCTCCAAACTCTGCATCAAAATCAGCGCCCAGAGATCCCAGGTCGCCACCCATGTCCTGCATCGGATCCTGCAGGCCCTGCGCTGCAATGGATAGGTCCATTGGGGGCGCCAAATCCATGGCAGCCGGTTCGCCGCCGCCCATCTGAGAAACAAAAGAGCCGTCATTCCCGGTTTCAGAGGCCAGGGCGTTGGGGTCTGTCAACCGCACCGCACGGGCACCGTTCATCTGGCCGAGCCGACCCTGCGCAATGGATTGACCCGTGATGGAAATCATTTCCGTCTCGTAGAGGAATGCCTGATCCAGCGGTAGGATATCGCCTTCTTTCAGGTCAGAGAACGTATTTGCAGGGACCTGCATCTTGCACAGAACAGCCCGCAGTTCAGCCCGCATGGCACCCATGTTGCTGCCAAGAGACGGACCCACCTGCCCGTTTGCACCTGAGAGATCCTTCTCCTCGGGCGCAGGTTCGGGCAGTACAAGTTTCAGCGTGCCTTGCATCGCACCGCAGGACAAATCCAGCGTCAGATCAATGACGCGATAGTCCTCGGCCTCCATCCCCAATACGAGGCTGCGCACGTTTTCGATCTGGGCACCGAAACGGTATCCTGAAAAAATCGCCTCGTCCGCCTGGCCCGCCAGCATGGACACCACTTTGGCGAACACCCGCTCCAGAAAGTCCGCAACCATAGCTGCATCGGTTGGTGTATAATTCCGCTCACTCGGTGCTTTGCCAAGGACCAGACCCATGGTCTGCTGCTGGATCAGTGCGGTGACCGCGGCTGCATCCAAGGTCGCGGCACCAATGCGTCCTTCTGGGCCATCCAGCAGGATCAACAGATCACTGTCAGAGAGATTGGCTGCCAGATCTTCGGGTACGCGGTTGGCCTGCCGGGCTGCCAAAACCGCCGCAGGAAGATCACACAGATCGGCCGCCGCACGCGCAATCGAGCGGCGCAGCGCCTTGAGGGTCAGGGAGCTGGAGAGTGCGCTTTTGCCCTCTTTGGTTGCGGCCAATTTACGGGCGACGCCACCTCTGCTGCCTGCAGCTTCTGTTTCGGTTTCTTCTTCTGCCATAGGTTGTAGACCTGCCCCTCACGCACCGGTTGCTACTGGTTTAGCCCGAGAATGGTTACCAGAGCCTTTACGCGCAGGATTTAACTTACTTTTTCCTGGTTCAATTTCAGCGACACGCGGAAAATGCCGCCAGTCTCATTTGGGAGATACGCAATGTTGCCACCAAGCCGCTGCATGATCTCCCGGCAGATCGCCAGCCCAAGACCTGCACCACCGGCCATTTCCGGACTGACACGCGAGAACTTCTCAAATACAGTGGTCCGGTGCTCAGGCGGAATGCCTGCACCGTTGTCTGCAAAATCAATGATGATCGCAGCTTCAATCTGGCGGGCCGAAATGCGCAACACAGGTTCTGCAGCAGTGCAGTATTTTTCAGCATTGGCAATCAGATTGATGAACACCTGCGAGAGCCGGTCCAAATCGCTGGACAATCGCAAATCATCGGTTGCGGCATCACGCAAAACCTGCAACCGCGTTGACCCATCCGCCAGCGCGGTCGCCACGGAATGGTCCAACACATCGCCAAGCCGCCCTGCGCTGAAATTGAGCGACACCTGCCCATTTTCCAGCACGCTGAGGTCCAGCAGATCATCGAGCAACCGGGTCAGCCGCTGTGCTTCGTCATGGATAATTCCGGCATAACGATTGTGCTCTTCTGCATCCAGCGTGCCGGTGTCGCGCAGGATTTCGGAAAACGCCCGGATCGATGTCATCGGCGTTCGCAATTCATGGCTAACCTGGCTCAGAAACGCATCTTTCTGTTGTGATATCTGGGTCAGTTTCTCATTCGTTTCTCGTAGCTTGCGGGCCGTTCTTGACAGTTCAGCAGACTGCGTCTCCAGACGGTTGGAATATTCCAAAATCTGCGCGGTTTCATCCGCAACAGCCAGCAGATCCTGCACCGATACGGAGGAGCCACCAACAATCTGACCCACCATCGCATGAGCCGCCGCGGTGCCAATCGAGGCGCTCAGCTCGCGCTCCAGTCGCTCCAGAAACGCTGGTGAGGGCTCAGGCAGCGGCCCTCTGCCCCCCTGTTTCTTCAGCTCCTGTTGAAAAAACAACTGAGCTTCCTGCGCGCCGAGAATACGCTGCGACATGATCATCAGATCTTCGGCCTGCGCCACCGATCCAACCCACCCACGTGGCCCGGTCGAATGCTCGAACACATCCACAAACTGCGCACCCTGCAGACGCTCCAACGGGCTCGGAAATGTGGCGAGCGATGCAACCAAAAAGGCCGAAGTGTTCAACACCAACGACCAGAACACCGCATGGACGGTCGGGTCCAATCCGGTGATGCCAAACAGCGCATGTGGCCGCAGCCAGGCCATGCTCCAAGGGCCCTCCGCCATGATGGAGGCTGAAAAAACGCCTCCGCCCAGCGCGGGCAACAACATCGTGTAGAGCCAAAGCACAAAACCAACGCTCAAACCGGTGAGAGCGCCCACACGGGTCGCACCCCGCCAGAACAGCCCGCCCACCAGGCTCGGCAGCAGTTGCGCCACGCCGGCAAAGGCGATCAACCCGATGGAGGCCAAAGCCGCGCCACCACCCGATACGGTGTAATACAGATACCCAAGCCCCATGATGCCCGCGATGGACAAACGGCGCGCCATCAAAACCACGTCACGCACATCGCCTGACACCGAGGCGCCGACCTCTTGCCAGCGCAGCCATATCGGCATCACGATGTGGTTTGACACCATCGTCGACAACGCCATGGCAGCCACGATGGCCATCGATGTGGCCGAGGAAAATCCTCCGATAAAGGACAACATCGCCAATCCCTGCTGCCCTTCTGCCAATGGCAAAGACAGCACAAAGAGATCGGGATTGGAGCCTTCGGGCAGCCGCTCCAACCCAATGGCGGCAATGGGGACAACAAAAATGGAGATCAGCAACAGATAGAGAGGAAAGGCCCAAGCCGCGATCCGCAGATGACGTTCATCGTCGTTCTCCACCACCATGACCTGAAACATACGCGGCAAACAGACAAATGCCGCCGCAGACAGAAAGGTGATGGTGGCCCAGCGGCTTTTGTCCACCTGCCATTGTCCGATTGCCGAGGCATCGATGCGCTCCATAGTGGCGGCAATCCCACCAGACAGCCCCCACACCACAAAAATGCCCACCGCCAGAAGCGAAATCAGCTTCACCACCGCTTCAAGAGCCACCGCCATAACCACACCGTGATGGCGTTCATTGGCGTTGAGATTGCGCGTGCCAAACAAGATTGCAAAAACAGCAAGCCCTGTGGCGACCCAGAAAACGGTTTGCGTTTCATTCACGCTGCGCAGCGGGTCCGCTTCGGCGAAAATAGAAAACGACAGGGTGATCGATTGCAGCTGCAATGAAATATAGGGGGTTGTGCCAATCACCGCGAGCAGGGTGACGCTGATCGCCAACAGATTGGACTTGCCATAGCGAGCCGACAGAAGATCTGCGATGGAGGTGACCCTTTGGCTGCGGCCAACCCGCACCAGTTTGCGCAGCCCCCACCACCAGCCAACCATCACCAGTGTCGGGCCGAGGTAGATCGTTATGTACTCCAACCCAGAGCGCGCCGCATAGCCAACTGCGCCGTAGAACGTCCAGGCGGTGCAATAGATCGAGAGCGAGAGCGTATAGATCAGCGGCGAGCCCATCCAACGGGCCTTGTTGCGTCCCCGCGCATAGCGATCCGCCGCAAAGGCCACGATAAACAGGATGGCAACATAGGTCAGGCACACAAAGGCCAGCAGATTAAGCGAAGCCATTACTGCGGCGTCTCCGATGCTGGGTCGGGCCGCTGCGTGGGCTGAAAGACGGGCTGCATTGGTCCAACCACGTCTTGGTCGTGGCCCGTTGCGTCATTCTGCAAGGCGTCGCTGGTCCAATGGTCTGCCCAGCGCCGCACAGCCAAGCCAAAGAGAAACGCCATCAGTATAAGCAGCGCCCAGATTGCCAACACATAGGTCATGGCGGAAGACAAAGGCATCGCATCTGTTTGGCCAGGTCCCTCAGCCACGGGCCAGAGCAGCGGGATCAAAAACAAAAGCGCCCCTGCCGCAGGCAACAGTCGCGCGACGTCCATCAGCCTGCGTCGTCTATATGTTTTGCGTGCAACAAAAGGCGAAGAGCGCTCTGCGGCGTCCCCGGCACCGTCTCCGCGCATCATCCCGATTTGGACCGGGGCCGCGCGTGGGTCTCATCACTTGTCGCCGCCCCCATCGATGACAGCGACACAGAACCCACCGCTGGTTGCGCCGCAAGCCTGGCTTGGGCATGCAGATCGCGCACCGCTGTCAAAACTTCGGTGTTTGAAAAGGGTTTGGTCATGAAGCGGGTTACCCCCGCCTCCTCCGCCATTGTGCGGTCTTTCAACTGGCCACGCGCCGTCAGCATCAGCACCGGCAGTCCCGGCAACTCTCCGCCCTCGCGCAGGTCACGGATGATCTCCAGACCGCTTTTGCCAGGCAGCATCAAATCCAAAATCACCAAATCCGGCTTGGCCGCACAAATGACCTCGACTGCGTCGCTCCCGTCAGAGTGGGTGTCTACATCCCATCCATCCCGAGTGAGCAGAAACCGGATCGCTTCGGTGATATTTGGTTCGTCTTCGACCAGAACAACATGTCTGCTCATGTTCGAACTATCCTCCAATGCGCAAATATCAGTGACTTAACACTGATCCTCGCGTCCTCCCTGCTGGCACCGTAACGTTTAGGGAGCCGGTCTGTCAAAACTCTTCGCGCAACAATGACGGTTCGCGCCGCGCCGCACAGCGATTGTAAGAACAGACCCGACAGCTGGCGCCAACAACCTGGGCCTGCGGGGCAACCTCTTTCGATGGTACGATCAACATGACCGCCCGATACAAAGGATCCCGATCCAAGCCGATCGCTCGGTGGGGCCAGGACACCGCAAAACACTCATACCCGTGGTCGCCCCTGCTGTGCTGAACAACCTGTCGGCGCAGCGGCTCTTGTGGGCGAGTCAGCGCTGTGAACAGCGGCCATGTCGCGCAGGAGGCGCCAAATCGTGGCAGTATGAAGCCAGGCGCGGATTTGCGAAAGAGGATCGCCCCGGACGCGTCGCACACCACAAGGCCGACGGCCTGCCCCAACATAGCCTCCGGCAACAACCCGACGCGGCGCAAAACAGTGGCCATGTCGCAGCGAAAGCGATGCGCGACATGGTCGAGATCAAACCCGCGGGCGTTCAGTATGTCTTGTAGCGGTTCAAGTGGAATGGCCCTGGCGTCGGCGCAGTACTGTTGCAGGGCTTCCCGCGCGATCAAACGCGCCGCCTCACTGAGCAGGCTGCTGGCGTCCGCGATCACCTCTGCGATGAGAGCGGGCTGCGCTTCGGGTTTGGCCTGTTCAAGCGCTGGAAAATGATACCCTGCGTCGGCAAAGAAACGGTCCACATCTTCCTGCGGCACACCCCTGCGCTCATCGCCAGTGTCACTTTCGTCCAGAAAACTGACCAGCAACCGACTGCTGTCCGCGAGACGCTGGGAGTCCTGGTTCAGGTTCTGGTGAAAGCGGTCGCGCCATTCCGGGTCCAGTTCGCCCGGTTCGGCCAGAATAGCGGCGGTTGAACGAATGGCTGCGGCCGTCGACAGAACTTCGTGCATGGAGGCGGCAAGCTGAGGATCATGGGTCAACCGGTCCGAAAGCGTTTGGACGATCCGCTCTAGCCCCGTGATGCGCTGCTGCTGTTGGGCCAGAACCTCGGCCCAACCCGGAAAGCGCCCGGCAAATTCATCCGGCTTGTCCAATTCGGCAATCGGCCGGGGCAGCCCTGCCGCGGCCTCGCGCAGCGATGCCAGCAGGGCGACCTCGGCTCCTTCGGTCAGCATGGAGGGTTCAACCGCCAGCACTCTTGCCAGGTTCAGCAGCAGTTTGCCCCCAATTTTGCGCCGATTATGTTCGATCAGATTGAGATAGGAAGCCGAGATCCCCACCTGGCGGGCCAATTCAGCCTGTCGCAGCCCAAGCATCAACCGCCGCTCCCTGATCCGGCTGCCCGTCAAAGTATCCCGTCCCATGGCCCCTACCCCCTTACAGAACCAGCCAGATCTCGGTTCATTCTGCACTGCAACATAACTTAATTTACAAAATTCACCGACTTTCTGTTCATTTGTTTACAGAATAACCCGGCGTTTCAAGGGTTTTATTGCGTGACTTTACAGCCACCTCCCATACTGCCTTTGCACGATAACGTGCTGGCGTTGGCAGAATTGAGGACCTGTCGGCATCAATCACATTAGGGAGGAATACATGTCCAAGACTGACGTAAGCCGTCGCGGCCTGCTGAAAACCGGTGCTATCGCCGGCGCAGGGGTGGCGATGCCGACCATCTTCACCGCGCAAAGCGCACACGCATTCACCAACGAACCCACCGGCGGCACCGTAACACTGGGCTTCAACGTGCCACAGACCGGTCCGTATGCGGACGAAGGCGCAGACGAACTGCGCGCCTACCAGCTGGCGGTCGAGCACCTGAACGGTGGCGGCGACGGCGGCATGATGAACACCTTCAGCTCCAAAGCGCTGCAAGGGAACGGTATTCTGGGCAAGAAGGTCGAATATGTCACCGGCGACACCCAGACAAAATCCGACGCAGCCCGCGCCTCGGCGAAATCCATGATCGAAAAAGACGGCGCCGTCATGATCACCGGTGGTTCGTCCTCCGGCGTGGCGGTTGCGGTGCAGGCGCTCTGCCAGGAAGCAGGCGTCATCTTCATGGCCGGTCTGACGCACTCAAATGACACAACCGGTAAGGACAAGCGGGCCAACGGCTTCCGCCACTTCTTCAACTCCTACATGTCAGGTGCCGCACTGGCGCCGGTTTTGGCGAATGCCTATGGCACAGATCGCAAAGCCTATCACCTGACAGCTGACTACAACTGGGGTTACACCACCGAAGAAGCGGTTCGTTCCTCGACCGAAGCCATGGGTTGGGAAACCGTCGCGGCCGTGAAAACACCGCTGACGCAGACTGACTTCTCCTCCTACATCGCACCAGTGCTGCAGTCCGGCGCAGATACGCTGGTTCTGAACCACTACGGCGGCAACATGGTGAACTCGCTGACCAACGCGGTCCAGTTCGGCCTGCGTGACAAGCTGGTCAACGGCAAAGACTTCCAGATCGTGGTTCCGCTCTACTCTCGCCTGATGGCGAAAGGTGCCGGTGCAAATGTGAAGGGCATCTTCGGGTCCACCAACTGGCACTGGTCGCTGCAGGACGAAGGCTCCAAAGCATTCGTCAAATCCTTCGGCACCAAATATGGCTTCCCACCCTCGCAGGCGGCACACACCTGCTATGTACAGACCTTGCTTTATGCGGACGCTGTTGAACGTGCGGGCTCCTTCGCGCCTTGCGCCGTGGTGGAAGCGCTGGAGGATTACGAATTCGACGGTCTGGGCAACGGCAAGACGCTGTATCGTGGCGATGACCACCAGTGCTTCAAGGACGTGCTGGTCGTGAAGGGTAAAGAAAACCCAACATCCGAATTCGACCTGCTCGAAATCGTCGAAGTCACACCAGTGGCACAGGTCACCTATGCACCGGATCACCCGCAGTTCTCGGGTGGTGCATTGGGCACCTGCAACAACGGGGCCTGATCCCGCGCGCTGAGGCGCCATAACACGTGGGTGGGGGCGCCGTCTCCTGGCCTCCCCACCCCCCTGTTGCCACTCCCCAAGATGCTGCCCGACACGGGTTTCAATCGCTTTTCGCAATCACACTCTCGAAGGGTGGGACCATGGACGCTATAATCCTCCAAATCCTGAACGGGCTCGACAAGGGCTCTGCCTATGCGCTGATCGCGCTGGGTCTAACACTCATTTTCGGCACCCTTGGCGTGGTGAATTTCGCGCACGGCGCGCTGTTCATGATCGGTGCATTCTGCGCCGTCACCCTGAGCCGGATCCTGACACTGAGCCATACGATCATCGACGAAACAAAGACCGACTTCCTCGGCAACCCGCTGAAGGTCGATGTGCCTTATGTACACGACATCTTTGGCGTCGCGGCCGGTAATGTGATCATTGATTGGGCTGTCCCGCTGGCCATTTTGTTCGCAATCCCCGTCATGATCGCCGTCGGCGTGATCATGGAGCGCGGGCTGATCAAACATTTCTACAAGCGCCCCCATGCCGACCAGATCCTGGTGACCTTCGGACTGGCGATCGTGCTGCAGGAAGTGATCAAGTACTTCTATGGCGCGAACCCAATTCCGACCCCCGCACCAGAAGCCTTCAAAGGGTCTTTTGATTTTGGTGCCGCGGTTGGATTTGATCCGAACCTGATCATCTATCCCTACTGGCGCATCATCTATTTTTTCTTTGCCACTTTGATCATCGGCGGCGTCTTTGCCTTCCTGCAATTCACCACCTTTGGGATGGTCGTGCGCGCTGGCATGGCGGATCGCGAAACAGTGGGTCTGCTGGGCATCAACATCGACAAACGCTTTACCATCATGTTTGGCATCGCCGCCGCCGTCGCGGGCCTGGCCGGTGTGATGTACACGCCGATCAATTCCCCCAATTACCATATGGGCATGGATTTCCTGGTTCTGTCCTTTGTGGTGGTGGTTGTGGGCGGCATGGGCTCACTGCCCGGTGCGGTTCTGGCGGGGTTCCTACTGGGCGTGCTGGAAAGCTTTGCCTCCATGCGGGAAGTCATCGACATCATTCCAGGCATCAACCAAATCATCATCTACCTCGTCGCGATCATCATTCTGCTGACCCGCCCACGTGGCCTGATGGGCCGCAAAGGCGTGATGGAGGACTAAGACAATGTTCAAACTTGAAAAAACAGATCAGACGCTGCTCATCGTTGTCGGCATTCTGACCCTCTTTGCCCCCTTCATCCTCAATCCGTTCCCCGAGGGCAGCGCCATGGCGCAGTTCAACGCGGGCTACCCGGACTTGATGCAGCGGTTTGTGATCTTCGGCATCTTCGCCATCGGCTTCAACATTCTGTTTGGTCTGACCGGCTATCTGTCCTTTGGTCACGCCGCCTTCCTGGGTGTCGGATCCTATGCAGCGGTCTGGATGTTCAAACTGCTGAGCATGAATGTCATCCCAGCGATCATCCTGTCTGTGGTTGTTGCTGGCCTTTTCTCTCTGCTCATCGGCTTCATCAGCCTGCGACGCTCTGGGATCTATTTCTCCATCCTGACACTGGCGTTCGCGCAGATGATGTTTGCCTTGGCCTATTCCGTGCTGACGCCGATCACCGGCGGTGAAACCGGTCTGCAGCTGGCTTTGGATGATCCCCGCATCTTCGGCGCGAGCCAGACGCCCGAGGGCAACATCCCTGTGCCTGGCCTGTTCGGGCTGGAAATGCGCGACAGCTTTGATCTGGTGATGGGCAGCTGGGTGTTTACCTTCAACATCGGCTATTACTTCTGCGCGATGGTAATGATTGCCTCTTTCTACCTGGCGATCCGCATCTTCCGCTCCCCGTTTGGTCTGATGCTGCGCGCGGTGAAATCCAACCAGCAGCGGATGAACTACACTGGCCTGAACACCCGCCCCTACACCCTGGCAGCATTCGTGATTTCTGGCATGTACGCAGGGCTCGCGGGCGGTCTGATGGCCTCCATGGACCCGCTGGCTGGCGCAGAACGGATGCAGTGGACAGCCTCTGGCGAAGTCGTTCTGATGACGATCCTGGGCGGTGCTGGAACGCTGATCGGTCCCGTGCTGGGCGCAGGCTTCATCAAGTACTTCGAGAACATCTTCTCCAAGATCAACTCCACCATCCTGCACGAGTGGTTCGCCTTCTTGCCAGATGGTCTGGAAGATTTCATCGTCGCCATTCTCTACCCGTTCATTGGCAAAGGCTGGCACCTCACCCTGGGCATCCTGTTCATGATGGTGGTGATCTTCCTGCCAGGTGGGCTTGTCGAGGGCGGTCAACGGATCCGATCCTGGCTGCAGAAGCGCAAAAGCGAAAAGAACACGCCAAACGGCTCAACCGAACCAGCGGAATGAGGAGGAGAACCAATGGGTATCCTTGAAGTCAAAAATGTCGGCAAACGGTTCGGCGGTCTGCAGGCGCTGTCCGATGTCAACCTGAGTGTACGCGAAAACAGCGTACACGCCATCATCGGCCCGAACGGGGCGGGCAAGTCCACCCTGCTGAACTGCCTTGTGGGGAAACTGATCCCGGACACAGGGTCGGTGATGTTTGATGGTCAGTCCGTTCTTGGCCGCGCGCCTTATGAGATCAACCAAATGGGCATCAGCCGCGTGTTCCAGACACCAGAGATTTTTGGTGATCTGACCGTGCTGGAAAACATGATGATCCCCTGCTTTGCCAAACGCGACGGCGCCTTCGAATTGAATGCGATCAGCGCCATCCCGGCACAGCGCGATATCATGGAACAGGCCGAACACATGCTGGAAGACATGAATATGGCCGATAAGCGCCATATGCATGCGGCAGCCATGTCCCGCGGTGACAAGCGGCGGCTGGAAATCGGCATGTGTCTCAGCCAGCAGCCGCGCCTGTTGCTGCTGGACGAGCCAACAGCCGGTATGGCGCGGGCCGACACCAACAACACCATCGACCTGCTGAAACAGATCAGCGATGAACGCGACATCACCATCGCCATCATCGAACACGACATGCACGTGGTGTTTTCACTTGCAGATCGGATCACCGTTCTGGCGCAGGGCACCCCACTGGTCGAGGACGATCCTCAGAACATCAAAGGCAACCCGAAGGTGCGCGAAGCGTATCTCGGTGAGTCGGCGTAAGGAAAGCCGCTATGAATGTGAAACCGGATTTTTCCAAACACGCCAATCACGCAACCACGGCCCCAGCCTTCCTGTCGGTGTGGGACATGCACGCCTACTACGGCGAGAGCTATATTGTGCAGGGCGTCTCCTTCAACGTTCATGAAGGCGAGATCCTGGCCCTGCTGGGACGCAACGGGGCTGGCAAAACGTCCACCCTGCGCTCGATCGCACGCACCGGATCGCCATTGGTGACCAAGGGTGAGATTTGGCTGGATCACCAGCCGCTGCACAAGATGAGCTCTCACGAGGCGGCCACGGCCGGGCTGGGCCTGGTGCCTGAAGATCGCCGCATCATTCCCGGTCTGACCGTGGAGGAAAACCTGCAGCTGGCCCAGATCGCCCCACCAATCGGCTGGTCGCTCGAACGCCTGTACGAGCTGTTCCCCCGTCTTGGTGAGCGGCGCAAACAAGAGGGCGTTACCCTCTCCGGTGGTGAACAGCAGATGCTGGCCATTGCACGGGCGCTCGCACGCGACATCAAGGTGCTGCTGCTTGACGAACCCTACGAAGGTCTGGCCCCCGTGATCGTGGATGAGATCGAAAAGACCCTCGTGCACATCAAGGAGCAGGGCATCACCACCATCATCGTGGAGCAGAACGCCGTGCGTGCCCTGGAGCTCGCGGATCGAGCCGTCATCCTCGACACCGGTGGAATTGTTTTTGATGGGTCCGCCGCCGACGTGCTGGAAAACGAAGAACTGCGCGCCGAATATCTCGCGATTTGATCGACACACTCCCCTTCTTGCCGGATTGGTCTCCGGCATAGGCTGACTCGGGCCGATGTACGCATCGGCCCGCTTTTATATTCTCCCTTAGCACGGCCTACAGACTGCCCCGCAGGACAGAGCTGCATGTGACAAACCGCGTGCGCCCTTTCGCTCCGCGGCACTCAGATTCGCTTGGCTTTGCGTCTCAACAGAGGTTATCTGCCTCCATGACCGATCTCGCATTCGATTTTGCCCCTGTTGGTATTGCCCTTCTTGACCGGCGGGTCATCCAGCGCTGCAACCGCCAGTTTGCTGACACCTTCGGCGGTGATCCGGACAGCTATGCGGGTGTACCGATCGCCGAACTTTACCCCAGCCAAGAAGATTTTCGCCGTATTGGCGACAGGCTGCAGCAGGAAGACGCAAAATCAGGGCATTACAACGATGAACGCATCATGCGCCGGCGCTGCGGAACGCTGTTCTGGTGCCGCGTCAGGGGGCGCTCTCTCACCCCAAAAGAGCCTTTTCGCACAGGCGTTTGGACCTTTGCAGATATCTCGGATGACCGGCCCGTGGTTTCGCTCACCCCGCGGGAGCGAGACGTGGCGATCCTGACCTGTCGGGGTCTGTCAGCCAAGGAAATCGGCGCAGAACTGAACCTGTCCTATCGCACAATCGAGACACATCGCGCGCATCTTCTGGAGAAATTCGGCGCCCGAAAACTGCCTGAACTGGTGGCAAAACTGACCGGCATGCCGCTCTGACACGGTCGTGTTTCGAAGAATTTGCAAAGCCCGCAACCATATCGCATGTTGTATCCAGCCTTGAGGGTGCTTTCCTTGTGGTAAAGCATCGCCTATAAGCGCCACCAAGCATATGCCCGCAGACCGGTGCGGGATTGTCGGAATCGGCTGAGGAAAAAATGACAAACAAGACCCACGAAGCAGATGTTTCTTTCATTAAGGCACTGGCAGAACTGCTGCGCGACAACGATCTGACCGAACTTCAGGTCAAGCGTGACTACGGCGAAGATGACAGCCTGAACGTCCGGGTGTCGCGTCAAATCACCGTCGCACCAGCCGCCCCCGTGCAAGCTGTTGCAGCTGCAGCGCCCGTAGCGGCCGCGCCCGTGGCGGCGGCACCTGCGGCGGCTGCAGCTCCCGCTGCGGCGGAGGACCCGGCAAGCCATCCCGGCGCAGTGACCTCACCGATGGTCGGAACTGTCTACACCCAACCAGAACCAGGTGCGGCAACCTTCATCAAGGTCGGTGACCAGGTCGCCGAAGGTGACACACTGCTGATCGTCGAAGCAATGAAGACGATGAACCAAATCCCAGCCCCCAAAGCCGGTACCGTCAAGCGGATCCTGGTCGAAGACGGTGCTGCGGTCGAATTCGGATCTCCGCTGGTCATCATCGAGTAAGGATCTGATATGTTTGATAAGATCCTGATTGCCAACCGCGGTGAAATCGCCCTGCGCGTGATCCGGGCCTGCCGTGAGATGGGAATTCAGTCCGTGGCGGTGCATTCAACCGCCGACTCCGATGCGATGCATGTGCGGATGGCCGATGAATCTGTCTGCATTGGCCCGCCCTCTGGTGCCCAGAGCTATCTGTCGATCCCGGCGATTATTTCAGCCTGCGAAATCACCGGCGCTCAGGCGATCCATCCGGGCTATGGCTTTCTGTCGGAAAATGCGAATTTTGTGCAGATTGTCGAAGATCACAGCCTGACCTTCATTGGCCCAACCGCCGAACACATCCGGGTCATGGGCGACAAAATCACCGCCAAGGACACCATGAAGGAACTGGGCGTACCCTGTGTCCCAGGTTCTGATGGTGGCGTGCCGGATCTGGCTGCTGCGAAGAAGATTGGCGCCGAAATCGGATACCCCGTCATCATCAAGGCGACCGCCGGTGGCGGTGGACGCGGGATGAAAGTCGCTCAGACCGCGGATGACATGGAACAGGCGTTCATGACCGCCCGTGCCGAAGGCAAAGCCGCCTTTGGCAACGACGAGGTCTATATCGAGAAATACCTGACCACGCCGCGCCATATCGAAATCCAGGTCTTTGGCGATGGCAAAGGCAATGCCGTGCACCTTGGCGAGCGCGATTGTTCGCTGCAACGGCGCCATCAGAAGGTGTTCGAGGAAGCCCCCGGCCCCTGTATCACCCCAGAAGAACGTGCCCGCATTGGCAAAACCTGCGCTGACGCTGTGGCCAAGATCAATTACATCGGCGCTGGCACCATCGAATTCCTCTATGAGAATGGCGAGTTCTATTTCATTGAAATGAACACCCGCCTTCAGGTGGAACACCCTGTAACCGAAGGGATCTTCGGGGTGGATCTGGTGCGCGAACAGATCCGAGTTGCCGCCGGTCTGCCAATGTCGTTCGGCCAAGACGATCTGACGATCAACGGCCATTCAATCGAAGTGCGGATCAACGCTGAAAAACTGCCGAACTTTGCGCCGTGCCCTGGGAAAATCACCCAGTATCACGCGCCCGGTGGTTTGGGCGTCCGCATGGATTCCGCGCTGTATGACGGCTATTCCATCCCTCCCTACTACGACAGCTTGATCGGGAAACTGATCGTGCACGGGCGGGATCGACCAGAAGCCCTGGCCCGTCTCAGCCGCGCCCTGGGTGAACTGATTGTTGATGGCGTGGACACCACTGTGCCTTTGTTCCATGCATTGCTGGAAGAAAAAGACATCCACACCGGTGACTATAACATTCACTGGTTGGAAAAATGGCTTGAAACCAATCTTGTCAGCGGCTGATCATTGCCATTGTACCGACCAGGGCGACCGTAACACTTCGCCCTGGCCACAGCCTCGCGGCGATTGCCCGCACCGCGCGCGCTGCGCTTTGCCTGAACGGCCCGCCTTATGACCGACCTGACAGCCGATCTTCTGTTACATGCCTATTCGATCGGCGTATTCCCGATGGCGGATCACAAGGATGATCCTGACGTCTATTGGGTCGATCCGAAAAAGCGCGGCATATTCCCCATCGGCGGCTTTCACATATCCCGCTCGCTGGCGAAAACCATTCGGCAGCAAACGTTTTCCATTGATATCAATCAAAACTTCGCTGCGGTCCTAGACGGCTGCGCGGATCGCGAAGAAACCTGGATCAACCCAGAGATCCGCGAACGCTACATCGACTTGCATCTGGCCGGGCACGCGCATTCGCTGGAAGTCTACTCTGACGGCGCTCTTAGCGGTGGCGTCTATGGCGTCTCGCTGGGGGCTGCGTTTTTTGGCGAAAGCATGTTTTCACGCAAAACCAACGCCTCCAAAGTCGCCCTCGCCTATCTGTTAGATCGGTTGCAACAGACAGGGTTTCAGCTGTGTGACACGCAGTTTTTGACGCCGCATCTTGCGTCTCTTGGTGCGATTGAAATTTCTCGGGCACGGTATCGGCAGGAATTGGCGCAGGCCATAACCCAAGAGGCTGACTTTACCGCTGCAGAGATCCCCGCGCCTCAGGCGCTGTTGCAGCGCATGACCCAAACGTCATAGCGGCTGTGGTCCAACGCGTTCAGCGCCGGGCTCGACGCGATCATCCAACCGTCAAAAAAGACCTGTCCGTTGTCGGGGCTGCGTATGGTCAGGAATGCAAATGCGTCGCCGGTCGGATTGTCCGCAGGAAAGCGGCATTCACGCAAGCCCACGATCAGACCGAACATTTCGGCACTGCTGCCCACGTCGATCTGCAGATCCTCGGTCTGGCCATTGACCTTATCCAGCGCACGCAGCACCGCGGAGGTGCCCATTTCCGCTTGTTGGGTTTGCGCTGTGGCCAACCCCGCCCAAACGCCAAAAACACCCGTAAGAACTGCGCGCAGCATCAGCTGTCGTCTCCGCTGCCAGCCACAAACTTCACCAGAAGAGAAATCAGGCTGACTGCGCCCTGGGTGTCCTCGATACTGTCGCCAGCGGCGAAGGCAAAAGGCGACCCACCTGGCATGATCTCGACGAAGTTTCCGCCCAACAGCCCCTCGGAGGAGATGACAACAGCGCTGTCATCGGGGATCTCGATCCCCTCTTCCACCGAAAATCGGGTATCGGCCCGGAAGGTCTGCGGGTTCAGATCAACCCCAGTGACGGTGCCGATTTTCACCCCGGCCAACCGCACGTCTGTCCCAACCTGCACCCCTTCGAGGGAGCGGAAGGAGGCGTTGAGCTCATAGTTGTCATCGGCGCCAGACAGGCCCGCGGCCTGACCAGCATAAAGGGCAAACCCAATGGCCGCCGCCAGCACAACGCCGCCCGCCAATACTTCGGTTGGATTATGTGCCATCGCAACACACCTTTGAATTAATAACAAACATTGCCGATCACGCAGATATCTGGCCAGCGTCAACCCGTATGCAACAGGTTTACTGCGGGGTCCACTCCGGCGACCACGCCTCGTAATCGCTGCGCTCCCGCGGGGCGCTCGCACCACGAATAGATCCAGCCGGAGCATAGGCCAGCGCGCTGCCTGTCAGGTTTTCCTGATGCGGCTTTTCCCACGTCTTGCGTGGCAAAGGGCGTTCGCTCGGCAACTCATCAAAGGTGCGGTGCAGCCAGCCATGCCAATCCGGACCGATACGAGAAGCTTCGGTTTCCCCGTTAAACATGACCCAGCGACGGCTGTCATCAGCGTTGCGGAAAAACGCGTTTCCCTGATCATCTTCGCCCACTTTGATGCCGTGACGTCGTGTGAACAGGCTGGTTCCCAAAGTGGAGCCGTTCCACCAGGTGACAGCGCGTAAAACTGTGTTCAGGATTCCCATCGGTGCCTCCAGATGTCCTTTGTGTCATATGGCGCAAATCACGCCCAAGGTCCAGTATGTTACAGCCAAATGGTTGACCGGTGGTGTTGTCTTGCCGATGCGCCGCTCCAAGAGCCGTAGACGACAGCGCTTCACGTTGCCGTTGGCGCGACAGCTGTCACCTCAATCTCAATTCTGAACTTCGGATCGATCAGATCACAGCACAGCATTGTGGCTGCCGGCGGGTTGGCGCCGAAGACATCGCGCAGAATGGGCCAACAAGGTTCAAACTCTGCCGCATCTGGCAGGTAATAGGTCACACGCACCACATCAGAAAATCCGCAGCCCGCCTGTTCAAGTGCGGCTTCGATGGTTTTCAGGGCAGATTGACACTGCGCCACAACCCCATCTCCGCTGCCCACTGTGCCAGAAACATGAACAAAGCCGCCCGCGACAACGGCCCGGCAATAACCGATCTTGTCCTCAAACTCACCACCGGAAGAAATACGTCTGATCACCGAGAGATCCCTTCAAATAAAAACGGCACGGGAGTGTCCCGCGCCGTTCGTTGAACTGTCTTATTCTGCCACAGTCTCCGCCTGCACTGAATTCACCTGCATCAGATCAACCAGCAGAGGCAGGCTCTTTCTCGGCGTCAGCGTGGATCATGAGAGGCTGCGCCTCAGAGGTGACAGCCTCTTCGTTGACCACAACTTTTTCAACGCTGTCCATACCGGGCAGATCAAACATGGTATCCAGCAGGATATCTTCGAGGATTGATCGCAGACCACGGGCACCTGTCTTACGCTCGATCGCTTTCTTGGCAATCGCGCTCAGCGCTTCGTCGGTGAAGTCCAGCTCGGTATCTTCCAGTTCGAACAGACGCTGATACTGTTTGACCAGCGCGTTTTTCGGCTTGGTCAGGATGGTGATCAGCGCGTCTTCATCCAGATCTTCCAGCGTCGCCAAAACCGGCAGACGGCCGACAAATTCCGGGATCAGACCAAATTTCAGCAGATCTTCTGGCTCCAGATCCTTGAACGTCTCACCAACACCAGCGTCGCTTTCCTCGCGCACATCAGCACCAAAGCCCATGGCAGAGCCTTTGCCACGCTGTTTGATGATCTTATCCAGACCGGCAAATGCGCCACCACAGATGAACAGGATGTTTGTGGTGTCCACCTGCAGGAATTCCTGCTGCGGATGCTTGCGCCCACCCTGTGGCGGCACGGATGCAACCGTCCCTTCCATCAGCTTCAGCAGGGCTTGCTGCACACCTTCACCGGATACGTCCCGCGTGATCGAGGGATTTTCGGATTTGCGCGTGATCTTATCGACCTCGTCGATGTAAACGATGCCGCGCTGCGCCCGCTCCACGTTGTATTCAGAGGCTTGCAACAGCTTGAGAATGATGTTTTCGACGTCTTCCCCGACATAGCCCGCTTCGGTCAATGTGGTGGCATCAGCCATCGTGAACGGTACATCAAGGATACGCGCAAGGGTCTGTGCCAGCAGGGTTTTACCGCAGCCAGTTGGACCAATCAGAAGAATGTTCGACTTCGACAGTTCGATGTCGTTTCCTGCTTTCTGGGCGTGGTTCAGTCGCTTGTAGTGGTTGTGAACCGCCACAGACAGCACCCGCTTGGCCATTGCCTGTCCGATCACGTAATCGTCCAGGACTTCGCAGATATCTTTGGGGGTTGGCACGCCATCGCTGGACTTCAGGCCAGAGGCCTTGGTCTCTTCGCGGATGATATCCATGCACAACTCGACGCATTCGTCGCAGATGAACACGGTTGGGCCCGCAATAAGCTTGCGCACCTCATGCTGGCTCTTGCCGCAGAAGCTGCAGTAAAGCGTATTCTTGCCGTCGCCGCTTGAGTTCGTCGCCATGGTCTACCTTTCCGTCCGGGGCGTGCAGGCGCGTCCTGCGCCACCCGTATATTTGACAGCTTATGCCACCGGCACAACCGCCACAATCGCAAAGTGCGCCCTATTCCGGGCGGGCGCACTCGTCATTCAGTGTTCGCGTCAGCTGTCCTCAGTGTCCAGCTTGCTGCGGTTCTCGACGATTTCGTCGATCAGGCCAAAGTCCTTCGCCTCCTCAGGAGACATGAAGTTGTCGCGCTCCAGCGCATCGACAATGGTGTCATAGTCGTTGCCGGTGTGCTTCACGTAGATTTCATTCAGCCGCTTCTTCAGCTTCAGCGTCTCTTCGGCGTGGATCATGATGTCGGTCGCCTGGCCCTGGAACCCGCCGGACGGCTGGTGGACCATCACACGCGAATTGGGCAGCGAGAACCGCATCCCGGCTTCCCCGGCTGTCAGCAGCAGTGACCCCATGGAGGCCGCCTGGCCGATCACCAGAGTGGAGACCTTTGGCTTGATGTACTGCATGGTGTCGTAGATCGACAGGCCGGATGTCACCACACCGCCGGGGCTGTTGATGTACATGGAAATTTCCTTGGACGGGTTTTCCGCCTCCAGGTGCAGCAACTGCGCCACGATCAAGGAGGACATGCCATCATGCACCGGGCCGTTCAGGAAAATGATCCGCTCCTTCAGCAGGCGCGAAAAGATGTCATAGGCCCGTTCGCCACGGCTGGTCTGTTCAACCACCATTGGCACCAGCGTGTTCATGTAAGTTTCTCTAGGATCAACCATATTGCCCTGCCTGCTTTCAAAATATGTCGGCATCATAACCGACGGAGTGTTACTTGAGTCTTAGTGCCGCCACATTTGGGCTGCAAGGGGCGCAACCCGATTTTGCGCAGTGCTGTGATGACCGCGTGATGGGTGCGGCATTCATCCAACAGTGATTGAGAAAGGGTTAACAAACGGACCGAAAGCAAATGTCGGATCACGTTTGTCATCGACCTTCAGCGCGCTATATGTAGTGGTCAGGCAAAGTTGTCGAAAAACGGCCTCCGCCGGTCGCAAAATGTTACGTCGTCTGCGCGTTTCAGGTTTAGGTAAAGCAGGTATACCAACCGTTTCGCAAGTTGCGCCAAAGGGTCCTGCCATGACCGATAATTACTTTGTGCAGAAGGGCGCATCCGCCAAACTGACCTTGCCCTTCAACGGCGAGCCGCAAGAGTTCTATTTTCTTCTGCTGCCAAAGGCGACAATGCTGCCGATCGCGGCCGCGGTCGAACCCCTGCGCATTGCAAACCAGGTGACCAACACCGAGCTTTACCGCTGGTATGTGATGACACCAGACGGCCACCCTATTCGCTGTTCGAACGGGATGACCATCACCGCTGATATGCCCATGGGGCCGCTCAACGGTGATGCGCTCGGCTTTGTCTGCGCTGGTGTGGAGCCCCAACATGCCGCGTCAGATCAGGTGTTGAACTGGCTGCGTCGGGAGCGCCGCTTTGGCCGCACCATTGGCGGGATCTGCACCGGTGCATTTGCCCTGGCCCAGGCAGGTCTGTTGGGGGATGAGCGGTTTACACTGCATTGGGAAAACCAGCCCGGATTTGTCGAACGGTTTCCCGATCTTTTGCCCTCGCCCAAGATCTTTGAGATCAGCAACAAACTGATGACCTGCGGTGGCGGCAATGCCGCGACAGACATGATGCTGACGCTGATTGAACAGCAACATGGCAAACAGCTGGCAATCATCGTCGCTGACATGTGCCTGCATGTGCGCACTGGCGGTCAGACGACACCGCAGAAATCGAACTACGCGGTGGCCATCGGCAGTCGAAACCAACGCCTTCTCAATGCTTTGCAGCTGATGCAGGAATCGATTGAGGAACCCCTGTCCATAGCGCAACTCTGCGATGAATTGGATATTTCACGGCGGCAGCTGGAGCGATTGTTCTCACGCTATCTGAACCAAAGCCCCATGCATGTCTATTTCGATATGCGGTTGAGCCACGCCTTCGCCTTGATGAACGAGACCTCCATGTCCGTGACGGAAATCGCGCTGGCCTCCGGGTTCAACTCTGCAACGCATTTCTCGCGCCAGTTCAAACGGAAATTCGGCGCCTCGCCACATTTCTTCCGCAAGGGATGGAGCTGACCAAAGCGGCATGAAAACCGCGGATCGGGTGGATCAGGCCGCCCTGTGCCCCTCAGGGATGCAGATCACCCGCAGCCAGAGCCAACCCATCCGCAACCGCTGTCATCGCGTTGTCACAGTGGAATTGCGCCCCTGGAAACATCTGCCGCAACTGATCCTGCAACGGCTGCATCAGTGCAGAGCCGCCAACCAGAACAACATGGTCAAGGTCGCCCGCCCCAACCCCGGCATCGCGGATCAAATCCTCCAGACAGGCCGTGATCTTCGCCAGATCATGGTCAAGACTGTCCGCCATCGCCGCATGCGCCAGCGCAACCGACAGCCCCGGTTCCAGCACGCGCAAGTCAATCGCGCCCTGCCCGTCCGCATCGGGCCCATCTGCAATCGCTTGATTGGTGCGGATCTTCCCGCGTTCCACTGCAAAGGCCAGATCATGACCCAGCTCATCGCTCAACACGCTGACCAGCCGCGCCAATTTCTTCGGCTCCACCGCATTGGCATAAAGATCCTGTGCCGCGCGGCGACACTCCGCAGAATAGGTGAACGGGATCATCTGCCATGTCGCCAGATCCTGAAACATCCGGTTTGGCGCGGGCAAACGGGTGTCACCAAACACGCTTTTGATATCTGTTCCCATGCCCAGGAGCGGCATGACATGCTGGATGCTCAGCTGGCGATCAAAATCCGTCCCGCCAACCCGCACCCCGGCAGAGGCCAAAATGCGCGGCGCGCGATCCTGGTATTGCGGAGCAACAGGTTGCTCAAAAACGGTAAAATCTGATGTGCCGCCACCGATATCTACTATCACGCCAAACCCCGCCGAGACCGAGGTCGCGCGCAACGCAGCCTCTGGTTCAAACATAAACTGCACGTCCTCGAAACCGGCCTGCAGATAACATTCCCGCAGATCTGTTTCGGCCTGGGCATCCCGCTGATCATCGCTGCTGTGGAAGCGAACCGGACGCCCGGACAGGGCGCGCGTGTACTCTTGTCCGGTGGCGCGCTCTGCCCGCGTTTTAAGCTCTTTCAGAAAGCGCGCGATGATCACGGTGAAATCGATCAACTCCCCGTTCAGTCGCCGTTTTTCCCTGAGCAGCGACGTGCCCAATAGGCTCTTGAGCGCCCGCATAAACCGGCCCTCATCGCCATTGATCAACGCCCGCGTTGCGGGGCGGCCGATCTTCATCCGCCGACTGTCGGCATCAAAGAAAACCGCCGTCGGCACAGTCTGTTCGGAAGGCTCCAAATCGATCAACCAGGGACGGCCATTCACGCTGACCCCTGCCGCGGAGTTGGATGTGCCAAAATCAATACCGAGCGTGGCGTGGGCAACCATGGCGAACCTCAAGAAAAAATGATGTGAACGGCGCGGATAACGCGCGGGTCCCGTCAAAACAAGCGAATTGTTGCAAAAAATGCGCCGTCTTTTGACCTAGACTTATTTTTGCTTGTATTCTTGAGTTAACAATTGGAAATCAGTGTAAACCTACAAACTTAATACAGAATTCGTCGCATGACCCGCAGTGGCCTACAGTGAATGGCAAGACAAGCGTAACGATTTTAATACCGAATAGGGAAAACGAACAAAATGGTCCAACCGACGGGGACACCCGGCAGCCCACATATCGAAGAGCCAAAGCCAGAGGACGGCGACTTCGAAGAAATGCTGGCCAATGCGCGCGAGGCAGCCGGTTTTCTCAAGGCGATCAGCCATGAAGGTCGGTTGATGATCCTGTGTCATCTGGTGTCCGGAGAAAAATCTGTCACCGAGCTCGAGGGCTTGCTGGGCGCGCGCCAAGCCGCCGTCTCGCAACAGCTGTCAAGACTGCGCCAGGATGGTTTGGTGGTGCCACGCCGCGAGGGCAAAGCGATTTACTACAGTCTTGCCGATGATCGCCCCAAGCGCATTCTGGAGGTGGTTCACGACGTATTTTGCGGGGCGTCGTCGTAGGTCTGAAATCGCCTTGATCTGACTGGCCTGATGGCAACACACACCAATGTGACCGCGCCGATTGATCGACCTGCTTTAGGTTTAGGCTCCGCCAGTCACCAGCGGACACTGTCGAAGGGCAGACTGTAAAGGCGCGCTCCACAAAGGCGCACAGTACAAAAGCGCACACTGTAAAGAGGCCGTCATGTTCAAACCGTTCCGCCCATTTTTGCAACAGATGCAAAACACTGTTCGCACCTTGGGCCGTCCGCGCGTGATGCAGCACCTCCCAGCCCGCGTAGTCGACGACGTCGTTGGACGTATACTCGGCGTCACCCTTTGCGCCAGCTTTCTTGCACCGATTGGCAGCCTGGCAACAGCGCAGGCTTTGCCGGACAGACACGGCTGGGTCAGCCATGGCACGCAAAAACCATACGCCCAGTTGGTGAGAGATGTCATTGCCGCAACCAAAGCCAACGGATTGCATGTGGTCACCCAAGCCGGACCGACCAAGGCAGCCGCAGCCAGAGGCATCACCATACCGGGCAACCGCGTCATCGGCGTGTTCAACAACGATTTCGCCGTCAGATTCCTGTCCCATTCCACACATGCGATGATCGAGGCACCGCTGCGGCTTTATGTGACGGAAACGGAAAGCGGCACTGGCACGCTGTCCTACAAAACAGCAGCACATGTGTTTGGCCCCTATGCCGACGACGGGGGTGCCGCAGTGTTGGAGATTGCGGCGGAATTGGACGCACGCCTCAAGGCGATTGCTGAAATGGCAATCTCCTCAGCGCCATAACGCTCACACCCGCGTGAGGCGTCTTGCACTTTGGCGCGGATCCGGCAAGTTGGCCTCATTCTATCAGCTCTGAACCACGATGAGGTCCTGCCAATGACATCCGAAGATCCCCTTGCGCCAGTGCCAGAAACCCTGCGCGCAGCAGATGTCTTGGCCCAGCGGCTTTATGATGCAGGCTGTCGTCACGCCTTTGGCATGCCCGGCGGTGAGGTCCTGACCCTGGTTGATGCTCTGACCAAAGCAGGCATCGCCTTTCACCTCGCCAAACACGAAAACAGCGCAGGCTTCATGGGCGAAGGCGTCCACCACAGCGATGGTGCCCCCGCAATCCTTGTTGCGACACTGGGCCCCGGAGCACTGAATGGCGTGAATGTGGTGGCCAATGCCCATCAGGACAGAGTGCCGATGCTGGTGCTGACCGGATGCGTCGATGCCGCCGAGGCCGCGAGCTACACCCATCAGGTGCTGGATCATCAGGCCGTGTTTGCCCCGATCACCAAAGCCAGTTACCGCCTCGATGCGAAGGCGGCAAGCGTGATCGCAGACAAAGCCGTTCGGGTCGCCACCGCCGAACGCAACGGGCCGGTCCATATCGATGTGCCGATTTCTGTTGCCGATGCACCGGCGGGTGCTGCCCGACCTCAGCTCGCTGCCGCGCGCGATACGCAAGCCGCTCCCCTGGATCTTGCGCAACTGCGAGGTTGGCTGACACAAGCTGAACGTCCGCTAGCGATCGTTGGTCTGGATGCGGTTGCGCAAAACGCGGGGCCTGAACTGCGCGAATTTCTGGAACGAAACAACATCCCCTTTGTGACCAGCTACAAAGCAAAGGGGATTTTGCCCGAAAATCACCCGTTGTGTCTGGGTGGTGCCGGATTGTCCCCACTCGCGGACAAGCATTTGCTGCCCTTGGTCGAAGCCTCAGATCTGATCTTGGCCCTGGGCTATGACCCCATTGAAATGCGCCCGGGCTGGCGCAACGCGTGGGATTGCAGCCGTCAGCGGGTTGTCGACATCACCGCAGAGGACAACACCCATTATATGCACGAGGCCAATCTGACGATTGTTGCAAGCCTCGCCCCCACGCTGCGGGCCCTGACCGTTGGCAGCCAGCTTGCAGATGATCCTGCAATCATCCCGACACGCTGGGCTGATGGCGAAACGGAACAGGCGCGCAAGGCGCTGGCCAGCGCGTTTTCCGGCGCGCAGGACTGGGGCCCAGCGGCCATCGTGGAGGAATGTCAGAAGACCCTGCCATCTGATACGCTGGCCACGGCAGACAGCGGCGCACATCGCATTTTGCTCTCGCAGATGTGGCAGTGCGAGGAACCTCGTGCTTTGATCCAATCCTCTGGCCTTTGCACCATGGGCTGCGCGGTTCCGATGGCGATTGGCCGCAAGCTCGCCCAGCCAGAGCGCACGGTTGTCAGCTTTTCCGGCGATGCAGGATTTCTGATGGTCGCGGGTGAACTGTCGACCGCTGCTGAACTCGGGGTTGCGCCGATTTTTGTGGTCTTCGTCGATGCCAGTCTCGCGCTCATCGATCTGAAACAACGCCAACGCAAACTGGCCAATGCTGGTGTTGATTTCGGCCAGCATGATTTTGCCGCTATGGGCGAGGCTTTTGGTGGGCATGGCGTACGGGTGCGGAACCGCGCGGAATTGCGCGCCGCCCTGACTGCTGCACAGGCTGCAGATCGTTTCACCGTGATTGCGGCAGAATTTGATCGGGAGGCGTATGATGGGCTCATCTGATCAACTGCCTCACGGTCCCCTCCATGGCATTAAGGTCCTTGATCTTTCTCGTATCCTGGCAGGCCCCACCTGCACGCAGCTGCTGGGGGATCTGGGCGCCAGTGTTTTGAAGATTGAAAATCCAAAGACCGGCGGCGACGACACCCGGCAATGGGGACCACCCTATGTGACGGATGCGCAGGGCAATCGCTCTGACCTATCGGCCTATTTCATGTCAGCAAACCGCAACAAACGCTCGGTTGAAGTCGACATCACCACAACCGCTGGCCAAGACACGATCCGGCAACTGACTGCACAGGCCGATATCCTGCTGGAGAACTTCAAACCCGGCGGATTGACCAAATACGGGCTTGATCACGAAACCCTGCGCGCCGAGTTTCCGCATCTGATCTATGGCTCGATCTCGGGCTACGGCCAGACCGGCCCCAATGCGCATAAACCTGGCTATGACCTGATGGCGCAGGGCTATGGTGGGATCATGTCGCTGACCGGCGAACCAGATGGCCGCCCTATCAAGGTCGGGGTGGGCATCGCGGATGTCATGTGCGGCATGTATGCCTGTGTCGGGTTGCTCGCGGCCTTGCGACACAAGGAACAGACCGGTGAAGGGCAACATGTTGATATCGCACTGGTTGATGCGCAGATTGCCTGGCTCATCAACGAGGGCGTCGCCACACTGAACACCGGCCAAAACCCAAAGCGTCGTGGCAATGAACACCCCAGCATCGTGCCCTATGGCTTGTATGAAACATCGGATGGTCATGTGATCCTTGCGGTTGGCAACGATGCGCAGTTTGAACGGTTCCTGTCTTTCCTGCAGCTAGATGGCCTGGCAAAGGATCCCCGATTTGCCACCAACCCTGCGCGACTGGAACATCGCGACGCGCTTGCGGATATCCTTGTTCCAGCGGTGCGCCAGCATTCCACACAGGATGTGATTGCCGCCATGGAAGCGCGCAAAGTGCCCGCAGGGCCGGTCCAGACGCTGGATCAGGTCTTTGCCAGTGATCAGGTCGCCGCGCGGGATATGACCATCGAAATGATGTCCGAGGCAGGACCCGTGCAGCTACTGGGCAATCCGTTGAAACTGTCGAGGACCCCGGTCACCTACCGGTTTGCGCCTCCGACCTGTGGCAGCAGCACAGGCGATCTGGACGGCGATGGTGACCCGTTTGATGAAAGCTGACCGCACCACCTAGGCGGTCACGCACCCCGCGATTCGATCCAAACAACAGGTGAGCTGGCCGTTGATAACGGCCAGTTTTGGACCGGGTTGTTACAGTCGGGCGCGGACTATCCCACTGAAAAGACGCAAACAACCGGTGGAAAACAGCCGAGTGTTACAGAAACAGGCGAGCATTGGCCCATCGCGTGCCACTAGGGCTTGCATGCGCGCCCAAAATGCAAGAAATCGCCTGAAATTGTCACAGTTTCCGGCTTGAAACCGCTAAATCACACACGCCACATCACCAAACCGCGAGCGGGCGTCGCGAGGCACCATTTCGTGCTTTAACCTGATGCCAAAGCACCCCTGCTTTCGTTTTTGACACGGATCGGACAAACGATGATGCAAGATATTTTTGGCCAGGACACCAGCCTGAAAACCGCGGCAGCCCTGAACGAGTGGAACGGTGTCCAAATGGCTGTATTGGCCCATTCCGCCGCCGCCCCCAAACATTTGGGCGCGTTGTTGGAAGCCGAACCGGAGTTTGCGCTGGCGCAGGCGGCCAAGGGGATGTTTGTTTTGCTGCTGGGCCGTGCCGAACTGCTGCCCACCGCGCAGGAAGCATATGCCGCAGCCAAACGCTGTGAAGAGGGTGCCCTGCCCCGCGAACGCCACTACATCGCAGCCCTGGAGGCATGGTTGAACGGACGTCCGACTGCCGCCATCGCAGAGATGGAAGCCGTGCTGGCCGCTCACCCGCAGGACTCCCTTGCGATGAAGATGAGCCACGCGATCCGCTTCATTTTGGGCGACATCACCGGCATGCGCAGCTCAATTGAAAATGTGCTGCCCAGCTACGATCCTGCTCACAAGGGACGCGGCTACCTGCTGGGCTGTCATGCCTTCGCATTGGAAGAAACCGGCGCTTACGACTTGGCCGAGGCCACCGGACGGCAAGCGCTCTGGATGGCGCCTGATGATGCCTGGGGTTTGCATGCGGTCGCCCATGTGCATGACATGACGGGCAATTCCAAAGCAGGCCTCGAATGGTTGACCGGGCGCGAGGAAGCCTGGGCGCATTGCAACAACTTCCGCTACCATGTGTGGTGGCACAAAGCGCTTATGCATCTTGATCAGGGCCAAACCGAAGAGGTGCTGGCGCTCTATGATCGCGAAATCCGCCAGGACAAAACCGACGACTACCGCGATATTTCCAATGCCACATCGCTGTTGATGCGCCTGGAGCTGGAAGGCGTCTCTATCGGTGATCGCTGGGAAGAACTCGCTGATCTCTGTGCCAATCGCACCGAAGATGGCTGCCTGATCTTTGCGGATCTGCACTATCTTCTCGCCCTGGTCGGAGACCACCGCAAAACCGACACTGGCAAGCTTGTCCAGCGTATTCATTCTGATGCACAACGCAATGCAAGCGACAGCGATGACCGCATGGCAACGCCCGGCTGCAATCTTGCGATCGGCCTCGAGGCCTTTGGCGATGGCAACTACGACAATGCGTTTTCGCATCTCTCCAAGGGACGCACCAATCTGCAGTTGGCAGGCGGCAGTCACGCCCAACGCGATGTGTTTGAACGGGTCACCATCGATGCCGGTCTGCGCGCCGGCCGTCTGGACGCGGTCGAGGGAATTTTGAACGAACGCCGCACCCAGCGTGGTGGTGCAGAAGACCGCTTTGCACTCACGCGCCGGGCCTTGATTTCCGAAGGCCGCGGCCACGCGAGTGCGCAAAGCGTTCCTGCCGAATAAAGATAAGGATTACACCAGACATGGCGACTGTCTCGCCCTTTCCTGCCAGCCAGAGCGGCGATCCTGCAGCGCCCGCCAACCGGGGTGCAGCCCCGCAGGGTGCTGCAACTGCGCGGCGCGTGCGCGATCCACGACTGGATTTCTTTCGCGGCATTGCGATGTTCATCATCCTGTGCGCGCATATTCCGGGCAACCGCTGGACCGGATGGATCCCGGCGCGTTTCGGGTTTTCCGACGCGACCGAGATTTTTGTGTTCTGCTCCGGAATGGCCTCTGCCGTCGCCTTTGGTGGGACATTTGCCAACCGTGGTTGGTGGATCGGCTCCGCCCGTGTGCTGTTTCGCTGCTGGCAGGTCTATTGGGCGCACATCGGTCTGTTTGTCTGCATTGCAACAACCATGGCCGCGCTGGATCTCTATGGCGGATTTGACAAAAGCTATATCGGCTCGCTGAACCTCAAGCCGTTCTTTGAAAACCCGGTGCCCCAATTGGTTGGTCTGATGACCCTGGGCTATGTCCCGAACTACTTTGACATCCTGCCGATGTATTTGGTGGTTCTGGGGTTGATGCCCATCATGATGGGGCTGGAACGCGTGGGTTTTTGGGCGGTGGCAACGGCCTCGGTCGGGATCTGGCTGCTGGCCAACCCCTATATGGTCGGCTTTGGGCCAGATGGGGTCGGACTGTCGGCGGAACCCTGGTCGCAGCGGGAGTGGTTCTTTAACCCCTTTGGCTGGCAATTGCTGTTCTTCACCGGTTTTGCGTTCATGCGGGGGTGGATCCCGGCTCCGCCAGTGTCGCGGGTGTTGATCGCACTGGCTGCGGCCTACTTGATCCTGCTTGCACCCTTTGGTTCCTGGAAAGTGTTTCTGTGGGTCAAAGCAGCTGCACCTGATCTGGCGGATTTCATCCGTCCAACCTGGAGCTGGACCGCACAGTGGCGCGAAAAGACAGACTTTGGCCTGCTGCGCTACGGCCATTTCCTGGCGCTCGCCTATCTGGCTTGGGTTGCTGCAGGTGATGGCGGCAAGCGGTTGATCGCCAAAGGCCACGGCTACGGCGCGACGGTCTGGGCCTGGATCTTGCGGATCATTTCCAAGGTCGGCCAGCAATCCCTTGCGGTGTTTGTCTTCTCAATGGCGCTCGCACGGCTTCTGGGCTTTGGGCTGGATCAAACCGACCGCACTGTTGCAAACACCGCATTCTTCAACCTGTTGGGCTTTGCTCTGATCATTGGCTGCGCCTACACGGCCGCCTGGTTCAAATCCCACCCATGGAAGACCAAAAAATGACCAAGCTTTCGCGACGCACATTTCTCTCGGCCGCGCTGGCGAGCACCGCACCCCTCGCCCTGGGGACTTTGACCACACCGGCTCTGACCGGCCCCGCCGGGGCAACGGGTGGCCCGGCCTTTTCGCATCAAGCCATCGTCGATGAGGCCAGAGCACTGGCGCAAAACTCATTTGTTGCGCGCGGCACTGTGCCAGAGGACTGGCGGAACCTGACCTATGATCAGTACCAAAAGCGGTGGTTCCGCAGCAAAGATGCGCTCTGGTCGAAAACACCGCGCAGCTACAATGTCGATTTCTTCCTGCCTGGGCTCTACTTCCCGCGCCCAATTGAAATCAACACCGTCGTCGATGGGCTGAGCCAGAAGGTCGCCTTCGATCTGAGCCTGTTTGACAAGACCGATATGGCACCTGATCTCAGCGTGGATGAGAGCCTGGGATACTCAGGGTTTCGGCTGCGCACGGCTCTGCGTGAGCCAGACAAAAAGCATGAGTTCTGCGTTTTCCAGGGCGCAAGCTACTTCCGCGCGATTGGTGCCATTCACAACTACGGGCTGTCAGCGCGCGGTCTCGCTGTTCGCACCGCAGACCCTGCCGGGGAAGAATTCCCTGAATTTACAAAATTCTGGCTAGAGGCCCCCGTTCCCGGCCAGAAAAACATTATTGTGCATGCCCTGATGGATTCCCCATCGGTCACTGGCGCTTATCGGTTCGACATCCATCCCGGCCAAAACACCGTGATGGATGTAGAGGCTACGCTGTTTGCACGCGAGGAATTGGACAACATCGGTCTGGGACCGCTGACCTCCATGTTCCTCTACGATCAGACCAATCGGAACCGTTTCGATGATTTCCGCCCCGCGGTTCACGACAGCGATGGTCTGTTGGTGGTCAACGGCAACGGCGAAACCCTGTGGCGGCCGCTGGCAAACCCAAAGAAGCTGCAGATTTCGTCCTTTGTGGATGACAATCCGAAGGGCTTTGGGTTGATGCAGCGCCCACGCTTGCTGTCCGACTACGAAGATTTCGAAGCCCACTACCACAAGCGCCCATCGCTTTGGGTTGAACCCAAGGGCAATTGGGGCAAGGGCTCTGTCACACTGGTGGAGATCCCGGCAGATAAGGAAATCTACGACAATATTGTCGCCTACTGGCGTCCCAAAACCGCCTATGCTGCCGGATCGGAGCTGACCTTTGCCTATCGTCTGACCTGGGGAGAGGACCCCGATCTCGGATTGCCACGGGTGACCAACTCGGCCTCCGGCGCACGGATCTTCGGTGATCCTGGCCGGATCATGACAATCGATTATGGCCCTCATCCGCTGTTTGCAGAGGGTGTTGGCGATCTGGACATTCATATCAGCTCGCCCCATGTGGCGACCTCAGAGGGTGTTTTGCAAAAAAACAGCGAGACGGGCGGCCTGCGCTTGGCCTTCTCCTTTGATCCGGCAGAGCGCGACCACGTCGAGCTGCGCGCCGAACTGCGCAAGAACGGCGAACCTGCGTCTGAAGTCTGGCTTTATCGGTGGACCAAATGAACCAGGCAGCGCGGCACATCACCTCTCTGGTTCCGCCAGAACAACCGCTGGCCATGCCCGAACAGGACTTTGGCCGACGGTTCGAAGATGATGCTGCGCCGATTGGTGCCACCAGCCAGGGCGCGCGCGCGGTCGCACTTTGGCGGATCCTGGCATTCTCCCCTGCGATGCTGGCCACTGGGCTGTTGGTTTGGGGGATGAAAGACTGGTTCGCTGCTGATGGCTTCTCGGGACTCGAAGTGATCCTGCTGGTGCTGATCGTGTTCAATTTCTTCTGGATCAGCTTTTCCGTATCCACGGTTCTACTGGGGCTTTGGGGGCTGTCCCAACGCCCGCGGGCAAGACGGCGTGGCCCACCGCGTCCGATGCGCGTTGCGCTCTTGGTGCCGGTCTACAACGAAGTGCCCTGGTATGTGCTCGGCAACGCGCAGTCGATGCTTGAAGAACTGCACGCCCGTGGCGGCGCACATGATTATGCGATGTTTATCCTGTCTGACACCCGCGACGACGATATCGCCGCGCAGGAACAGGCCAGCGTGATGGCTTTGCAGGCGATGCTGCCGCCGGGCGTTCAACTGTACTATCGCAGACGCCCGGACAATACCGGGCGCAAAGTGGGCAATATCACCGATTGGGTGCGCCGTTGGGGTGCGGGTTGGGACGCCATGTTGGTGCTGGATGCCGACAGCCTGATGACCGGGCGCGCGATTGCACATCTCGCCAACGCGCTGGCCCGCGACGAGGGTGCGGGGCTGATCCAGAGCTACCCGCAACTGATCGGCGCCCAGTCAGTTTTTGGTCGCATGCAGCAGTTCGCCAACGGCGTCTACGGTCTCGCCCTCGCAGAGGGGCTGGCCCGCTGGGCAGGCCACGAAGGCAATTATTGGGGCCATAACGCGATCATCCGTACGCGGGCATTTGCAGCCTGTGCCGGGTTGCCGCCGCTGCGATCGCCGTTTGGGCGCGAAAAACTGATCATGAGTCATGATTTCGTGGAGGCAGGTTTGCTGCGCCGCGCCGGGTGGAGCGTGCAATTTCTGCCGCGGATCAAAGGCTCCTATGAAGAAACGCCACAGACCCTGATTGATCACATGCTGCGCGACCGCCGCTGGTGTCAGGGCAACCTGCAACACCTGAACCTCCTGACCGCACGTGGGTTTCGTGCCCTGTCTCGTTTCCATCTGCTGCATGGGGCAATCGGATACCTCATGGCGCCGGTCTGGTTTGCACTCCTGGTGATTTGGGCCCTGATCGGCACAGGCGAAGATGCCTCTGTGCTCACCTATTTCAGCGAAGCCAACCCCACCATGCCATCCTGGCCAGATATGACCGAACCGCGCCATGTGCTGGTCATCCTGTTGATCTATGCGATGCTGCTTGCGCCCAAATTGCTTGCAGTGGCGGCCCTGCCGCTGACCGGCGCGCGCTTTACCGACTATGGCGGGGCCACGCGCTTTGGGCTGTCGTTGATCACGGAAATCTGCCTTGCAATCTTGTATGCACCAATCCTGATGGTGCAGCAGATGATCGCCGTTTTCCGCACCGCCTTTGGGCTGCAAAAAGGCTGGTCTCCGCAAACCCGCGACGGCGGGCGCTATTCCTGGACCACACTCGCGGCCTGCCACAGCCTGGAAACCGTCAGCGGATTGGCGCTGTGCAGCGGGCTGATGACGGGCATCGTGTCCATCTGGTTGTTGCCCATCGCAGTGTCACTTGTCTTGGCCATTCCCTTGTCGGCGCTATCCGGCGTGCCGCTACAGCGGTTTTCCAGCGGTCTGCTGGCGACCCGCGAGACGCATAAGGAGCCGAGGATCACCCAGATCGCCCGCGCCCGCCGCGACCGCCTGCGCCATATGATCGAAGGTCACGGATCCTATCAGACACCTGCCGAGTAGCCGCAGGCGTCGCAAAGGACGACACATATATCACGCGCGCCTTGGCTGAGACCACGCCACCCCATGACACACAGCAAGCGTGGTAGCCCTCAGTCAATCAAATCAGGTTTTTCCAGCCAGTCCAGCATCCAGTTGGGCCAGTCCTTCGGGACCTGATGACCTCCCGGAAAGAGGACAAATTCGATATCCCGCCCGATGCCGCAATCCCAGGCCCGGCGCAGGGTGCTTTCTTGCTGCCAGCGGCGATCCGGTGCATGGGTTTCGCAACCGTTGGTGTCGCGCCACAGCTCCAGCCCAGCGAAGATATCCCCCTGCTGGAACCGACCACCGCCAATGAACCGCCCCTCCAGCGGCACCACAGGATCGGTCCAGCCATGGGTGTGGAACATCCGCACGGGTCCGGCACATTTGTCAGGCTGCGGCCGCCAAAAACCGCCTGACACCGGCGCATAGGCGACGAACTGATCAGGGTTAGCGCAGGCCAGGTAGACCGTCATGAAACCGCCGGCCGAGAACCCCGACAAAACAGCACGCTGGGGGTCGATATCAAATTTGGTGGCAGCATCCTGCAGAACGTCGTCGAAGAACTTACTTTCATCGCGGCGCCCAAACGACGACAAAAATGCCCAGGATCTCGGCCCGCCGGGCTCCCGCGGCAGCGCATTGGGCGCAATCACCGCATAGCCCCGGCTGGTCAGCCCATCCACCATTGCGCTGTTGCGCATCGCGGCCGCGGCTGATCCGCCATATCCGTGCAAAAACATCACCGTTGGCCACGCGGTTTCCGCCCCACCATCCGGCGCATCCGTTGGCAAGGCAATATGGTAGGTTCCACCTGGCAGCTCACACACGCCTGCACGCGTCCCGCAAGTCGGTTCTGCATAAGAGGGCGTGGCACATAGCGCCGCAAGGGCAGCGACAGCGGCCTGTGCAAATCGTTTCACTCTGATCCCTCCGATGATCCCGCCCACTGTGACACGGGCAAACCCGTCTCCAGCCAACCTGGCCCCGCGCCGGAGCCAAGCATGCCCTCCGGCACATCAATGATCTGGCTGTATCCGGCATCTTGCAACGCCAGCGTCATGCGCGCAGATCGCACGCCCCGAGCACAAATGAGCGCGATTGGCGCATCCCGGCTGCCACCAGTGATCTCATCGAGCGCTGCAATAAAATCCGCACGTCTCATATCCAGAGGTTGCCCGGACAAAGGCACGCCCGTTGTACGCCATTCATTGGGCGTTCGAATGTCGATCAAGGTCAGGCTGCCATCCTGCGCCCGTGCGAAAGCTTCTTCTACCGTCAGTTTGACGGCATCATGATCCGGGGTGCGCCCAGACCACCAGGTCACAGCAACAGGTGTCGCAAGCGCAAGCCCACCTAAAGACCACAGCATCGCCCGACGCGACATCCGTGAATTCGGCACGAAACCGTGCTGATTTGGCTGGTCTGGCGCGGGATTGAATGATTTTTCCGCGTTTCTTGATGATTTTGATCGAGATTGCGACATTCAGCCACTCCAAAGGTAAATCTAACATACCTATATGCCGCTCAGTCCTAGCAGGTTCCTGTTCAGGGTTCAGCAAGAGAGCGTAGTTCGATGTTCAAGTTGTCGTCAGCACGGCGTCACGCTGCCGATGTACAACCTGTGTGGCAGGACTACTGCATCAACCCCGCGCCGGATGAGCCCGGTGCAAGGAATGCTGGCCTCGTGGCAAAAAACTGCTTAGGCAAACCATAAGATATGGCCTTGCGCATGGAGGAGAACCGCACGTGTCCTTGTTCTTGATTGCTGCCCTGCCCTTTTTGGGTGCAGTATTCCCGGCCCTGTTGATACGGGCGGGACGCAACACGTCCGCATCCGCAGCTGGATTGACCACGCTGTTGGCATTTATCGGGCTCATGCTGCATGCCCCCGCAATTTTCCGCGGCGAAGTGATACAAGCCCAATTTGATTGGCTGCCCGGGCTCGGGCTGAACGCCAATTTCTTCCTGGATGGGCTGGGCTTTCTGTTTGCCAGCCTGATCCTTGGCATCGGTTTGCTGATCATCCTCTATGCGCGTTTTTACCTCTCGCGCGAAGACCCGATGGGCAATTTCTACACCTATCTGCTCTTGTTCCAAGGCGCGATGGTTGGGATCGTTACGTCGGATAACATCCTGCTTTTGTTGATCTTCTGGGAATTGACATCGCTCAGCTCTTTCCTATTGATCGGCTACTGGAAACACCTGCCCGAGGGACGACAAGGCGCGCGGATGGCGCTGACAGTCACAGGCGCTGGTGGGCTGGCGCTGATTGGTGGCATGCTGATCCTGGGCAATATTGTCGGGTCGTATGACCTGACGGTGATCCTGCAAAACAAAGAGATGATCCAGAATTCGCCGCTCTACCTCCCGGCGCTTCTGTTGATCCTGTTGGGCGCCTTCACAAAATCTGCGCAGTTCCCGTTTCACTTCTGGCTGCCGCATGCGATGGCAGCCCCCACACCGGTTTCGGCCTATCTGCACTCGGCAACAATGGTGAAGGCTGGTCTGTTTCTCCTCGCCCGCCTGTGGCCGGTTTTGTCTGGGACGCTAGAGTGGTTCTACATCGTGGCAACCACCGGCCTTGTGACCATGGTGCTTGGCGCTGTGATTGCTCTGTTCAAGGATGACCTCAAAGGACTGTTGGCATTTTCGACGGTCAGCCATCTGGGGCTGATCACCATGCTGCTGGGCTTTGGCACCAAATTCGCAGCCGTGGCTGCCGTGTTTCACATCATCAACCACGCGACCTTCAAAGCTGCGTTGTTTATGAGCGCGGGGATCGTCGATCACGAAGCACACACCCGCGACATCAAACGTCTGGGCGGCCTGCGGTTCCTGATGCCCATCACCTTTGTGATTGCAAGCCTCGCAGCGCTGTCCATGGCCGGTGTGCCACCCTTCAACGGCTTCTTGTCAAAAGAAATGATGCTGGAGGAAACAGCCCGAACCTTCTGGGCAGGCTCGCCCTTGATCGTGCCGGGACTTGCGGTCATCGCCGCGATCTTCTCGGCGGCTTATTCCTTCCGCTTCATCGTGCATGTGTTTTTCGGCCCGAAACGGCAGGACTATCCTGCAACCCCGCATGATCCGGGCGCTGGCATGTGGCTTGCACCCGCCCTGTTGGTGGGTCTCGTAGTGTTGATTGGCCTGTTCTCCGCAGCGATCGCCGGTCCTTTGGTCGCGACTGCTGCTACAGCCGTGATCAACGGAGAGAAACTGCCATATTACTCGCTGAAACTATGGCATGGCTTTACGCCTGCGCTCTACATGTCCGTCGTTGCGGTCGTGGGCGGAGCGATCTTGTTGATGTTGCACCGCCGTCTGGATGCGCTCTGGGCAGCCGCCCCGCGTCCCGAGGCGAAAGCGATCTTTGAAGCTCTGATCGACCGTTTGACCCGCTTTGCCCGTTTTGTGACCGATGGTCTGCACAACGGATCCATGGGCCGCTACGCCGCAGTGATGATCACCTTCTCCGCGGTTCTGTCGTTCTACGCCTATCAGAGCGGCACACTGTCCGTGCCCACACGCGAGTTGCAAGAAGCGGGGTTGATCCCGATCCTAGGCTGGGCCAGCCTTCTGGTTGCCACCGGGTTTATGGTTGCGATGCACCGCAACCGGCTGCTGGCGCTGGTGTTGATCGGCATCGTGGGTTTGGTTGTTTCCATGGGCTTTAACTATCTGTCAGCACCGGACCTCGCCCTGACCCAGATCTCGGTTGAGGTGGTCACCATCATCCTGATGCTGCTGGCACTGAATTTCATGCCGAAAGAAACCCCCGTTGAAAGCAGCGCAGGCCAACGGCTGCGCGATGGCACCATCGCGGGCATCGCTGGCCTGGGTGTGGGTGCCCTGATCTATGCGATCATGACCCGCGATTTCCTGGCCCCAACCATCTCCGACTTCCATTGGGCCAACTCCTACAAAGGTGGCGGCGGCACCAATGCAGTGAACGTCATCCTGGTGGATTTCCGCGGCTTTGATACCTTTGGCGAGATCATCGTTCTGGGCATCGCCGCATTGGTCATCTTTGCCCTGACCGAGGCAGTTCTGGGCAGCCGGGTGCGGGCCTATCTGCTAAACCGGAAGCCAGATTTGCCGCAGGCAGGCGACTCCCACCCGATGATGATGGTGGTTGCGACCCGCGTGATGATGCCGCTGGCGCTGATGGTTGCGGCCTATATCTTCTTCCGCGGCCACAACCTGCCGGGTGGTGGGTTCATTGCCGGGCTGATCGCGGCGATTGCAATCATCATGCAGTACATGGCCTCTGGTTTTGCCTGGGCTAGCGAGCGGCAGCGCTACCCCTATCATGCGATCATTGGCTCCGGCGTTCTGATCGCCGCGGCAACCGGGCTTGGATCCTGGTTCAGCGGATCGGCATTCCTGACCAGTGATTTTGGCTATATCCACCTGCCGCCGCTCAAGGAATTTGAATGGGCGACCGCTGCACTGTTCGATCTTGGCGTGTTCCTGGCTGTGGTGGGGGCCGTGTTGCTGGCCTTGGAAAGCCTGGCGCGATTTGCCTGGCAGCCTGGCGGTGGCAGCGATCATGCCATGGACATCAATCCGGCGCGCGACGATGCCGCCCAGACCGAGAGTGAGGCCTGACAATGGAGTTTCTGGTTGCATCCGCCGTTGGTGTGTTGACCGCGGCTGGTATCTATCTGGTTTTGCGTCGCAGAACCTTTCCGGTGATCCTGGGCATTTCGCTGTTGTCCTACGCTGTGAACGTGTTTCTGTTTGCGACAGGGCGCTTGATGAGCGGCGCACCTGCCATTCTCAACAAATACGAAGAGGTGGCCCATGCCGACCCGCTGCCGCAGGCCTTGGTTCTGACCGCGATCGTAATCTCCTTTGGCATGACAGCCGTGGTGGTGATGATCGCACTTGGGGCTTACCTGTCCTCACGCGATGATCGGATCAACCTCACCGACGATGGCACTGCCGCGGGAGACGACGCATGAACCACCTTATCGTTGCGCCCATTATCCTGCCGGCGCTGGTTGCTCCGCTGATCATTATGGTGCTGCGCTACCACATTGATTTGCAGCGTATTTTCTCGGTTGCCAGTGTGGCACTGATGCTCGCGATAAGCGTCGCACTCGGCTTTCAGGCTGCCGATGGCACCGTCCAGGTCTATGAGCTGGGCAATTGGCCCGCACCATTTGGGATTGTCCTGGTGCTGGATCAGCTATCAGCGATGATGATCGTACTGACGACGGTTCTGGCGATGGCGGTCGTGCTCTATGCGATCGGCACCGGCTGGGACGAGCGCGGGGCGAATTTCCACGCGTTGTTCCAATTCCAGTTGATGGGCATCCTGGGCGCATTCATGACCGGAGATGCCTTCAACCTGTTCGTCTTCTTCGAAGTTCTGCTGATTGCCTCTTATGGTCTGATGATCCACTCCGGCGGGGCGCAGCGGTTTCGGGCAGGCGTGCAATATGTTGCCTACAACCTCTTGGGCTCGACCCTGTTCCTGTTTGCGCTTGGCGTGCTCTATGCAACGACCGGCACCTTGAACATGGCAGACATTGCGGTGCGTGTCGCCGCGCTGCCAGAAACTGACACGGCGCTGCTGCGCGTGGGCGCGTTGATGCTGCTGTTGGTGTTTGCGATCAAAGCAGCGGTGTTGCCCTTGCATTTCTGGCTGCCTGCATCCTACAGCAACGCCCCCCTGCCCGTCGCGGCGCTCTTTGCGATCATGACCAAAGTGGGCGCCTACGCGATCCTGCGCGTCTACACCCTTGCCTTTGGTCCAGATGTGCCCGCAACTGCAGGTCTGGCCGGTGACTGGCTGCTGCCAGCGGCGATCATCACGCTTGTTGTTGGTGCGATTGGCGTGTTGGGCTCCCGCGAAATCGGCAGGTTGATCGCCTTTGCCGCGATTGCCTCCATGGGCACGCTCTTGATCTCAATTGCGCTGTTCACCCCTGCTTCGGCAGCCGCCGCGCTCTACTACATCCTGCATTCGACACTGGCCACCGCGTTGATGTTCCTGATTGCCGATCAGGTGATGGAGCGTCAGGGCGGCGCGATCAAAGCGCTGCCGCCGATGGCGCAATCAGGGCTGCTGTCGGTCATGTTCTTCATCGGGGCCATCGCCCTGGCAGGCATGCCACCGCTGTCCGGTTTCATCGGCAAGCTGCTGATCCTGGATGCAGCACGCAGCCATGATCTGGTCTGGTGGATTTGGGCCGCGGTTCTGGTCGGTTCGCTGATCACCATCATCGGTCTGGCGCGTGCAGGCACACTGCTGTTCTGGAAAAGCCACGGTTTGCCTGATGCCGAGACAGATGCCGAAGCCGCGCAATCAACCGTGGAAGACAACGCGACCAGCGGCGACGATGCATCAATGACCACGACCCACAACAATGGCTCCCCGCTGCCGATCACCGTCTGCATGACACTTGCAGCCATCATCGCCGCGATGACCATTTTTGCAGGGCCCATCACCCGCTACACCGAAGCGACGGCGCAGCATCTGTTTGCCCCCAGCGCCTATATTGAAACCGTGCTGAAGGGAGACACAGAATGAAACTGCTGCGCCGCATCTTTCCGCACCCGATACTAACGCTGGTTCTGACCGGAACGTGGTTGCTGCTAGTCAACGGCTGGTCCTTGAACTCGCTGGTGTTCGGCTTTGGGCTTGGCGTGCTGATCCCGTTCGTCACCCAGCCCTACTGGCCACAGGAGCCACGGATCAAGAGCCCTGCCAAGGTGATCGCCTACCTGGCGCTTGTCCTCTACGACATCGTGGTGGCCAATATCACCGTCGCCCGGATTGTCCTCTTCAAAGCCAATGCCAAACGTCACCCCAACTGGGTGACAATCCCACTTGATCTGCGCACACCAGAGGCCATTACCGTGCTGGCAGGCACCATCACCATGACCCCCGGCACCGTTTCTGCGGATCTGTCGGACTCAGGTCATGCCCTTTTGGTGCATTGCCTCGACGCACCGGACCCAGCGGCTGTGCGCGACGAAATCAAGACCCGCTATGAAAGCCGCCTGAAGGAGATTTTCGAATGATCGAAACCGCTGCAGTTTTTGCCTTCGTTTGCTTCGCGCTCGGGCTGGTGATGAACCTCTGGAAAATCGTGTCCGCAAAGGATGTGGCCGACCGTATCCTCGCGCTTGATACCATGTTCATCAATGCCATCGCCCTATTGGTGCTGTACGGCATGGCGCTGGGGTCCAACATTTTCTTCGAAGCCGCGATGATCATCGCAATGCTCGGCTTTGTGTCCACAGTGGCCTATGCGCGGTTCATCCTGCGCGGCAACATTATTGAGTGAGGCAGCCATGGATCAGATCTTCGAAGTGATCATTGCACTGTTGTTGGTGATGGCCGGCGTCTTTGGCGTTGTTGGCTCGTTTGGGCTGATCAAGCTCAACGACCGGATGTCGCGACTGCATGCCCCGACGAAGGCCACCACACTTGGCGTAGGCGGCGTGTTGTTGGCATCGATGGCCCACGCGGCGGCGTTTGAAAAATACATCTCAATTCATGAATTGATGATCACGCTGTTCCTGTTTTTGACAGCCCCCATCACGGCAAATTTCATTGCGAAACTTCACATACATCGCCATGACACGCCTGAAACCCTGCCCGACCCTGGCGAAGACAAAGTCTGGGCAACCCACAATAAACCGGAGGATGAGGTGATCGGCCCGCAACTCTGATCCCCCTTCTCTGCCCCCGCCGCTGGCGGGGGTTTCTTTTACTCTCGGGTGCTGTCACTGCGACAGCGCCGCATCACATCATCTAGAGGCGTCCCATGCATCAGCCCAACCTGCCGAAAACCAAAGATGTCGTGTTTGTCGGCGGCGGGCATACCCATGCATTGGTGCTGCGCAAATGGGGAATGCGGCCTTTGGCGGGGGCGCGGCTCACGGTGATCAACCCCGGCCCCACAGCCCCCTACTCCGGTATGCTGCCAGGATTTGTTGCAGGCCACTATGATCGGGACGCACTCGACATTGATCTGGTACGGCTCTGTCGCTTTGCCGGGGCGAGGCTGATCATGGCACCCGCAGACGCCATCGACACTGCGGCGCATCGCATTCATGTGCCCGGCCGCCCTCCTGTCGCCTATGATCTGGCGTCCATCAACATCGGCATCACCTCGGCGATGCCGGAGCTACCAGGCTTTGCTGAACATGGAATTCCCGCCAAACCGCTAGGCCGTTTCGCAGCTCGGTGGGAGGCGTTTCGCGCGCAAAGCGAGACAGCACATGTCGCCGTCATCGGGGGTGGTGTTGCCGGGGTGGAGCTGATCCTGGCGATGGCCCATGCGCTGCACAAACAGGGCAATTTTGCCTCCGCCACACTGATTGATCGTAGCGATATCCTGTCGGATACCAGCACCAAAACACGCGCACGACTGTTGCAGGCCTTGCAGGCCCATCGCGTCACCATCGCTGATCGTAGCCATGTCAGTGCCGTGGAAGACCGCTTTGTGATCCTGGCCGATGGCCGCAGCATCCGCTCTGATTTCACAACCGGTGCAGCCGGGGCAAAAGCGCAAGGCTGGATCGGCGCGAGCGATCTGACCCAACAGGATGGGTTCTTGCTGGTAGATGCACATCTGCAGACCAGCGACACGGACGTCTTTGCCGCCGGGGATTGTGTCGCCCTGACCCCATCGCCGCGCCCAAAGGCGGGCGTTTACGCAGTGCGGCAGGCACCAGTCCTGTACCATAATCTGCGCGCGAAACTGACGGGCGACCCACTGCGCGCTTACAAACCGCAAAAAGATTACCTCAAACTGATCTCTCTGGGCGACACCGCTGCCGTGGGCGAGCGGTTTGGTCACAGTTTTTCTGGCCCCCTGATCTGGCGCTGGAAAGATCACATTGATCAAACCTTCATGGATCAGTTCCGTGACCTGCCTCAGATGGAACAGCCTACATTGCCCGCCGAACACACTGCCGATCTGCCAGCGGCACTGGGGGACAAACCGCTTTGCGGTGGCTGTGGCGCGAAACTCGGTGGTCAGGCATTGCGCGATGCACTCTGTGAGCTGCCTGCCACGCAGCGCTCCGATGTCACCGCGTTGAACGGTGATGACGCGGCGGTGTTGCACATGGGCGGGCAGAAACAGGTGATCAGCACCGATCATCTGCGCACCTTTACCGAGGATCCGGTTGTGATGGCACGGATCGCCGCCGTTCACGCCCTTGGCGACATCTGGGCCATGGGCGCAGAACTACAGGCTGCAACGGCCACAGTTATCCTGCCCAAGCTCTCTGCCGCGCTGCAACAGCGCACCCTCAGCGAAATCATGCAGGCCGCAGGCGAGATTTTCCGCGATGCAGGCGCAGACATCGTGGGCGGGCACAGCTCGCAAGGCGACGAACTGACTATTGGCTTTACCGTGACTGGTTTGTGCAACCATCCGCCGATCACACTGGCAGGCGCAGAAGCAGGCGACGCGATCATTCTGACCAAACCACTGGGAACAGGCATCATCATGGCCGGTGAAATGGCGGGCGTTGTCAACGGCGCGCATGTCCAAACCGCGCTCTCACAGATGAGCCACCCACAGGCCGAGGTGGCGGCATGCCTATCCTCTGCCAAGGCGATGACAGATGTCACAGGGTTTGGCCTGCTTGGGCATCTGATGGGCATATGCCGCGAGTCCGGCGTGGGCGCCGATGTCACCTTCAACGCCGTTCCGGTTCTGCCTGGCGTCACCGATTTGGTTCACAGCGGCGTGCGGTCCTCACTGTTCCAGGACAATGCAGCGCTGGTGCCCAACCTGGCGACTGGCGGGTCGCAAGATGTGCTGTTTGATCCCCAGACCGCGGGCGGTTTACTCGCAGCGGTGGATCCAACGCAGGCAGACACAGTTCTTAAGGCGCTGAAATCTGTGGCACCGGAGGCTGCCATCATTGGTCATTTCACCGGCACGCCCAACGCCATTACAGTAAATTAATATAAAATAACAAAATCTTAACCAGCAAAGCTCATGCAGATTGTGACCGGTCACAGATACTGCTACCGGCAGGTCCGCCCCACATCGCCGGTTACTGCGTGTTCAGAATGCCCAGCAATTCCTCCGCAAGGCGGGAGATATCGCGATCTCTAAGGTCCTGCGCCTTCAGCTGGTGCAGAACCGGCGCACCGATGGCAGTTCGGGATTTCGTATAGGCCGGATCATAGTGCTGCACCATCAACGCCTCTGTCAGCGCTGATTTATCGCCCGCCGCGATCAAATCCATCCAGCCATCCACTACGGCGTTTGATCGGTGCTCTCGCAGGGTATGCAAACGCTCTTGCAGCATCGCGGCGTTGGACAGGATATCATCGTATTCTGCGCGTAAATACGCACATCGGGCCTCCACGCTGGCCGTCACTTCAACACGCGGTGCTGCTTTCATGGCGGCCCAAATCGTCGGTGGCACAATGCGCGCGCCGATCTTGCTCGACTCGGCCTCCACCAGCACGGGCAGGCGCGGGTCGAACCCGGCCAGTTTGCCCGCGACACGTGATTCAAACGTTTTCTGGCTCGGTTGCGGCGCATCATAGCCCCCCAACAAAGAGCCGCGGTGCTCCGCGCAGCCCTCCAGGTCAAGCACCTGCCCGCCAAGCGCCGCAACCTGAGCAAGGATTTTCGTCTTGGCAGTTCCGGTGTAGCCGTCCAGCGCTACAAACCGATGCGGAAGTGTGGTATTATATAAAAAGTCATGCACGAGACGCCGGTAGCTCTGATAGCCGCCGTCGACGACATCCGCGCGCCAGCCAATCTGCTGCAACAACCAGGTGAAACTGCCGGACCGCTGACCACCGCGCCAACAATAGACCAGCGGCCGCCAAGATCCATCATACTGGCTCAGATGCGTCTCAATATGGTCAGCTGCGTTGCGAAACACTTTGGCGGCGCCCAGTTTGCGGGCCAGGAACGGGCTTTGCTGGACGTAGATCGTACCAACTTCTGCGCGTTCGTCGTTGTCCAGAACCGGAAGGTTGATCGCACCGGGCAAATGATCTTCGGCAAATTCAGCCGGGCTTCGTACGTCAATTATACTGTCGTATTTCTGATCAGCAATTTCGGATAGCGATGCAAAACGAATGGACATGTCCCTGATCTACAGATGCGGTCGCACAAGCGAAAGCGGCATTTCGGTAAGACCCACGATATTTTAACATAGATCGAAAGTTAACAGTAATTTATAGGCAAAAGAGACCGGGGTGATTTGGCCCGAGATCTGCGCCTGATCTTTGCACGTGGAAGGACTTCGAATGAGCAAACCAGAGTTTGACATGTTTCAACTTCCTGGCTACCTGATCCGCCGTCTTCATCAGATCTCGGTATCGCTGTTTGCAGAGCGGATGTCTCAGCATGATCTTGATTTAACGCCTGTTCAATTTGCAACCCTCAATGCGCTTGCGCTGGAATCAGGTGTTGATCAGGCCACTGTGGCCAGTCGGATTTCTTATGATCGCGCAACATTGGGCAAAGTGATCGACCGGCTCGAGGCCAAGGGTTTGATCGAACGCACGGTCTCTGCTCAGGACCGCCGTGCCCGCATCGTCAGCCTGTCGCAAGCCGGCGCATCACTGCTCGGGCGTGCGGGTCCGGTTGTCATGGCAATGCAGGCGGAAATCCTGCCCGGACTGTCTCTGGCGGAGCGCGAACAACTGGTGTCTTTAATGACCAAAGCCATTGGGGAGCGCAGTTCCGCAAGCTAGGCAACGGTCCGGCAAGCGCGCACTCCAACTGAGATCGCATCTTTAGGCAAAGACGTGCTAGTCACGCCCCCGACGATAAGCCTTACGCGCCAGATCTATGCGAGCCTCCAGCAACGACATCTCCTTGAGGATCTTATGACGCGCTGTGCGATCCCCCGTGTCGGCCAACTCTTTGCGCAGATCGGCCAGGCTGCGGGAGAGGCTGACAAACTCAGGCACCGCACCATTCTCTTTCACCAATCTATCAAGCAGCACATTTTGCGGATCATCGACGCGCGGCAACGGTTTTCCCGCGCCCGGCAGGTTCTCGAACGCGCCCTCGGCTTCCGCCTCTTTGATGCGGGCATTGATAAGATCGATCAAAGGATGGTCCATACCTGATCCTACCTCCTCAGGCCCCAAAAAACAAAGGCCGCACCCAGAGATCGGGCGCGGCCAAAGATGTCAGCGATGAACAGCCAGTTTACTTCTTGCTGATGCGACCATCGGTGTAGGGGCTGTAGGGGCCCTGCTCCGCCAGGTATTCAGCAACAACATCTGCGAGGTCAGGACCGAAGTCATAGGCGCTCTTGTCGTCGCCTGCGAACATCTTGTAGCCGTCGCCGCCATTGCGCACGTAGTTGTTGGTGACCACGCCGTAGGTTTTGGCGGGATCGATTGGCACCCAGGCGCCGCCGTCCATCACCATGACGTCTTTCACGCGGCCTTCATTCGGCGCGACCGACTGGTCCCAGGTGAACTGGAGCCCCGCGACCTGGGGGAAACGGCCCTTGGCCTCTTCCACCTGGCTTACGCCATTCTCAAGCGCCGCGATCACGGTTTCACCGGTGATCTGGAAAGTCGACAAGGTGTTCTGGAATGGCAGAACAGTCAGAACCTCACCCATGGTGACTTCGCCCGCGTCGATAGACGCGCGCAGACCGCCGCCATTCTGGATCGCAATCGTGATGCCCTGATCCTTCACCCGATCCAGCATGGCGTCCGCAACCAGATTGCCCATGGCGCATTCCGTGGCCCGGCAAACCTCACGTGCGCCTTCCACCGCATCCGCGGTTTCAGCGACAACACGCTGCTTCATCTCTTCGATCGGAGCGCCCATTTCTGCCACCCGAGCCGCAATCGCAGCATCCGGCGTCACAGAGGCATCCAGCAGGATCGGCTCGCCCATGGCAGAGAGCACATTGCCATTATCATCGAAGGTCAGCGTCACTTCGCCGAGGTATTTGGAGTAGGCATAAGCCTGCACAACCGGCACATCACCAACCATAGTCGGATAGGCGCCCGCGGCCCGGTCACTGGTGTTCGAAAGCAAGGTGTGGGAGTGACCGCCAACAACCAGGTCCAAACCTTTGACCTGTGCCGCGATTTCCAGATCCTTGGCCAGACCAACATGGGTCAGCGCGATGATCTTGTTGACACCTTCGGCCGTCAGCGCATCCACATCTGCTTGCAGGCTCTGAATTTCGTCCTGGAACACCACATTGGGGCCGGGAGAAGAGGTATCAACCGTGTCGGTCGCCAAAGCAGAGACGATACCGATACGCTCACCACCGACTTCGAGGATCACATGATTGGCGACCTTGCCGTTCAGGCTGGCTTCTGCGCTCAGATCGAGGTTGCCGGAGACGACCGGGAAATCGACAGCATCGATAAATCCGGCAAGCCCCTCTGGGCCGTCATCAAATTCATGGTTGCCAACTGCCATGGCGTCATAACCGATGGCCTGCATGAACTCCGCTTCGGCAGCACCTTTATAGGTGGTGTAAAACAGCGAACCCTGGAACGGATCGCCCGCGTCCAGCACGATCAGATTTTCACCTTCCATCGCGGCCCGTTTGCCGTCGACAGCGGATTTGATCCGCGCAACGCCACCAAAGCACTTCCCTTCGGCTTCGCCCTCGGCGTTGCAGGTCGAATCGTATTTGTTGATCGATTCAATGCGGCTGTGGATGTCGTTGGTGTGCAGAACGGTCAGCTTATAGTCGGCAGCGGCCGCGCCCGCGGTCAGGCCAAGTACGGCAGCAGACGTCATAAGACGTGTGAGCATGAGAAAAGACTCCCCTTGTTTTCGATTGTGCGAATGGTGCTCGCAAACGGTGAAACAGTCAAAGGGGAAAAGTGGCTTTCCACCCTGCCTTTGCGGCAGATCGACCGATATTGGCACTTGATTGCGACGAGGCGGCAGGGCATCACCGCGCATATGCTGATCTACAAGATTTTCCGCTCCGACGAATGGGCCAAGCTTCAGGCAGATGGGGAGACTTTGGGCGCTCCTATCGACCTGACAGACGGTTACATTCATTTCTCCACCGCGACCCAGGCCGCAGAAACCGCCGCCAAGCACTTTGCTGGTGCGCAGGGCCTCTGGCTGATTGCCGTTGATGCCGACAGCCTTGGCCAGGATCTGCGCTGGGAGGTGTCCCGTTGTGGCGCAGATTTCCCGCACCTGTACCGCAAGATGCACCTGTCTGATGTGGTTTGGGCCAAGGAGCTGCCGCTTTCGGATCAGGGGCATGTCTTTCCGGAGGACATGGCGTGACGCTGTTGGAGCGCCTGGGTCTTGCGGCGCTGCATCAGTTTGACCCCGAAACTGCACATGGCCTGTCGATCAAGGCGCTCCGCTTGTGCCTGACACCAAAAACCGGACCAGTGACCTCTGCCCGGCTGAAAACCACGATCGCGGGGCTTGAACTGCCGAACCCGGTGGGCTTGGCCGCAGGCTTTGACAAAAACGCAGAAGCCATCCCCGCCCTGAGCGCTGCGGGTTTTGGGTTTATCGAAGTCGGTGCCGCCACGCCCAAACCGCAACCCGGAAACCCCAAGCCCCGATTGTTCCGCCTGCAAGAAGACAAAGCAGCGATCAACCGGTTCGGCTTCAACAACGAGGGTATGGATGTCATCGCCGCACGGCTGGCCAACCGGCCGCGAAACGCCGTGGTCGGGCTGAACCTCGGTGCCAACAAGGACAGCACCGACAGAGCTGGCGATTTTGCGACCGTACTTGCCCATTGCGGTGAGCATCTCGATTTTGCAACCGTCAATGTCTCCTCCCCCAATACGGAGAAACTGCGCGATCTGCAGGGCAAAGCCGCGCTCTCTGCGCTGTTGACGGGCGTCATCGAAACCCGGAACACCCTGGCCCAGCCAATCCCCGTGTTCCTGAAAATCGCACCTGATCTGGATCAGGCAGGTCTGCAAGACATTGCCGAGGTTGCGGTGGCCTGCGGGATTGATGCGGTGATCGCAACCAACACAACCCTGTCACGTGAGGGGCTGCGCAGCCATCACAAGGGCGAGGCAGGTGGCCTGTCCGGTGCGCCCTTGTTTGAGAAATCGACCCAGGTGCTGGCCAAGCTGTCCACGCTGCTGGAGGGTCAGGTGCCCATCATTGGTGTTGGCGGCGTCTCCACTGCGCAACAAGCCTATGACAAGATCTGCGCGGGCGCGTCTGCGGTGCAATTCTACACCGCGCTGGTCTATGGCGGCCTGTCGCTGGCCGGAGACATTGCCCGCGGGTTGGATGACCTACTCGCACGCGATGGGTTTGCCTCGGTTGCCGATGCGGTTGGAAGCAAACGGGATGCCTGGTTGTGATCACCTATTGGCACAATCCCCGTTGTTCCAAATCGCGCGCCGGTTTGCAGATCCTTGAGGAGCACAGCGCAGATCATAAGGTCCGCCTTTACCTCGATGATAACCCAACGGGGGAGGAAATCCGGCAGGTGCAACAACGCAGTGGCCTGCCGATCACTGACCTGTTGCGGCCGTGCGAGCCGGTATTTGCCGAGCTGGGCCTTGCACTGTCCGATCCAGAGGATGTTCTGATTGCGGCAATGGCTGCGCACCCCATCCTGATCCAACGCCCCATCGCAATCACTGGGACGGCTGCGGTGATCGGTCGGCCGCCCGAACAGGTGAAACGGTTGCTCTGATCCAGTCTTTAGCCGGGTGGATGGACACCAAACCAAGAGACCTGAAGAGGCCCAAAGACCACATAGATCATCAGCCGCGCATTAAGTGCGGCCGATTGAGGCCTCCAGCCGTGGATAGCGCAGGCCCAGGGTGACACCGCGTGCGACATTCAACACCATCAGCGCCGCCCATAGACCATGGTTGCCCAAGAGTGGGACCAGCAGGACAACAGCTATGCAATACAGGCTAACAGACTGTATCATTGCGATGCGCATGTCCCGCGTCCAGGTGGCGCCGATGAAAATCCCATCGAGCATATAGCTCGCGACACTGACCAGAGGCAAAACCGCGACCCAGATCAGATAGGTCCGCCCCGCCTCTCGCACCTCTTCGGAGGTCGACATCAGGCCAATCAGCCCGCCACCTGCCAGCGCAAAAAACGCCGCAAGAACAATGGCTGTCCCGGCAGCCCATTGGCTGCTCAGCAGGGAGGCGCGCCTGAAATCCGCTCGCGATTTTGCCCCCAGGGCACTGCCGACCATAGCCTCTGCCGTGAAGGCAAAACCATCCATCGCAAATGCCGTGATTTCAATGAATTGCAGCAAGACCTGATTGGCCGCAAGGGTCACATCGCCCAGATCTGCACCGATAAACAAGAAGGCAGTGAACGATCCGGTCAACAAAACCGAGCGGATCATGATATCGGCATTGACCTGTGCCATGCGCCGCAAACGCTGCGGATCCCACACGCGAGCCCAATCGTGCCGCTGCCTGCCCACGAAGGCCTCGCGGCAAAACCACAGCCCAAGGGCAAAGCCGCTCCATTCGGCAATCAGCGTGGCCGTGGCGACACCGCCAACGCCCCATCCGAGGCCAAGCACAAACGACAGATCCAAAATGATATTGATACCATTCATCCAGATCTGGAGCACAAACACCTGTCTGGTGCGTTCAATTGCAATCAGCCAACCGGTGATCGCATAAAGCCCGATGGTGGCAGGCGCTCCCCAAATACGGATCTGCAGATAGTCTCGCGCCAGGGTTTCGACCTCCTGGCTGGCGGGCGCAATGGCGAAGGCGGCCCAGAAAACACCCCCTTGCGCCACAATCATGCTGACGCCCGCCACGGCGGCAATCAACAGCCCGCGGCTGAGAATCGCACCCATTTCAGCGTTGTCCCCTGCCCCTTTGGCTTGTGCCGCCAACCCGGTGGTTCCCATCCGCAGAAAGCCAAAGATCCAATAGATCGTGGCCAGAATGACAGCCCCGATCCCGACGGCTCCGATTGGCGCGGCCTGCCCCATCTGTCCGACCACACCCGTATCGACCGCGCCCAATATGGGAACGGTGGCGTTGGACAGGACGATGGGCACGGCCACCTTCAACACTCGGCGATGGCTGATCTCCGTCTCCGGTGACCGGAGCGTCTCGGCCATGGATCAGCCGCCTGCGGTGGCAGTGTCGGCCGCAGTGGTGGCCTGCGGCATCAGAAAATGACCGGTCGCTTGCGCATAGAGCTTGGATTTATGATCCTGCCAAGCCTCCACATGAACTGACGCATAGCGACGCCCTGCGCGCGAAACCGTGGCGCGGGCATAGGCATCTCGCGGCAGTCCCGACCGCAGATAATCAACTGTGAAATCGATCGTCTTTGGTTGCCGTGGCAATTTGCCCGCCGCCAACTCCTCCACATTGAGCGCGCCGCTTTCGATCTGCGCCCAAAGGCTGCTCCAGGTCAGCGTCATCACTGCCGTCACTTCCAGAAAGGCTGCGGTGACGCCACCATGGATTGCCGGCAAAAATGGATTGCCGATCAGCTTTTCGTCAAAATTCAACTGCGCGGTCAGCTCGTCGCCGCGGCGGTCGAAGGTGATGTTGAGAAACCGCGCATAAGGCACTGAATTGACCAAAGCTGCAAGCGCTGCATCACGACGTTGTTTGATCACCTGGACGGGTTCGGGACGAGGACGGCTCAAAACTTGCTCTCCACTGTAAAGGCGCCAACTGCTGTGGCCACCGGGTTGTCTTGATCATCATCCATGGCCACGGCCCGCACAAACGCGACGTTACGAGTCATGTGGTGACAGGTTGCACGGGTCAAAATGGTCTGGCCCGGTGTCGCCGCGCGCATGTAATCGATCCGCAGATCGATGGTTGCCGTCCCGCCGGGCGCTGAGGCATGGCACATCACAGCGGCCCCACAGCAGGTGTCCATCAGGGCAGAAACCGCCCCACCATGGATCACACCGGTGTCAGGATCCCCGATTAACTTCTCATCGTAGGGCATTGATATTTCGGCAGAACCATCACTAATACTCTCCACTTTCATGCCCAATTCCCGCGCATGTGGGATTGCTTCAATGAATTGCCTTGCCAGGTCGCTTTTGTTCGCCATGAGCCGGTCCGCCATCTTGTTTTCCTCTTTATCCGCCATAGTTTGCCCCAAGAGCAACCCCAGCGGTGTCGAGAACATTCTGAATTGTCCGGTGTAGGTAACATGCCAATTGTCCGCTTCAGTTAGTACCGCAGCAGCCCAAATCGGAACGAGCCGTAGGCGACTGGAGATTTGGGCTGCTGCGTTCGCACGCGTCGAAGCGGG